>JBFWOE010000045.1:0-19557 GCA_050250695.1 Burkholderiales bacterium
CGGCCGTAGGAGAACGACAGCGGCCACGGCAGGTTGCCCTTGAACTGCACGTTCATCGAATTGAGGTGGGCGGTTGCGAGTTCATCGCTCTGGCCGCCGGAGAGGAAAACGATGCCGGCCACCGCGGCAGGCACACTGCGCTTGAGCACGCGCACCGTGCGCGCGGCGACTTCGTCGACCGGCGCCTGCTTCGCGCATTTCTTGCCGGAAATCACCATCGAGGGCTTGAGCACCGAATGCTCCAGCACCACCCGGTTCATATAAAGCGCTTCGTAAACGGCGTTCAGCGTCCACTCGGTGACTTCCTCGCAGCGTTCGATCGTGTGGTCGCCGTCCATCAGCACTTCCGGTTCGACGATGGGCACCAGACCGGCTTCCTGGCAGATCGCGGCGTAACGCGCCAGCGCATGGGCGTTGGCGGCGATGCAGGTGGCGCTGGGCATGTCGCGGCCGATGTCGATCACCGCGCGCCACTTGGCGAACCTGGCGCCGAGCTTGACGTATTCGGCGCAGCGCTTGGGCAGGTTGTCCAGGCCTTCGGTTACTTTCTCGCCGGGGCACAGCGCCAGGTCCTTGGCGCCGGCATCGACCTTGATGCCGGGCAGGATGCGGTTCTGTGTCAGCAGGTTGACGAAGGTCGTGCCGTCGGCCGATTTCTGGCGCAGCGTTTCGTCATAGAGGATCACGCCGCTGATGTGGTCACCGAGGCCGCGCGTCTGGAACAGCAGGTCGCGGTAGGCGCGGCGGTTTTCCTCGGTGTTTTCGACGCTGATGCCTTCGAAGCGCTTGGCGATGGTGCCGGTGCTCTCATCGGCGGCGAGTATGCCCTTGCCGGGCGCCACCATGGCCTTGGCGATGGCGGCGAGATCGTTTGCTGACATGGTTGCTCCTGCAGTTCTGTTCAGTTGGAAATTCGTTGAAAACGGGGGCTTATTTTACACCGGAGAATCAGGTCTTCCGGTGCTCACCAACCTTGACGATTTTCAGGGTGTTGGTGCCGCCGGCGCGGCCGAAGGGCTCGCCGATGGTCAGCACGATCAGGTCGCCGTTCTGCACGACACCGCGCTTGATCAGTTCGTCTTCCGCCATGTGCAGCGCCTTCTCCGGGTTGCGCGCACCCTTGAAGCGCACGGGATGCACTCCGCGGAACAGCGTCACCCGGCGGCGGGTTTCAATAACGGAGCTCATGGCGTAGATCGGCACAGATATGGCCATGCGCGACATCAGAAGCGCGGTGCGGCCGCTCTGGGTCAGGGCTGCAACCGCCTTGATCGGCAATCCGGCAGCGGTAAAGGCCGTGGCCTTGGCTACCGCGTTTTCGACGTCAATCTGACCCGGGTTTCCGCGGCGCTCCTGCTGCTGCTGATCTTCCTTCTCCACCTCCAGACACACGCGCACCATCGCGGCGATGGTTTCGGCCGGATATTTGCCGGCCGCCGTCTCCGCGGAAGTCATCACGGCATCCGTGCCGTCCAGCACTGCATTGGCGACGTCCGAAACCTCGGCGCGCGTGGGAATCGGGCTGCTGATCATCGATTCCATCATCTGCGTGGCGGTAATCGTCAGTTTCTGCCTCTCGCGCGCCAAGCGGATCATGCGCTTCTGCAGCGCCGGCACCGCGGCGTCGCCGACTTCGACGGCCAGATCGCCGCGGGCAACCATGATGGCGTCGGAGGCGTCGAGGATCTCCTCCAGCGCGGGAATCGCCTCGGCGCGCTCGATTTTCGACACGATCAGGCCGTGGCCGCCGGCCTTGGTGAAGAGGTCACGCGCCCAGCGCACATCGTCGCCGGAGCGGGGAAACGACACCGCCAGGAAGTCCGCCTTGAGTTCGGCCGCGAGCCTGATGTCCTGCTTGTCTTTTTCGGTCAGTGCCGGCGCGGTCAGGCCGCCGCCCTTGCGGTTGATGCCTTTGTTGTTCGACAGCGGTCCGCCCTGTTCGACGACGGTGGTGATTTTCGGCCCGCGCACGGTGGTGACGCCGAGCACGATGCGCCCGTCATCGAGCAGCAGCGTATCGCCGGGACGCACGTCGTTGGGCAGATTCTTGTAGTCCAGGCCGACAACATGCTGATCGCCAAGCTTGCATTCGGCGTCCAGAACGAACTTCGCTCCGGACTCGAGCAGGATTTTTCCGTCCTTGAATCTGCCGACACGGATCTTCGGGCCCTGCAAGTCGACCAGCACGCCCACCGCACGGCCGGCCTTGCGCGCCAGCGAGCGCACCAGATTCACTCTTGCGCGGTGTTCATCCGGCGTGCCGTGGGAGAAGTTGATGCGCACCACGTCGAGCCCGGCATCGATCATGCGCGCCAGCGTCCTGGCATCGCTCGACGCGGGTCCCAGTGTGGCCACGACCTTGGTTCGGCGGATCATCAGGCACCCCTTCCGTTGTTAGGCTGCGCGCTGCTCCAGCACTTCGACCGCCGGCAGCTTGCGGCCCTCGAGGAATTCGAGGAAAGCGCCGCCGCCGGTGGAAATGTACGATACCTTGTTTGCAATTTCATATTTGGCGATGGCGGCCAGCGTGTCGCCGCCACCGGCAATAGAAAATGCTTTCGAGGCGGCGATGGCTTCGGCAATCGTCCGGGTGCCGCCGCCGAACTGGTCGTATTCGAACACCCCTACCGGGCCGTTCCAGACCACGGTGCCGGCTTTCGCGATCAGTTCCGCAAAATGCCGCGCGGTTCTGGCGCCGACGTCGAGAATCAGATCGTCGGGCCGCACCGCATCGGCGGCCACGGGATTGGCTCGCGCCAGCGCCGACAGTTCATCAGCCACCACCACGTCGACCGGCAGCGGCACCTGCGCGCCTCGCGATTTCATGATGTCGATGATGGCCTGCGCCTCGCCGACCAGGTCCGGCTCGGCCAGTGACTTGCCGATGCGCATGCCGGAAGCCAGCATGAAGGTATTGGCGATCCCGCCGCCGACGATCAGCTGGTCAACCTTGGCCGCCAGCGATTTCAGGATCGTCAGCTTGGTCGAGACTTTCGATCCGGCGACGATCGCCAGCAGCGGCCGCGCCGGTTTTTCAAGGGCCTTGCCCAGAGCGTCGAGTTCGGCGGACATCAGCGGGCCGGCGCAGGCCACGGGCGCGTATTTCGCGATGCCGTGGGTGGTGGCCTCGGCGCGGTGCGCGGTGCCGAAGGCATCGTTGACGTAGACATCGCACAGCGCCGCCATCTTGCGTGACAGCGCGTCATCGTTTTTCTTTTCACCCTTGTTTACCCGGCAGTTCTCCAGCAGCACCACTTCGCCGGGTTTGACGATGAAGCCGCCGTCAACCCAGTCCTGCACCAGACGCACCTGATGGCCGAGCATTTCGGAGAGGCGCTGCGCGACCGGCGCCAGCGTGTCTTCCGGCTTCAGCACACCTTCGGTCGGACGCCCGAGGTGCGAAGTCACCATTACCGCGGCTCCGGCGGCAAGCGCGTGTTTGATGCCGGGCAGGGTGGCGCGGATGCGCGTGTCTTCAGTGATGTTGCCGGCATCGTCCTGCGGCACGTTGAGGTCGGCACGGATGAAAACGCGCTTGCCGGCAAGGGAAAGATCGGTGAGGCGGAGGAATTTCACTTCAAAACCTTTCAGCCACAAAGTTCACATGGAAAACCGGATCATCTTCCCCGAGGTTTGTTGCAGTTCTCCGCATCCTCCGTGATCCCGGCGGACATGTTCCTGAAGTTGTCTATTTTTTCGAGACCACGCGGACCATTTCCAGCACCTTGCTGGAGTAACCCCATTCGTTGTCATACCAGGACACGACCTTGACAAAAGTCGGGTCGAGCGCGATGCCGGCTTCGGCGTCGAACACCGAGGTGCAGGTCTCGTCCTTGAAATCGGAGGACACCACCTTGTCTTCGGTGTACCCGAGCACGCCCTTGAGCGCCCCCGTGGACTGCGCCTTCATTTCCGCGCAGATTTCGGCGTAGGTCGCAGGCTTGTTGAGTTCCACGGTCAGGTCGACCACCGACACATCCGAAGTCGGCACGCGGAAGGCCATGCCGGTGAGTTTCTTGTTGAGCTCCGGAATCACCACGCCAACGGCCTTGGCCGCGCCGGTGGAAGACGGAATGATGTTCTCGAGGATGCCGCGGCCGCCGCGCCAGTCCTTGTTCGACGGGCCGTCGACGGTCTTCTGGGTTGCGGTGGCAGCGTGCACCGTGGTCATCAGGCCGCGCTTGATTCCCCATTTGTCGTTCAGCACCTTCGCCACAGGCGCCAGGCAGTTGGTGGTGCAGGAGGCGTTGGAGATGATGTCCTGTCCGGCGTAGGTCCTGTCGTTGACGCCATACACAAACATCGGCGTGTCGTCCTTGGACGGCGCCGACATGATGACTTTTTTGGCGCCGGCGGCCAGGTGTTTCGATGCCGTGGCCTTGTCGAGGAACAGCCCGGTGGATTCGATGACGATGTCGGCGCCAACCTCGTTCCATTTCAGTTCGGCGGGGTCCTTCACCGCGGTCAGGCGGATTTTCCTGCCGTTGACAATCAGGGTATTGCCGTCGACGCCGATTTCGCCCTTGAAGCGGCCGTGCACCGAGTCGTGGCGCAGCATGTAGGCCAGATAGTCCGGTTCCAGCAGGTCATTGATGCCGACGATGTCGATGTCGGGAAAATCCTGCACCGCTGCGCGGAACACCATGCGGCCGATGCGCCCAAATCCGTTGATGCCTACCTTGATTGCCATATCGCCCCCGGAAAAATTTCGTTGATCAATTTGCCTGCAACAGCGCGCGCACCGCCGCAGCGACATTGTCCGCGGTGATGCCGAAATACTTGTAGAGTTCACCCGCCGGCGCCGATTCGCCGTAACGGTCGATGCCGATCACGGCACCTTCCAGCCCGACGTACTTGCGCCAGTAATCGGTGACACCGGCCTCGACCGCAACACGCGGTACGCCCCGCGGAAGTACGCTGTCGCGGTACGCGGCGTCCTGGCCGTCGAACAGCTGCGTGCAGGGCATGGACACCACGCGCACGGCGATGCCGGCGCCGGCCAGCGCCTGCTGCGCGGCCATTGCCACCGCGACTTCGGAACCGGTGGCGATGATCACCGCACGCGGCGCGCCGCCGGCGGCCTCCGCCAGCACGTAGGCGCCGCGCCGGACGGCGACCTGCTGTTCGACATTGCGCTGCTGGAACGGCAGGTTCTGCCGCGACAGCAACAGGCTGGTCGGACCGTCATTGCGCTCGATCGCCGCCGCCCAGGCGGCCGCGGTTTCGACGCTGTCGCAGGGGCGCCAGACATGCATGTTCGGCATCAGCCGCAGCGTCGCTGCGTGCTCCACCGGCTGGTGGGTCGGGCCGTCTTCACCAAGGCCGATCGAATCGTGGGTGAACACGCAGACCACGCGCTGCATCATCAGCGCGGCCATGCGCAGCGCGTTGCGCGCGTAATCCGAAAACACCAGGAAGGTGGCGTGGTACGGGATCAGCCCGCCGTGCAGCGCGATGCCGTTGCAGATCGCAGCCATGCCGAACTCGCGCACGCCGAAGTAGATGTAGTTGCCGCCGCCGGTCGCGCTGACGCCTTTCGAACCCGACCACAGAGTCAGGTTGGAGCCCGCAAGGTCGGCGGAACCGCCGATCAGTTCCGGCAGGGCCGGCGCAAAGCCCTCGATCGCGTTCTGCGAAGCCTTGCGGGTGGCAATGGTTTCGGCCTTCTGCGTGGTCTGCGCGAGGAAGGCATCGCGATGCACCGCCCAGCCTGCAGGCAGTTCGCCGGCCATGCGGCGTTTGAATTCGGCGGCAAGATCCGGATGCGCGGAAGCATAGGCAGAAAAGCGCTGGTTCCACTCGGCTTCCAGCGCGGCACCGCGTTCCCGCGAATTCCATTCGGCACGCACCGCCTCCGGGATTTCGAACGGTGGATGCGGCCAGCCGATTGCGGCACGGGTGGCGGCGATCTCTTCGGCGCCCAGAGGTGCGCCGTGGGCACCGCCGGTGTTCTGTTTTTTCGGAGCGCCCTTGCCGATGATGGTCTTGCAGCAGATCAGCGTCGGTCGTGCGGTTTCTCGATGCGCCTGCCCTATCGCAGCATGGACGGCATCGGCGTCGTGGCCATCGACGCCGTAGATCACGTTCCAGCCATAAGCCGCGAAGCGCTGCGGAACGTTATCCGTAAACCATTGTTTTATATTGCCTTTTTCCGAGTCTATGGAAATGCCGTTGTCGTCATAGAGCGCGATCAGCTTGTGCAACTGCAGTGTGCCGGCGAGCGCACAGGCCTCGTGCGACACGCCTTCCATCAGGCAGCCATCGCCGAGGAAGACATAGGTGCGATGGTCGACGATGACATGGCCGTCACGGTTGAAGCTGTCGGCGAGCACGCGTTCGGCCAGCGCCATGCCCACGGCATTGGCAATGCCCTGGCCCAGAGGCCCGGTGGTGGTTTCTACGCCCGGCGTGACCCCATGTTCGGGGTGGCCCGCAGTTTTCGAATGCAGCTGGCGGAAGCGTTTAAGCTCGTCGAGCGGCAGGTCGTAGCCGGTCAGGTGCAGCAGGGCGTAGAGCAACATCGAGCCGTGGCCGTTCGAAAGCACGAAACGGTCACGGTCAGCCCACCGCGGGTTTGCCGGGTTGTGCCGCAGGTGGCCGCGCCACAGCGCCTCGGCGATTTCGGCCATGCCCATCGGCATCCCGGGATGTCCGGAGTTGGCCTGCTGCACGGCATCCATGGCCAGCGCGCGCAGCGCGTTCGCCAACTCGGGTCGGGAACTCATCTCTGGAAATCCTGGAGGAATGGCGGCGGAAAAGCCGTGATTATAACGGCTGACCCGCGGGCCGCGCGAGGGCGGCGCAGCTCCTCAGTCGTCGTTCCTGCGCGAAGTCTTGATGCCCAGGTGTTTGAGCTTGCGGTACAGATGCGTGCGCTCGAGACCCACGGCATCGGCGACCCGGCTGATGTTGCCGCCTTCCTTGGCCAGGTGGTATTCGAAATAGATGCGTTCGAAGGCGTCGCGGGCGTCGCGCAGCGGAGCATCGAGCTGCAACGCGGCGGATGCCACCGGATTGGCTGCCAGTGGCAGCAACTGCTGGGTTTCCTCCAGTGAAATCTGCTCGCCCAGCGCGGTATTCGCCAGCGTCTGCACCACGCTGCGCAGTTCAGACATGTTGCCCGGCCAGTCGTAATTGCGCAGCGCGTTGAGGGCCGCTGTGCTGAAATGGCGGGGCGGCACCAGCTTCTGCTCGACCAGGTCGTTGAGGATGACGCTCGCCAGTTCCGGGATGTCGTCACGCTGCTGGTGCAGCAGCGGCAGCTGCACCGTGGTTGCGCCCAGCAGCTGGTATACGCGGTCGTCAAAAGCTCCCGCTGCCACCAGTTCCGCCAGCCCCCGCGTGGTGCCGCAGACCACGCGCACGTTGTAGCGCTCGGCCTGCGACAGCAGCATGTAGAGCCCGCGCTGCTCGAGTTTGCTGAACTCCGCCACGTCGCGCACGAACAGCGTGCCGCCGCGCACACTCTGCAGCAGGTCGAGAGGGGCTTCGACGGTCTGGGCGCCGTTTTCCACGGAAACCCAGGTCATGCTCGGCGTATGCAGGGCCCGTGCGCAGGCTTCGAAGGCGCAGCCCGGCGCGCCCTGGATCAGCACCGGCGCACGGCTGGCGGCAATGCGTTCGAGACGCTGTTTCAGCGCCTGCACCACCGGCGCGCGGCCCAGTGCGCCAAGCGCAGCGGAAGCATGCGGCACCTGCTCGGCACGCGTCATCGCACGGCCGACGGTCGCCAGCAGTTTTTGCAGCGCGATCGGCTTCTCGAGAAAATCATAGGCGCCTATGCGCGTCGCCTCCACGGCGGTATCGATGGTGCCGTGCCCCGACATCATCACCACCGGCATCGTCAGTTGCCCGGTGCTTGCCCATTCCTTGAGCAGGGTGATGCCGTCGGTGTCAGGCATCCAGATGTCGAGCAGCACCAGGTCCGGCCGCAGCTGGCTGCGGAAGGCGCGTGCAGCACCGGCGTTTTCAGCGAGCTTGACGTCATAGCCCTCGTCGGAAAGGATTTCGGAGAGCAGTTCGCGGATGCCGATTTCGTCGTCAACTACCAGTATCTGTCGCATGGGGTTTCGTCCGTTCATGCCGCCGGGCGGGCGGCGTCCTGGGTTGCCACGGGCAGCGATATTGCCACCCGCGCGCCGTGCGGCGCCACGTTGGCGAGCGAGACCTCGCCGTGATGTTCTTCGACGATCTTGCGCACGATCGACAGGCCGAGCCCGGTGCCGCGCGGCTTGGTGGTCACGTAGGGCTCGAATGCCCGCTTCATCAGGTGCTCGGGAAATCCGCTGCCGTTGTCGGTCACTGCGAGCTCGACGCGTCCGTCACGCAGCGTCGTGGCGATTTCGATGCGCGGCGCGGTCGCGGCGGAAAGGGCGTCCTGCGCGTTCTGCAGCAGATTGTGCACGACCTGGCGGATCAGCGTCGCATCACCCTGCACGGCGGGAAGGCCTTCGGCAAGTTTCAGCGCCATCACCGAACCCAGCGATTCATACAGCACCAGCACTTCGCGTATCAATGCGTTGAGGTCGAGCGGGTGCATCGCCGGCCCGGGCGTGCGCGCATACTGGCTGAAGGAATCGACCATCCGTTTCAGGGCGGCGACCTGGCTGACGATGGTCTGGGTTGAGCGCACCAGAATGCCGGCATCAGCGGCCGACAGCTTGGATTCGAGCTTGAGCTGCAGTCGTTCGGCCGACAACTGTATCGGCGTCAGCGGATTCCTGATCTCGTGGGCGAGGCGTCGCGCCACTTCCGCCCATGCCGCATCGCGCTGTGCCTGCAGCAGGTGCGTGATGTCGTCAAAAACCACGATCAGGCCGGCATCCGCGCCTTCGCCGAAACGGGTGCCGCGCAGCAGCAGCACCTGGGTGCCGTCCTTCATTTCGCGTTCGACCTGCCGCTCCCATTCCCGCGCATCGGGAAGTAAGATGACGTCGACGATGTCCTTGGCCAGTGATTCCAGCGCCGGTTCCATCGCAGCCCAGTCCTGGATGCCGCGGTCGACCAGCGCATCGCAGTCGACGCGCAGCAGCTGCGAAGCAACAGGATTGGCGGAACGCAGCCGCAGGCCGCTGTCGAAGGTCAATACCCCGGCCGACAGATGCGCCAGCACGCTGGCAAGATAGGTGTTGGCGTGCGCCAGCTGCGCCTGGTTGCGCTCGACGCGGGCCTGCGCCTCGGCGAGCTGCAGTGTCATGCTGTTGAACGACTGCGTCAGCTGGCCGAGTTCGTCGCGACTGGCGACGGCGGCGCGGCGGCTGAAATCGCCCTGTGCCACCGCGCGCGTGCCTTCGACCAGCGCGCTGAGGGGTGCCGACAGCCGGTCGGAGAGCACGAACGCCAGCCCGAGCGATGACAACAGCGCGAGCAGCAGCGTCAGCGTCAGCGTGATCGCATAAAGCCGCTTCAACCCGCGCCGCGACAACTGCAATTCCTGGTATTCGCGATAACCGGCCTGCACGATCTCCGCATCTCGCGCCAGCTGCTGCGGTACCGCCTGCAGCAGCTGCAGCACGCGCGTTTCTTCGGTCAGCGCCACCACGTTCACCGGTGCCAGCACCCGCAGGAAAAGACCGCGTTCGGGAATGGCTTCGATGACGCTGTACGACTGCTGCATCCTGATCTGGCGCATCGCCGCGGCGCCCGGCGCGTCGGGAACGATGCGTCCGTGTTCGGCCCCCGAATGTGCGAGGATCTTGCCGCGCCCGCTGAACAGCGTGGCTTCCTCGACACCGGCCTGTTCACGCAGCGCATGCAGCGCAGTCACATGCTCCGATGCCGGCCGCGTCGACAACGTCAACGCCATCGTATCCGCCTTGACGGCAAGTTCCTTCAGGCGGCCATCCAGCGTGCCGCGACCCAGGTTGAGCCCGCTTTCCAGCGCGCTGTCAAGACGGACCTCGAACCAGGATTCCACGCTCTGCGACACGAAATATACCGACACGCCGTAGATGAGCGCGCCCGGAATGACCGCCATCAGCGCAAACAGCGCGACCAGACGCAATGTCAGCTTGGCGCCGAAAACCCCGGCCAGCAGCCTGCGCCGCAACGCGACCAGCTGGTGCACCACCATGCCGGCCAGCAGCAGCGCGATCACCAGGTTGGCGCCGAGCAGCAGCGGATAGTATTCGGAAAACAGCGCGGTGTTCGCGCTGACCGAGGCCAGCAGAAAAACCGCCGCAACCCCCAGCCCGACACAGAACAGCAGCAGGTAGCGCATGACTGCGCCGGAACGCAGTTGCGGTGCGGCGACCGTGTTCATGGCGTCACCGTCCAGCGGTGCCAGTCCGAACCCAGGCTCCATTCGCGGGAACCCAGGGCATTGAGATTGAACGGTTTGGGCAATTGTGAAGTATCAAGCCGCAATCGCAGGCTTGCGGTATAACCTGCACCCTTGACCAGCGAACCGGATTCCAGATCCTCGCGCCGCCGGATCCTGCTCATCACCTGCAGCGCTTCCGACAGTGTCGGGAAGTTCTGGTAGAACGCTCCGACGCCGATGCGGTACTGGCGCGTCAGGGAATTGAATGTCAGCCGGTATTGCTGGTGCAGGGTGGCCGCTTTTTCGTTGAACCAGTACCAGCGCGGGCGCACCAGTTCGAATTCGAGCAGGAAATACAGCGAAATGCCCTTGTGCAGGGCGTCTTCCAGCGGGGGCGACAGGATAATGTCGATGTCCGCTTCCAGCAGGTAGCTGTCTTCCGCCATTGTGATCGCCGCCTGGCGCACTTCTATGCCGTGCGTCTGCGCGGCAATCGCCGGCGCGGTGGCCAGCGCCAGCGCGATCAGCAGCAGCGCCTGCTCAAATCTTTTCCAGAAGGGCGTAGTAAAAACCGTCATGCGCTGCATCGGGAAAAAGTTGGCCGTTGACCGGGTTCAGGCCGCCGGCAGCAGGCGGCAAGTCACACTGCCTCGCATCGGGGTGGCGGGCAATGAATTGTTCGACCTGCCGGCTATTCTCCTCGGTGAAAACAGAGCACGTCGCATACAGCAATTTACCACCTCCGCCGAGCAACTGCCAAAGCGTGTCGAGCAACCGTGATTGCCTTTGCGCCAGCGCCGCGATATCCCCCGGCTTGCGCAGCCACTTGATGTCGGGATGGCGGCGTACGATGCCCGACGCGGTGCACGGCACGTCGGCAAGGATGCGGTCGAACGGACCGGGATCGTGCCACAGCGCGGGCTCCCCGGCGTCGATCTCGATCAGGCGCGCCTGCAGCGAGAGGCGCGACAGGTTTTCGGCGACGCGCTGCAGCCGTTCGCCGTCGATGTCGGCCGCGACCAGATCAAGGTCGGCGATTTCGAGCAGGTGCGCGGTTTTGCCGCCCGGCGCGGCACAGGCATCCAGCACGCGCATGCCGTCGCGGACATCCAGCAGTTCGGCGGCAAGCTGCGCGCCGGCGTCCTGAACCGACACCAGGCCTTCGGCAAACCCGGGCAATTGCGCGACCGGCCGCGGCTTGTCAACGATGACGCCGGCCGATCCGACCGGTCGCGCCGGGATTGCTTCGAGTTCCAGCATTTCAAGATAGGCATCGCGCGTCAGGCGTCGCCGATTGACGCGCAACGTCAGCGGCGGACGGGCATTTCCGGCTTCGAGGATTTCTCGGAAATGATCCGGGTACTGGGCAGCGGCCTTGCTGATCCACCACTGCGGATATGAATACCGGCCTTGGTCGGTACCCGCTGCAGTCGCGTCGATTTCCGCACGACGGCGCAGGTAGTTGCGCAGCACGGCATTGACCAGACCCCCGGCGCGCGGAAATCCCAGTTGCGCGCAGGCCGGCACGGCGTGATCAACGACGGTATACGCGCGGGCTTTGGTATGCCCCAGCTGATACAGCGCAACCTGCAGCAGGTTGCGCACCATTGGATCGGCCAGTGGCTGGCGCAGCAGTTGATCAAGAGCCGAATCGAGACGGCCGAGATGGCGCAGCGTACCGTAAGCCAGATCCTGCACGGCGCCGCGCTGCTGCGCGTCGAGCGACCGCACGTCGCGCCAGACCGCTGCCAGTTCGGCGTCGAGGCTGCGCCCGGCAAGAACCCGGGAAACGACTTTCGCGGCGAGGCATTGAATGCGTTCCATGAGCGGGCGGGGCTGCGTTCCTGCGCTTCAGGCTTCGAAGCGGACACCGGGGAGCAAAGGCGTGCCCGACAGAAACAAATTTGCTGCCAGCCGTTTGCCGCCGGCACGCTGCAATTCAAGCAAACGCAGTGCGCCCGCACCGGCAGCGACCACGATGCCGTCCGTCCCAGTGCTGACCACGGTGCCCGGTACCGCGGGTTCCGCCGTAATCACCTCCGCGCGCCAGATCTTCAGCAATTGCCCGTCCCAGACCGTATATGCACCGGGCGACGGATCGAACGCGCGGATCAGGCGATCGATCTCGGAAGCCTGGCGCGTCCAGTCAATACGCGCTTCTGCCTTGCTGATTTTCGCCGCGTAGGTCGCGTGCGCTTCGTCCTGTGCAACCGGAGGCGGCAGTTCTTCCAGCGCACGCACGATCAGCTGCGCACCAACTGCGGCAAGCCTGTCGTGCAGGGTCTGCGCGGTATCCCCGTTGTCGATTTTTACCGGTTGCGCAAGCAGCATGGGGCCGGTATCCAGGCCGCGATCCATCTGCATGATGGTGACACCTGTTTCAGCGTCCCCGGCGAGTATGGCTCGCTGGATCGGTGCGGCGCCGCGCCAGCGCGGCAGCAGTGAAGCATGGATGTTCAGGCAGCCCAGTCGCGGCAGCGAGAGCACGGTTTCAGGCAGCAACAGGCCATAGGCCACCACGACCATGACATCGGCCCCGGTACGCGCCAGATCGTCCACGACAGCCGGGTCTTTCAGCGAAACCGGCTGTGCCAGCGGCAACCCGCGCTCAAGAGCCAGCTGTTTGACCGCGGAGGCCCGGGTTTTGAGACCACGGCCCGCGGGCCGGTCCGGCTGCGTCAGCACCAGCGCGATCTGGTGGCCGGCATTCAGCAGCGCTTCCAGTGCCGCGGCGGCAAACGCGGGCGTTCCTGCAAAAATGATTTTCAATTTGAAGAACGGCCTGCCCGGCGACACCGGAAATTACATCGCCTGCCGTTGCTGCTTGGCAAGTTTCGCGGCAATACGCTGCTGTTTCAGGCGTGACAGCTTTTCGACGAATACCTTGCCTACCAGATGATCCATCTCATGTTGTATGCACACTGCCAGCAGGCCTTCGGCCTCGAGGACGCGCTGGCGGCCCTGCGCGTCGAGCGCAGTCACGGTCACTTTCGCCGCGCGGGTCACCTTTTCGTAGATCCCGGGCACCGACAGACAGCCTTCCTCGCACTCGGCTTCGCCCTCCGCGCGTATGATTTCAGGGTTGATGAAAACTTGGAGCTGATCGCGGGTTTCGGAGATGTCGATGACAATGATGCGCTGGTGGACATCCACCTGTGTTGCAGCCAGGCCTATGCCTGGGGCAGCGTACATGGTCTCAGCCATGTCTTTGATTAATTTACGGATTTTGTCATCCACCCGGGTAACCGGCGCAGCCACTTTATGCAGCCGCGGGTCGGGGTAGTGAAGTATCTGAAGTAAAGCCATGAAAAACTTGCCAATTTAATCAGCTAGATGCAGAATTTAAACCAAACTCTCACGTCGATCGCGGTTGCTGTAACCTACGCAATCGACGCGCACATAACGTGGGGCTCCACATGCGAAAAGCAATTATATCCCTGATTTTGTTGATAACTCCGGCGTGGTTCGCGCTTGCGGCCGACGCTCCGGCAATGAAAGACGCCGCGCCAGAGCGCTACGTCGTGCAAAAAGGCGACACCCTGTGGAGCATTTCGGGGCGCTACCTGAAGGAACCATGGCGCTGGCCCGAGCTGTGGAAGATGAACCAGGAACAGGTCAAGAATCCGCATCTGATTTATCCAGGCGATACCATTGTCCTCGACCGCAGCGGAGGCACGGCAAAATTACAGCTGGTGCAGCTCGGTACCACAAAACTGCAGCCGAAAATCCGGGTCGAAAAAACGGCGCGCAGCGCCATTCCCAGCATCACCCCTTCCGTCATCGAACCGTTCCTGTCCAAGCCGCTGGTGGTCAGCGCGGGCGAGCTCGATTCCGCCGCGCGCATCGTCGCCACTTCGGAAAGCCGCGTCACGCTGGGTGCCGGGGACAGTGCATTCGCCCAAGGCATCACCAAGGACAAGGGCAACCAGTGGCAGATCTTCCGCCGCGGCGACGCTCTGATCGATCCGGAAACACAGGAAATCCTCGGCTACGAAGCCACTTACCTCGGCGAAGCGCGGATCCGCAAACACGGCGAAATTGCCACAATTGACATCATCAAATCCGTGCAGGAAATCTACCAGGACGATCGTCTGGTGCCCCTGGGCAAGCAGACCCCGGTCTTTGCGTATGTCCCGCATCCGCCGCCAGTGCCCGTCAATGCACGCATCATTTCGGCATACGGCAGCCTGCAGGAAACCGGGCCACTGTCGATTGTTGCACTGTCGAAAGGCAGCCGGGACGGATTGCAGGTCGGCAATGTCCTCGCCATCGAACGCAGCCAGACAACCGCGCGATACGGCCAGAGAACCGAACCGCTGTTCGGCCGTTCCGGCATCACCGGCAGTGATACCCCTCGCGTCTATTATTCCGAACCATTGCCTCCGCGCGAGACCCTGTTCGCGCGCGGCGAAGCAGTGACTCGCGAAGGCATCGCCAAGCTGCCGGATGAACGCTACGGCCTGTTGATGGTGTTCCGCACCTTCGACCGCGCATCTTTCGCGCTGGTCATGGAAGCCAGCCGTCCGGTCGCCGTTTCGGATTTCGCCACCAATCCCTGACTCCCGGGCGGGGTAGCCGGTCCCCGCCGGTCACGGATACTTCCCGATGTCGCTGGATGCGGATCTGGAAGGCTGGCTGCGCCTGAGCCTGCTGCACGGACTGGGCCAGCAGACCCTGCGCAAATTGCTGGTCGCGTTCGGTTCTCCGGCTAACATCCTTGCCGCCAGTCATCGCGAACTCATCGCGTTCGTGCCGGAAAAAACCGCAATCGCGATCCGCAACGGCGGTGCCGATGCCGAAGCACTGGCCGCCGTCGAATCGTGGCTGGCAGGAAATTCCGGCAATCATGTCATCACGCTGGCCGACAGCGGATATCCGCAGGCGCTGCTTGAAATCCCTGATCCGCCGCCGCTGCTGTATGTCAAAGGCCGGGTTGATCTGCTCAATCGTCCCGGTTTTGCCATAGTCGGCAGCCGCAACGCGACCGCGCAAGGCGCAAGCAACGCCGAAGCATTTGCCGAAACACTCAGCGACGCAGGGCTGACTATCGTCAGCGGACTCGCGCTGGGCGTCGATGCCGCGTCCCATCGCGGCGGCATGAACGGCGCGGGTTCCACCATTGCCGTGATCGGTACCGGGCTCGACATCGTGTATCCCGCACGCAACCGCGAGCTGGCGCACCGGATCGCCGAACACGGCGCGCTGATTTCGGAATTTCCCCTGGGCACGCCGGCGCTCGCCGCCAATTTTCCACGGCGCAACCGCCTGATCTGCGGCATCTCGCGCGGCTGTCTGGTCGTTGAAGCCGCGGTATCCAGCGGCTCTCTGATCACGGCGCGTCTGGCCGCGGACCAGGGACGTGAGGTATTCGCCATTCCCGGATCCATACATTCGCCGCTGGCCAAAGGCTGTCACGCGTTGATCAAGCAGGGCGCGAAGCTGGTTGAATCCGCCAGCGACATCCTCGAAGAACTGGGATATGCAGCCCCGGCCGCGGCGGCAGCGGATGTACCGGAACAACATCCTTTGCTCGAACATGTCGGCTTCGATCCGGTGGATTTTGAAACGCTGCAGCAACGCAGCGGACTTGCAGCAGCTGCGCTCAATACCGCCCTGACCAGCCTGGAGCTGAACGGACAGGTTGAGGGATTGCCCGGCGGCCGCTGGCAGCGCGTACGCTGATCCCGGCTTGCGCTGGCCGGTGATTGTTCTTATCATCGGGCGCTCTTTGCTTCGGCGCGGCTGGCGCGCGCCTGATCCTGGCAGCAATACTGCTGCAAATTCAACTATTTAGTATGGCAAAAACGCTAATCATTGCGGAAAAACCTTCAGTCGCCGCTGACATTGCGCGCGCTTTGGGAGGATTTACGCGGCACGGTGATTACTTCGAAAGCGACGACTACGTGTTGTCTTCCGCGGTTGGCCACCTGCTGGAAATCGCTGCACCGGAAGAATTCGAAGTCAAACGCGGCAAGTGGTCATTTGCGCACCTGCCGGTGATTCCGCCGCATTTCGACCTGAACCCGATCGCCAAGAGCGAACCCAGGCTTAAGGTGCTGGCCAAGCTGCTCAAGCGCAAGGACGTCACCAAGCTGATCAACGCCTGCGACGCAGGGCGCGAAGGTGAACTGATTTTCCGCTACATCGTCCAGGCAACCAAGACCAGCAAACCGGTATCACGGTTGTGGTTGCAGTCGATGACTCCTGCGGCCATCCGCGACGGATTCGCGCATTTGCGTACCGACGAGGAAATGCAGCCGCTGGCCGACGCCGCCCGCAGCCGCAGCGAAGCGGACTGGCTGGTCGGCATCAATGGCACTCGCGCAATGACCGCCTTCAACAGCAAGGGCGGCGGTTTTTACCTGACCACGGTCGGTCGCGTGCAGACGCCGACACTGATGATCGTGGTCGACCGCGAACAGAAAATACGCAAATTCGTGCCGCGCGATTACTGGGAAGTGCGCGCCACGTTCGCGGCGAAGGCCGGCGAATATGAAGGCCGCTGGTTCGATCCTGCGTTCAAACGCGACGAAAACGATCCAGAAAAGCGTGACAGCAGGGTTTGGGACAAGGCATCAGCGGAGAAAATCGCGGTTGCCTGCCGCGGCAAGGCCGGAACGGTCACCGAGGAATCCAAGCCATCTTCGCAGATGTCGCCGATGCTGTTCGACCTGACTTCGCTGCAGCGCGAAGCCAACGGTCGCTTCGGATTTTCCGCAAAAGTCACTCTGTCGATCGCGCAGGAACTCTACGAGAGACACAAGGCGCTGACCTATCCGCGAACCGATTCCCGCCATCTTCCCGAGGATTATGTCGCCACGGTAAAGACGACGATGAAGGCAATTGCCGACGGATCGGAGCTGGCGCCTTTTGCCAAGGAAATATCCAGAAACGGCTGGGTCAAACCGAACAAGCGCATATTCGACAACAGCAAGGTATCCGACCACTTCGCGATCATTCCGACGCCGCAGCCGCCGAAAAACCTGAACGACGTGCAGCAGAAGATCTATGACCTCGTGCTCAGGCGCTTCATGGCGGTATTTTTCCCCCCGGCCGAGCATCTGGTGACCACGCGCATCACGGAGATCGAGTCGTACAAATTCAAGACCGAGGGCAAGATCCTGGTCAAACCGGGCTGGCTCGCCATTTATGGCAAGGACGAGCAGCAGGAGAGCGCCAACCTGCCGGCCGTCGCCAAAGGTGAACGTCCGTCGGCCACTGCAGTCGATGCGATTGCCCTGGCCACCCGCCCCCCGGCGCGTTACTCGGAGGCCACGCTGCTCAGCGCGATGGAAGGCGCGGGCAAACTGATCGACGACGACGAACTGCGCGAGGCGATGGCACAGAAAGGGCTGGGCACGCCGGCCACGCGTGCCGCCATTATCGAGCGCCTGATCGCCGAAAAGTACCTGGTACGCGAAGGCCGGGAACTGATCCCGACAGCCAAGGCCTTCCAGCTGATGACCTTGCTCAACGGGCTGAGTGTCAACGAATTGCGGCAGCCTGAACTGACCGGCGAGTGGGAATACAAGCTGCTGCAGATGGAGCGCGGCAAGCTCAAGCGGTCGACGTTCATGAAGGAGATCGCGCGCATCACCGAACGCATCGTCAAGAGCGCGAAGGAATTCAACAGCGAAACCATTCCCGGTGATTACGCGACGTTGCAGACCCCGTGTCCCCGCTGCGGAAAAGTGGTCAAGGAAAACTACCGGCGCTTTGCCTGCGAATCATGCGAATTTTCGATTTCCAAGACCCCTGGCGGGCGGCAATTCGAACTCGATGAAGTGGAAACGCTGCTGCGCGAGCGCACCATAGGTCCGTTGCAGGGATTCCGCTCGAAGATGGGCCGGCCTTTTGCCGCGATACTGCGCATCGTCCCGGACAAGGAAAACGACAACTTCAAGCTCGAGTTTGATTTCGGCCAGAACAACGACGATGAAGCCGAAGACATCGATTTCTCGGGACAGCAGCCGCTGGGCGCATGTCCGAAGTGCGGCGGCAGGGTCTATGAACACGGCATGAATTATCTGTGCGAGAACACGCCAGCCAAGAAATGCGATTTCCGCTCCGGCAAGGTGATCCTGCGCCAGGAAATCCACCGCGAACAGATGGAAAAGCTGCTCGCCTCGGGACGTACCGACCTGCTCGACGGCTTCGTATCAAACCGCAACGGCCGGCGCTTCAAGGCCTTCCTGGTCAAGCAGCCGGACGGCAAGGTGGGGTTTGAATTCGCACCGCGTGCCGTTAAGGGTGATCAGGAAGAAGGCAGCGGCAAGTCTGGCAACAAAAAAACCGAGGTTGCTGCCGCACCTGCGGCGCCGGCCAGGAAACGCGCAGCCCGCGCCAAAAAATAATCAATCAAAACAATTGCTTATGGCCATTCCAGGAACAACCGGGATGGCCATGTTTTTTCAGACGTCGAGGTTGCGCACGCCCAGTGCATTGGTCTCGATGAAAGCGCGGCGCGGTTCGACGGCATCACCCATCAGCGTGGTGAATATTTCGTCGGCGCCGATGGCATCCTCGATCCGCGTCCTGAGCAGGCGCCGCGTCTTCGGATTCATTGTCGTATCCCACAATTGCTCGGGATTCATTTCGCCGAGGCCCTTGTAGCGCTGGATGCCCATCCCGCGCTGGACTTCGGCCAGCAGCCAGTCAATCGCTTCGCGGAATTCACGCACCGGGCGCAGCTGTTCTCCGCGTTTGATGTAGGCGCCTTCGCCCAGCAAACCGTGCAGCATCTGCGCGGTTTTCCTGATCTGGGCGTAGTCGCCGCTATGCAGGAAATCCGGGTCGATTACGGTCTGCCGCGCGACGCCGTGCTGGGTCCGGAAAATGCGCAAGGCATGGGCTTCTATTTTTTCGTCGTATTCCGCCTCGACCCTGACATTCTTGTTGTCACCATACAGGGCTGACAGCGCCTTGGCGCTCTTCTTGGCAGCGGCCTCATCGCCCAGATCCAGCACCACGGCACTGTTGAGCAATGCATGCAACGCCTCGGGATCGATCAGGCGGCTCTCGCGCTCGATCACCGCTTCCGCGAGCAGATACTGTTTGGCGACCTCTTCCAGCGCGTCCTTGGACAGTGCCTTGTCGCTGGTTCCGGTATACAGCTCGGCTTCGGCAAGCGCCTGCCTGAGCAGGTACTGCTTCAGTTCGTGTTCGTCCTTCAGGTAACGCTCCTGCTTGCCGTGCTTGACCTTGAACAGCGGCGGCTGGGCGATATAGATATGGCCTCGTTCCACCAGCTCCGGCATCTGGCGATAGAAAAATGTCAGAAGCAGGGTACGGATATG
>JBFWOE010000046.1:0-19528 GCA_050250695.1 Burkholderiales bacterium
ATGAAACGATTGTTGATCGCCCTCGCCTGCGGCTGCGCCGCATTCGGGGCCGGAGCGCAGAATTTCCCGAGCAAGGCCATGACGGTGGTGGTACCGAACCCTCCCGGCGGCATGAACCAGATCCACGCGCTGCCGCTGTCATCCGTGATCGAGCGCATGACCAAGCAGCCCGCGCCCGTCGTTAACCGGCCGGGCGGCACCGCTGCGGTGGGCACAGCGTTCGTGGCCAACCAGCCGGCCGACGGCCATACGCTGCTGATCACCACGCCCAACCTTTACCTGGTCATCGAGAAGGACAAGCTCTACGGCATCAAGACGCCGTTCTCGCTGTCGCAGATCCAGCCGGTTGCGCTGATGAGTTCGGATCCGCTGATCATGGTCGTGCATCCGTCGGTGCCCGCGAAAAACGTCAAGGAGTTCATCGCGCTCGCCAAGGGCCAGAAGGGCACCAGCACGTTTTCATCGTCCGGCCCCTACGGCATCACCCACGTGCCCATGGCCATGTTTCTTGATGCCGCCGGCCTGAAAATGCGCCACGTGCCGACCACGGGCGGCGGACCGGCCATCACCCAGCTGCTCGGCGGCCACGTCGATGCCACCGGCGGCGGACCCGCCGCGCTGTATCCGCACATCATGGCCGGCAAGATGAAGCCCCTCGCCAGCTTCGGCCTGAAGCGCCATCCGGCGCTGCCGAACGTGCCGACCTTCAAGGAACAGGGCGTCGATGCCGAAGCCTACCTGTGGGTGGGCGTGTTCACCGCGGCCGGCCTGCCGGAAAAAAACCTGACCCAGTTGCGTGACCTGATCCGCAAGGCCGCGGCGGATCCGGCATTCAAGTCCGCGCTGGAAAAGGTGAAGGTGGTGCCGAACTATCTGGACACGGAAGAGTTCAAGGTGTTTTTTGACGCCGATTACAAACGCATGGCCAAGGCCGTGAAGAGCATCGGCAAGCTCTAAGCTCGCATACTTTACGGCTCTTTTTAAGTCATTGATTTTAAAAGATATTAAGCGGCGCTGCGGCGCCGCTTTTTTTCGGGGATACAGGGCATGCGCATCAAACGCATAAGCGCCATCGCGGTCAGCCTGCCGATGATCAAGCCGGTGAAGATGTCGTTCGAGGAGGTGCGCAACGCCGAAAACCTGTTGGTGCGCGTGGAAACCGCGGACGGCATCAGCGGCTGGGGCGAGGCGGCATCGGCACCGACCATGACCGGCGAAACCCCGGGCAGCATGGTCGCCGCGGTGCGTTACCTCGCGGACAAGCTGGAAGGCATGCCCGCCGACGACATCGCCGCAGCCATGCATCGCGCCGGACAATATCTTTACGGCAACAATGCCGCCAAGGCCGCGATCGAAATGGCGCTGTTCGACGCGCTGGGACTGGCCGAAGGCAAGCCCGTTTACGAACTGCTGGGCAGTGCGCGGCGCAGGCGCGTCCCGGCACTGCGCTTGATCGGCACCGGCAGCACCGAAGGCGATATCGCCGAGACGGAACAGCGGCTCGCCGAAGGTTATGTCGCGATCAAGATCAAGGTCGGCGTGGCCTCGCCCGAGGCCGATGCCGAGCGCGCGCGCGCGGTCGCTGCCTCCGTCACCAGGGACGACATCCTGATCTGCGCCGACGCCAACCAGGCGTGGACGCCTGACGAAGCCATCCGCTTCGTGCACGGCATCGCCGACACTCGCATAGAATTTTTCGAACAGCCCGTCGCCGCGCACGATGTCGCCGGTATGGCGCGCGTGGCGGCGGCCAGTCGCGTCAAAATCGGCGTCGACGAAGGACTGCACAGCCTGGACGACCTGCAGCGCCATCACGACATGAACGCCGCCCGCGGATGCAGCCTGAAAACCATCAAGCTCGGCGGCCTGTCGCCGGTGTACGGGGCGGCGCAACTGTGCGACCGCCTCGACATGAAGGTCAACCTCGCCTGCAAGATCGCCGAGGCCGGCATCGCCAGCGCCGGCCTGCTCCACCTCGCGGCATCGATACCGGCGCTCGACTGGGGGGTCAGCCTGTCCAGCCCCTATCTCGCCGACGACATCGTCGCGGAACCGGTTCGTCTCGTCGACGGCCACTTCGACGTGCCCACGGGTCCCGGCCTGGGCATCCGGGTGGATGAGGCGAAAGTGCGGCGGTATGCGGTCGAGCGGTGACTGGTAATTGGTGATTGGTAACTGGCAGACAAAGGTGAATTTCCCATTCGCCAGTTACCAATCACCATTTACCGCAACTCAAAGCTTGATCTTCGGATCGAGCCAGTCGCGCAGCGAATCCCCGAACAGGTTGAAGGCGAACACCGCTAGGCTGATCGCCAGTCCGGGGAAGATGATCATCCACGGCGCTTCGCGGTAGAACTCCGCCGACGACCCCGACAGCATCAGGCCCCAGGCCGCGGCCGGCTCGGTCACGCCCAGCCCGAGGAAGGACAGCGAGGCCTCGAGCAGGATGGCCTGGGCGATGAACGCGGTGAACATGATCAGGTACGGCGCCACCACGTTCGGCACGAAATGGCGGAACACGATGCGGGTGTGGGAATAGCCCGCGGTGCGTGCGGCGTCGATATAGGGCATCTCCCGGATCGCCAGCGCCGACGAGCGCACCACGCGGGCGACCTTGGGCACCATCGGTATCGCGATAGCCACCACCAGGTTGATGTCGACGCCGCCTACGATGAACTTGCCGAGCACCGCGACCACCGCCAGCGCCAGCACGATGATCGGGAACGACAGCAGCACGTCCATGATGCGCTGGATCACGGTGTCGATGCGCCCGCCGAAATAGGCCGACACCACGCCGATGATGGCGCCCAGCGTCGAACCGACCAGCGAGGACAGGAAGCCGACCACCAGCGCGGTGCGGGCGCCGTAGATGATGCGCGAGAACACGTCGCGACCGAAGGCATCGGTGCCCATCCAGTGCTGCCACGACGGCGGGGACAGCATGGCCTCGAAGTCGATCGCCAGCGGGTCGTAGGGTGCAACCTGTTTTGCAAAAACGCTGGCGATGAACATCACGACGATGATCACCAGGCCGGCCGCGCCCAGCGGCTGCTGGATGATGAACTGCAGCACCGGATGTCGCCGCACCGGCACCTTGTACTCGATTTTCGCCGCCTGGATTCCGGCCATGTCAGCGGTACCTCACGCGGGGATCGAACGCGGCGTACAGCAAGTCGACCGTGAAATTGATCACGATGAACAGGCCCGCGATCAGCATCACCAACGCCTGCACCATGGTGAAATCGCCGCGCGTCACCGTTTCGACGAACAGCTTGCCCAGTCCGTTCAGGTTGAACACCTGTTCGGTGACCACCAACCCGCCGATCAGGAACGCGAACTCCAGCCCGATGACCGTGATCACCGGCAGCATCGCGTTGCGCATGGCGTGCCGCGCCACCACCAGCCGCTCGAATACCCCCTTGGCCCGCGCGGTGCGGATGTAATCCTCCTGCAGCACTTCCAGGATGGTCGACCGCGTCATCCGCGTCGCCACCGCGGAATAGCGGTAGCCGACGGCCAGTGCCGGCCACACCAGTTGCGACAGGTTGCCCAGCGGATCCTCGTAGATCGGCACGTAGGTCAGCGGCGGGATCCAGTTGAAAGTCAGCAGCAGGGTCAGGATGATGATCATGCCCAGCCAGAACGAAGGCACCGCCAGCCCGGCGATCGCGAACACGCGGATCACGTGATCGATCCAGGTGTCCTTGTAGATCGCCGAAATCGTGCCCAGCGGGATGGCGATGAACGTCGCCAGCACGGTCGCCATCACCGCGACCTGCATCGACAGGCCGATGCGCGCGCCGATCTCGTCGATCACCGGGCGCCCGGTCCACATCGAAATGCCGAAGTCCAGCGTGAACAGCCCGGTCATCCAGTCGACGAACTGCAGCCACATCGACTTGTCGAGCCCCAGCCGCGCCCGTTCCAGCGCCAGAGTTTCCGGCGACACCGAGCCGCCTTCGGCCAGCAGTTTCAGCTCGACGATGTCGCCGGGCATCATCCGCAGCATCAGGAACACCAGCACCGCAACCCCCAGCAGCGTGGGGATCATCAGCAACAGCCGGTTGATTATGTAACGCAGCATGAATTCGGTTTCCGTTGCAACAGCGGCGCTTCCGGACCCGTGCCCGTGCGCCAGAACCCGATCCCCCGGGACAACCGGGGGATCGGGCCGTTCTTCAGCCTGCGCGGGTTACTGGTCGAGCCAGACCGTCGACAGATCCTGGTTGAGATAGTGGCTGGGCGACATGTGCCAGCCCTTCATCTGCTTCCAGGTCACGATGACGCGATGCCACCAGATCGTCGGCACGGTATACGCTTCCGTGATCGCCCGCTTCTCGAATTCGCGCAGCAGCTTGCGGCGCTCGGCCGAGCTGGTCGCGCGCACCTGCTTCTCGAACAACGCGTCGAGCGTGCGGTCCTGGTAACGTCCGAAATTGATCGTGGACTTGTCGGCTGAAAGATACTTCTGCAGCTGCAGGTTCGGCTCATCCATGAAATCGCAGTTGAAGTCGAGACCCACTTCGTAGTTCCCGCCGCGCATCGCCGCCTGGTAGAGCTTGGTTTCCAGCTGCTCGTGCTCGGCAGTGACGCCGATCTGCCGCCACTGGTCGATCAGGAACACCCCCACCGGCGTGTACGGCATCGGCACGTTGCGGTTGGTGAACTTGAACTTCAGGTTGGGCACGCCGGCTTCCTTCAGCAGGCGCTTGGCTTCCTCGCGCGACTTGTTGATGTCCTTCGAGAAGCCCGGCAACGCCGCCAGTTCCTGTTCGGTCGCACCGTACTCGGAGCCCGGACGCAGCAGGCCGCCGACATGGCGCACCAGCGCAATCTTGGACAGCGCTGCGGCACCGCCCCAGCGGTCGACGGCCAGCGACAGCGCGCGCCGCACCCGGGGATCGTCAAACGGCTTCTTCGTGGTGTTGTGGGTGACGACCAGGGCGCAGATCCAGGGGCTTTCGTAGACATTGATCTTGTCGCCCACAGCCTTCACCAGCTTGTCGCGATCGGCAGGCGAATGGCCGCGGAACTCGGCCAGCACTTCGCCCGCCTGCAGGGCATTGACGCGCGCCGCGGTGTTGCGGATGAAAATGGCACGGAAGCCGTCGAGGTAGGGTTTGCCCTTCTCGAAATAGTCGTCGAATCGCTTGCCGACCCAATGCGAACCTGCGGCATGCTCGACGAAGGTGAACGGCCCCGTGCCCATGACGTTTTTCTGGGGCCAGGTCGGATCCGCCTTGAGTTTCTCCGAGCTGTAAATGCAGTCCCAGGGCGAAGCCAGCAGCGACAGCATCGCGGCATTCGGCGCCTTCAGCTTGAACACCACCGTGTTAGCGTCGGGCGTATCGATCGAACCGATGTCGGAGTAGGCGCTGCCGCGGACCGAAACCACGCCCTTCGGCGGATTGCGGATGCGGTCGTAGGACGCTTTCACGTCTTCAGAGCCGAAGCTGGAGCCGTCATGGAACTTGACGCCCTTGCGCAGCTTGAAGGTGTAGGTCAGGCCGTCCTTGGACACCGTCCACGATTCGGCAAGATCGCCTTTCACCGCCGGATATTTTTCGGGGTCGAACTTGAGCAGCGTGTTGTAGTGCGGTCTTACCGGGTGGATGAACGCGAACGACGAATTGGCGTGGCAATCGTAGTTCGGGGGTTCGGCGCTCACGGCAAACTTCAGCTCGCCGCCGCGTTTCGGCGTCTGCGCATGAGCCGGCGCCACGGCAACCGCCGCAGCGGCACACAGTGCAATCCAGATTCCTGTTTTCATCACAACCTCCTCAGGTTAGTACGATTACGACAAATGCAGCTTGTGTTATAGGTGGATACACGCCGCGTACTGGCGGGGTTTTACCTCCCGCAGCGGCGGCACCAACTGGCTGCACTCCGCGGTCGCCCGCGGGCAGCGAGTATGAAACACGCATCCGGACGGCGGCGCCAGCGGGCTGGGCACTTCGCCGCCCAGCACCTTGTAGGCGCGGCTCGCCTCCAGCGCCGGATCCGGGATCGGCACCGCGTCGAGCAGCGCCTGCGTGTACGGATGCAGCGGATCCGCGTAAAGCGTGTCGCGGTCGGCAATTTCCATGACCCGGCCCAGGTACATCACGATGACGCGGTCGGAAATATGCCGCACCACCGCCAGGTCATGGGCGATGAACAGGTAGGTCAGTCCGAACTGCTTCTGCAGGTCCTCGAGCAGGTTGATGATCTGCGCCTGGATCGACACGTCCAGCGCCGACACCGGCTCGTCGCAGACGATGAACGACGGCTCCATCGCCAGGGCGCGCGCGATGCCCACGCGCTGGCGCTGCCCGCCGGACAATTCGTGCGGGTAACGCTCCGCCATGTAGTCGAACAGGCCGACCTGCTTCAGCAACTCCTTCACCCGGGCGTTGGCCGTCGCACGGTCGGGCTGCAGCCTGTAGACCAGCATCGGCTCGGCGATGATCTGGCCGATGGTCATGCGCGGATTGAGCGAACTGTACGGATCCTGGAATATGACCTGGATCTTGCGGCGGTAGCGCTGCAGCTGTTCGCCGCCGGCGCGCGTGACATCGGCGCCTTCGAACATCATTTTTCCTGAAGTGGCTTCCTCCAGCCGCAACAGGGTCCGCCCCACCGTGGTCTTGCCGCAGCCGGACTCACCGACCAGGCCCACGGTCTCACCGCGGAAAATTTTGAACGACAAGTCGTCGACCGCACGCACCACGGCAGGTTTCGCGCGCAGCGCCTTGAAGCCGGTGCTGACCTCGAAATAGGTTTTGAGTCCATCCACCTGCACCAGCGGCGTGGTGCGGTCCATCGCCTTGATGCCGGTGACTGCCGTGCCGGCCCCCTGCAGACCCAGCCCCGTGGCGCCCTTCTGCAGCATCTCGGCGGCGCGCAGGCAGGCCGAATAACGGTGTTCCGCCACGTTTTCCAGCTCCGGCAGCGACTGCACGCAGGCGTCCTGGCGCGCGGCGCAGCGCGGCGCAAAACGGCAACCCGGCGGCGGATCAAGCAGGTTCGGCGGCGCGCCCTCTATGGTTTCCAGCCGCGCGCCGCGCGGCTGGTCGAGGCGCGGCACCGAACGCAGCAGGCCCGCGGTATACGGATGCAGCGGCTGGCGGAACACGTCCGCGGCGCTGCCCTGCTCGGCCATGCGCGCGGCATACATCACGTTGACGCGGTCCGCGTAACGCGCGACCACGCCGAGGTTGTGGGTGATCACCACCAGCGCGATGCCGAGGTCTCGCGACAGGTCGCGCATCAGCGTCAGGATCTGCGCCTGTATCGTGACATCGAGCGCGGTGGTCGGCTCGTCGGCGATGATCAGCTTCGGATTGCAGGCCAGCCCGATCGCGATCATCACCCTCTGGCGCATGCCGCCGGAGAACTGGTGCGGGAACTGGTCGAGGCGCCGCTCGGGATCCGGGATGCCGACCATCTGCAGCAGTTCGATCGCGCGTTTGCGCGCCGCGGCCATGTCCATGCCCATGTGGATCAGCAGCGGCTCCATGATCTGAAAGCCGATGTTGAGCACCGGGTTGAGCGAGGTCATCGGCTCCTGGAAGATCATCGCGATGTCGCGCCCGCGGATTTCGCGCATCGCGTCTTCGGAGAGTTTCAGCAGGTCGCGGCCTTCGAACAGTATGCGGCCGTGGACCACGCGGCCCGCCGGTTTCGCCAGCAGCCGCATCACCGCCAGCGACGATACGGATTTGCCGCAACCGGACTCGCCGACCAGCGCCACGACCTCGCCGGGCCTGACCTTCCACGACACGCCCTCGACCGCGCGCACAACGCCGCGCGACGTGACGAAGTGCACGTGCAGGTCTTCGATTTCAAGCAGCCATGGGTGCGCGCTGCTGCGCGCCACGGATGCCGCGGCGACGGGTTGGTCCATCCTCCTCCAATGCTGCTGATTTAGTTATATGTTGGACTCAGGCTATTGTCGTACGGCTTGATTGTCAAGACGCAATCCATGCTTGACTGCGAGTGCGTCCGGGATTGCTTTCAAGCCAGCGCCGCAGCCAGCACCCGCGCAACATGCACGGCCTCGCGCGCCGCGCCGTCGTGAATCTGGTGCCGGCAACTGCTGCCGTCGGCGACGATCAGCGTGTTGGCATCGGCCTCGCGCACTTTCGGCAGCAGAGCCGTTTCCGCCATGCGCAACGATACGTCGTAATGTTTCGCCTCGTAGCCGAAACTGCCGGCCATTCCGCAACAGCTGGATTCGATCATTTCGACATTCAGCCCCGGCACCAGTCCGAGCACTTTCTTCACCGCCGGCATCGCGGCAAATGCCTTCTGGTGGCAGTGGCCGTGGAGCAGCGCCTTGGTCTGCGGCAACGCCTTCAACTTGAGCCGCAGCCGGCCGGCTTCATGCTCGCGGGCGATGAATTCCTCGAACAGCAGCGCAGCGCCGGCAAGCCCGGTCGCGTCGGCGCCCGGCAGCATCGAGAGGAATTCGTCGCGCAGCGAATACAGGCAGGATGGTTCGAGCCCGATCACTGGCACGCCGCGCCCGATGTACGGCTTCAGTGCCTCGATCATGCGCCGCGCCTCGGTGCGCGCCTCATCGACCAAGCCCTGCGCCAGAAACGTGCGCCCGCAACACAGCGGACGGCTGCCGTCGACGGCGCCCGGCACATGCACCGTGTAACCGGCCGCTTCCAGTACGGCAACGGCAGCGGCAGCATTTTCCGGTTCGAAATAACGGTTGAAGGTGTCCACCAGCAATACGACTTCGCGACTGTCGCCGGTCCCCGCCGCGGGCGCGTCAAATACATCGTTGCGCCAGGCCGGCAGCGAACGCTGCGCGGCAAAACCGAGCAGGGTCTTGAAACCGTTCTGCAGCAGATTCACGGCCGGCGCAAACCGCGCCGCCCACGGCGCGTAACGCGGCAAGTATGCGATCAGGCGCTCCTTCAGCGTCAGTCCGTGATGGCGGCGCCAGTGGTGCAGGAATTCGATTTTCATTTTCGCCATGTCGACGCCGGTCGGACATTCGCGCTTGCAGCCCTTGCACGACACGCACAGGTCCATCGCTTCGCGCACTGCATTCGAGGTCAATCCGTCCACGCCGAGCTGGCCGGACAGCGCCAGCCGCAGCGTGTTGGCGCGGCCGCGCGTGAGGTGCTGCTCGTCGCGGGTGACGCGGTACGACGGACACATGGTGCCGGCGTCAAACTTGCGGCAATGGCCGTTGTTGTTGCACATCTCGACGGCCTTGTCGAAGCCGCCCCACTCGCTCCAGTCGAGCGCCGCGGCCGGCGGCTGCGCGGCGTAACCGGGCTTGAAGCGGAACAGCGTGCGATCGTCCTGCTTCGACGGCCGCACGATCTTGCCGGGATTCATCAGCCCCTGCGGATCGAAAGCGTCCTTGATTTCCCCGAATGCGGCGGTGATCTTCGGCCCGAAAAACGGTGCGATCCATTCCGAACGCACCAGCCCGTCGCCGTGTTCGCCGGAATACGAACCCTTGTACTGCCGCACCATCTCCGCGGCCTCTTCGGCGATCGCGCGCATTTTCTGCGCACCATCGCGGCGCATGTCGAGGATGGGCCGCACGTGCAGGCAGCCCACCGAGGCGTGTGCGTACCAGGTGCCTTTTGTCCCGTGTTTGTGGAACACCTGGGTCAGGCGATCGGTGTATTCGGCGAGGTGTTCCAGCGGCACCGCGCAATCCTCGATGAACGACACCGGTTTGCCGTCGCCCTTCATCGACATCATGATGTTCAGCCCCGCCTTGCGCACCTCCCAGAACTCCTTTTGGATCGCCGGGTCTATGACCTCGACCACGCTGCCGGGCAGGCCGCGTTCGCCCATCAGCTCGACCAGTTGCTGCAGCCGGCGAATCTGTTCATCGCGATCCTCGCCGGCAAACTCCACCAGAAGGATCGCTTCGGGTTCGCCCTTGACGCACTGGTCGACGATGGGCCGGAATGCCGGATTGCCGCGCGCGAGATCGATCATCGTGCGGTCGACCAGTTCCACTGCCGCGGGTTTCAGCTTGACAATGTGCTGCGGCGCCTCCATCGACTGGTAGAAGGTCGGGAAGTGGCACACGCCCAGCGTCTTGTGCCGCGGCAGCGGCGACAGCCTGAGTTCCAGCCGCCGCGAAAACGCCAGCGTGCCCTCCGAACCCACCAGCAGGTGCGCCATGTTCGCGCCCGGCGGCAGCAGCATGTCGAGGTTGTAGCCGCCGACGCGGCGCAGCAGTTTCGGATAACGGTGTTCGATTTCCTCGGCTTCGCGCCGCGCGATGCCGGCGATGCGTCCGACCAGCTCGCGGTAACCGCGCGGCGCATCGAGTTGCGCCAGGTCGCCCGGCAGCACGCCGAAACGGTAGGCCGCGCCGTCGGCGAGCCAGGCATCGATGCCAAGCACGTTGTGCACCATGTTGCCGTATTCGATCGAGCGCGAACCGCAGGAATTGTTGCCGGCCATGCCGCCGATGGTCGCCTGCGCGCTGGTCGATACATCGACCGGAAACCACAGGCCGTACGGTTTCAGCCAGGCGTTGAGATGGTCAAGCACCATGCCCGGCTGCACGGTGACCGTGCGCGCATCCTTGTCGAAGGCGATGACCTGGTTCAGGTGTTTCGACACATCGAGCACCAGCGCCGCGCCGACCGTCTGCCCGCACTGCGAGGTGCCGCCGCCACGCGGCAACACCGGCACGCCCTGCTCGACCGCGATCTGCAGCGCAGTCAGCGCATCGTCCTCGTCGCGCGGCACCACCACGCCCACCGGTTCGATCTGGTAGATCGACGCATCGGTCGAATAACGGCCGCGCGAGGCAGCGTCGAACAGCACTTCACCGCGCACTTCGCGGCGCAGCTTGCGCGCGAACGCGCTGCTGTCGGGAGCGGTCCTGGCGGAATTTGCGGACGCGTTCATCGCTGCGCATCCGCGGGCCGCGCCGCGAGGGTTTCCATGACCATCGCCAGCTTGTTCGCCAGGTGGTCCTCCAGCAGGGTCTGCAGCCTCGCGCCGTCACGCCGCACCAGCGCATCGAGCATTTCCTCGTGCTCCTTTACCGCCTTGTCCCAGCGCTCGCGCGACAGGTTGGCCATGTAACGCGCGCGTTTGACATGGGCATTGAGGCCGCGCCAGGCCTGCGCCAACGTCGCATTGCCGGCGCATTCCATGAGGTGGAGATGGATCTGCTGGTTGTAATGGAAATACTGCGCCAGCTCGCCGCGGGCGTGGTGCGCCAGCATGTGATAGTGCAGCGCGCGGATTTCGGCAATGTCGGCGGCAGTGGCATTGCGGCAGGCCAGTTCACCGGCCAGCGCCTCCAGCGCCCCGAGCACCACGAACACTTCCTTCATTTTTTCCGGTTTCAGCGGCGCCACCACGGCGCCGCGATGGGGCAGCAGTTCGACCAGGCCTTCGGATGCGAGGAACTTGATCGCTTCACGCAGGGGCGTGCGCGAGGTGCCGAGTTTTTCCGCCAGCACACGCTCGTTCAGCTTGGTTTCCGGCGCCAGTACGCCCTGCACGATCAGGTCGCGCAGCTGGTCGATCACCGTGACATGCAGCAGTCGGCGGTCGGCCAGCGAAGTGACATTGGTCGGGGGGGCAATAGCGGTATCCATGGCATTTCTCCGTTTGTATGCATAATACCGGGGGCACAAATCCATGGCAATTTATAAATTATAATAAATACAACAACTTATAAAGTTCACTTTGGCAGCCCTTGCCTCATCGTCAATTTTGCATACAAAACTGGGTTTGCCCTGCAGCAGCAGCGGAGTTACCATGCCTGCTCACCACCCCCGCTGGAGCCCCGCCATGACCTACGCCGCCGGCCGCCACTTCCTGCAGATCCCCGGTCCGAGCACCGTGCCCGAACGCGTGATGCGCGCAATCGACATGCCGGTCATCGACCATCGCGGGCCCGAATTCGCCCAGCTCGGCAAGGACGTGCTTGCCGGCATGAAACGCGTGTTCAAGACCGCCGGCGATGTCGTCATCTATCCGGCCTCGGGCACCGGCGCCTGGGAAGCCGCGCTCGCCAACACGCTGTCGCCCGGCGACAGCGTGCTGATGTACGAAAGCGGCCAGTTCGCGACCCTGTGGAACAACCTCGCGCTGCGCCTCGGCCTGAAACCGGAATTCATCAGCGGCGACTGGCGCCACGGCGCCGATCCTGCGGCGATTGAAGCGCGCCTGCTGGAAGACAAGGCGCACGCCATCAAGGCGGTGTGCGTGGTTCACAACGAAACCTCCACCGGCACAACCTCGCGCATCGGCGAAGTGCGCAAGGCCATCGATCGCGCCAAACATCCGGCGCTGTTCCTGGTCGACACCATTTCCGGCCTGGGTTCCATCGATTACCGTCACGATGAATGGGGCGTCGACGTTACCGTCGCCGGCTCACAGAAAGGCCTGATGCTGCCGCCCGGACTGTCGTTCAACGCCATTTCCGCGAAAGCGCTCGCCGCCAGCAAAACCGCGAAGCTGCCGCGTTCGTACTGGTCGTGGGACGAAATGCTCGCGCCCAACAAGAACGGCTTTTTCCCTTACACCCCGGCGACCAACCTGCTCTACGGCCTGCGCGAAGCGCTGAAAATGCTGCTTGACGAAGAGGGCCTCGACAAGGTGTTCGCACGCCACCAGCGCCATGCCGAAGCGACGCGCCGCGCAGTCAGGGCCTGGGGTCTCGAAATCCTCTGCCAGAACCCGGCCGAATACTCCGGCGTGCTGACCGCGGTGCTGATGCCCGCCGGCCACAGCGAAGTGGCGTTCCGTAAAGTGGTGCTCGAACGCTTCAACATGTCGCTGGGCAGCGGGCTGGGCAAGATCGCCGACAAGGTGTTCCGCATCGGCCACCTCGGAGATTTCAATGATCTGACTCTGCTGGGCACGCTGGCCGGCGTGGAGATGGGCCTGGAACTCGCCGGTGTGCCCTGCAAAAAGGGCGGCGTCGCCGCCGCGATGGAATACCTGACGGGCAGCGTCCAGGGCAAGCTGCAGGCCGCCCGCGCCGCCTAGGCAGCGGACCTCCTGCTGAGTCCCCGGGCGGGGGCATGAACTCCGCGCGGGCCAGTGATATGCTTGCCCCTCGCCGCGATCAAACAGCGGCTCCCGCAAATGCACGGCTCGCGCCGCTGCGGGTTCCATACATAAACGAGGAGGATCCAATGCTCAAGACCATCGCCGCGCTGGCCGCCACCGGCTTGCTTGCGATCACCCCGCAGGTGCTGGCGCAGGATTACCCGACCAAACCCATACGCATGATCGTGCCCTTCGCCCCCGGCGGCGGCAGCGACATCAGCGCGCGCACCATGACCGACGCCTTCGGCCAGGCCCTGGGGACCACCATCGTGGTCGACAACCGTCCGGGCGCCGGCAGCGTGCTGGGAGCGGACATCGCCAGCAAGGCGGTCCCCGACGGCTATACGCTGTTCCTCGGCAACATCAGCATGGCCTTCAACGCCGCGCTCTACAAAAAACTGCCGTTCAACGCGATCCGCGATTTTGCGCCGATCTCGCTGGCCACCGAACAGCCCAACATCATCGTCACCCATTCCTCACTGCCGGCAAAAACCCTGCAGGAATTCGTCAACCTGGCAAAGAAGCAGCCCGGCAAGCTGACCTACGCCTCCGCCGGCCTCGGTTCGGGCACGCATCTGGCAATGGAAATGCTGATGATGTCGCAGAAGATCAAGCTGGTGCACGTGCCGTACAAGGGCACCGGTCCCGCGGTCACCGCGCTGCTCGGCAACGAAACCAGCGCCTTCATGTCGACCTTCGCCTCGGCGCTGCCGCACGTCAAGAGCGGCCGGCTGCGCGGCATCGCGGTTACGACCAAGACCCGCTCGCCGGTGCTGCCCGACGTGCCCACGGTTGAACAGTCGGGTGTCCCCGGATTCGAGTATGCCACCTGGTACGGGATACTGACCCAGTCCGCCGTGCCGAAACCGATCGTCGAGAAGCTGAACAAGACCATCGTCGCGGTAATGAGCACGCCCGACATGAAACAGCGTTACGCTCGCCAGGGCATGGAAGCGATACCGGGCACTTCGGCGGAATTCGTCAAGCTGCTGCGTTCCGAAACCGACAAGTGGGCGAAGGTCGTCCGCGAAGCGAAGATCCCGCAGCAGTAAGCGCCATGCCATTTCGCGCCGCCACTTCATGACTGACGCCATAGTCACCAGTCGTGACGGCTCGATTGCCACCGTCACCCTCAACCGTCCGGACCGGCTCAACGCGCTGACCCGCGCGATGTGGGAGGAGCTCGGAGCCACCATGCACCGGCTCTCCGCCAACGACGCGCTGCGCTGCGTGGTGCTGCGCGGCGCCGGCGGCAAGGCCTTCGCCGCGGGTGCCGACATCGCCGAATTCGCCACCGAGCGCGCCAATTCGCGCCAGGCCCGGCAGTACGGCGAAGTGATCGATGCCACGATGAAAGCCGTCGCGCAGTGCCGCCATCCCACCGTCGCGCTGATCGAAGGGGCCTGCATCGGCGGCGGCCTCGAAATCGCCGCGATGTGCGACATGCGCATCTGCGGCACTTCCAGCCGCTTCGGCGTGCCCATCAACAAGCTGGGACTGACCATGGCCTACGGCGAACTCGCCGGACTGCTGGCACTGGTCGGACGCGCGGTGACGCTGGAAATCCTGCTCGAAGGCCGCGTGTTCGACGCCGCAGAGGCCTATCGCAAGCGGCTGGTCAACCGCGTGGTGGCCGACGACCAGGTCGAAACCGAAGCCTACGCACTGGCGCGGCGCATCGCCGACGGCGCTCCGCTGGTCGCGCGCTGGCACAAGCAGTTCATCGAGCGCCTGACCGTGCGCGCCGACATCCCGCCCGAGGAATGGGAAGTCGGCTTTGCCTGCTTTGACACCGACGACTACCGCACCGGCGTCAAGGCCTTCCTCGAAAAATCCAGACCCGAATTCAAGGGCCGCTGATGCGCGTATTCGTTGCGCTGCTGCTCGCATTGTCCAGCCTCGCCGCCCTGGCCCAGGCCGATTACGCGCGCGAACAGCGCTGGGCCGCTGAAATCACCCCCGCGATCCTGGTCGGCGACCCGGTGCAGCTGGCCACATCCGGCGGCCGCAAGTTCCTCGGCATTTACGCCCCCAACGCCAAGGCGCAGGCCGGCGTCATCGTCGTGCACGGCCTCGGCCTGCATCCGGACTGGGAACTGATCAACGTGCTGCGCAGCCAGCTCTCCGAACAGGGCTACGCCACGCTGTCGGTGCAGATGCCGGTGCTCGCGTCAGATGCGCGCGGCAGCGATTACCCGCCGCTGTTTCCGGAAGCCGCAGAACGCCTCGCGGCGGCGGCGCAATACCTGCGCGGCAAGGGCCACAATAAAATCGCCATAGTTGCGCACAGCCTGGGCGCGCGCATGACCAACGTTTTCCTCAACGGCGCCGACCGGCCGGAGATAGCCGCCTTCGTCGCCATCGGCATTTCCGGCGAATTCACCCGGCCTGAAACCTTCAAGGCCCCGGTGCTGGATCTGCATGGTGAAAAAGACCTGCCTGCGGTGCTCGACAACGCCGCAAGTCGCGCCGCCGCCATCCGCACCATCCGCGGCTCGGCACAGATCAGCGTCGCCGGTGCGGAGCATTTTTTCCGCGGCAGGGAAGCCGACCTGGTGCGCAGCGTAAAACTTTTCCTTGACCGCGCCACGCGCTGAATTTCCCCGAACGCCGCAATGTCCGCAGATCGCAGTTCCGTCACGCTCACCGGCGGCCATTTCCAGTGGGACGATCCGCTGCTGATCGAAGCGCAGCTGACCGACGAGGAGCGGATGATCCGCGACACCGCGCGCCAGTACGCGCAGGAAAAACTGGCGCCGCGCATCCGCGACTGGAACCGCAACGAGACTTTCGACCGCGAAGTGATGCGCGAGATGGGTGCGCTGGGTTTTCTCGGTGCACCGCTCGAAGGTTACGGCTGTGCCGGCATTGGCTACGTCGCCTATGGCCTGATCATGCGCGAACTCGAACGCGTTGACACCGCCTTCCGCTCGGCCGTCGGCGTGCAGGGCGGCCTGGCGATGACGCCAATCTACGCCTACGGCAGTGAGGAACAGAGGAAAAGGTTTCTGCCGCAGATGGCCACCGGCGAACTGCTCGGCTGTTTCGGCCTGACCGAACCCGACCACGGTTCCGATCCCGGCAGCATGCTCACCCGCGCGCGCAGTGCGCCCGGCGGTTACCGGCTCTCAGGCACGAAACTGTGGATCACCCACGCGCCCATCGCCGACATCATGGTGGTGTGGGCCAAGGATGACGGCGGCGTGATCCGCGGCTTCATCCTCGAACGCGGCATGGAGGGCCTCGCCACGCGCAGGATCGAGGGCAAGTTCTCGGTGCGCGCCTCGCCCACCGGTGAAATCGTCATGGACAACGTGTTCGTGCCGGAAGAAAACCTGCTGCCCAATGTCTCCGGCCTGAAGGGCCCTTTCGGCTGCCTCAACAACGCCCGTTTCGTGATCTGCTGGGGCGCGCTCGGCGCCGCCGAGGCCTGCTGGCACACCGCACGGCAATACACCATGGACCGCAAACAATTCGGCAGGCCGCTTGCCGCCAACCAGCTGATCCAGAAAAAACTCGCCGACATGCAATCCGAAATCGCGCTCGGCCTGCTCGCCTGCCTGCACGTCAGCCGCCTGCGCGAACAGGGGCTGGCGACGCCGGAGATGGTGTCGCTGCTCAAGCGCAACTCAACCGGCAAGGCGCTGGAGATCGCCCGCGCCGCACGCGACATGCTCGGCGGCAACGGCATCTCCGACGAATTCCCGGTGATCCGCCACATGCTCAACCTGGAAACCGTCAACACGCTCGAAGGCACCCACGACATCCACGCATTGGTGCTGGGTCGTTCGCAGACCGGACTGTCGGCGTTCAACTGAACGATCCTTGACGCAGATCAGCCCATTTCACCGGCGCAATGGTGCAATTACGGGATTCGTTTTCAGCCAGGACCAATGATGCCATCCACCACAACCGGCGTTTATCGCAGCGAAAAATACCTGGTGGTCGAACGCCACAATCACCGCTTCCCGCAGCGCTGCATCTGGTGCAACGCGGCCGTCGATGATGGCGGCAAACCCGCGGCCGGCAGCGGGGTCGTCAAGCCGCCGGTGTGCGGCACCTGCACCGCCATCCGCAACCGCCTTCCCAAGTTCGTGGTCCTGCTCGGCGCAACCGCGCTGATCGCGTCGGCGGCGGTTTATTTCACCGCATCGGTGATCGTCGCCGCGGTTTTGTTTTTCGGCGGTCTGGTCGACCTGTTCGCGGCATACCGGCTGCATGTCGCCGCCCACCGTCTGCGCGCTGCGCACGAGGACGAACAGTACGTGTGGATCGTCGGAGCGCACCACGAGTTCCTCGCAGCGCTGCCGCAGTGGCACGGCATGAAGTACAACGAGCTGCGCGTCCGCGAAGCCTGATCCGCGTCGTGGCCGAGCCGCTGAAAAACCGCTACGGCCCGGAAATCCCGGCGCGCATCGCCGCGATGATCGCGCAGGTGCATCCGGCATTCCCGCGACAGGCTTTCCTGCGCGACGCGCTGGCGGGTTACGAGGCGCTGGAACTGATGCCGCGCGGCCGCCACATCGCCCGCGCCCTGCGCACCCACCTGCCGCAGGATGTGCCCGCCGCACTGGATATCCTGCTCGCCTCGCTGGATGCCCCTCATGACGGCAGCGGCCCGCTGGCCTCCTTCCTGTTCATGCCGCACACCGTCTACGTCGCCGAGTACGCCATTGATCATTTCGGGGAAGCGATGCGCGCGCAACATGCGCTGACGCAGCGCTTCACCGCCGAATTCAGCATCCGCCCGTTCATCGAAAAACATCCGCAACGCACGCTCGCGCAGCTGCGGACCTGGGCACGTGACCCCAGCGAGCATGTGCGGCGCCTGGTGTCCGAAGGCACGCGGCCGCGCCTGCCGTGGGCGCCGCGGCTGCGCGCGCTGCAGCGCGACCCGCGGCCGGCGCTGGAACTGCTGGAGCTGCTGAAAGACGATCCCTCGCAGTACGTGCGCCGCTCGGTTGCCAACCACCTCAATGACATCGGCAAGGATCACCCCGGCCTGCTCGTCGCCGTCGCAAAACGCTGGTCCAAAAATGCCACGCCGGAACGAGCCTGGATCGTGCGCCACGCGCTGCGCTCGGCGATCAAGCGCGGTGACGCCGGTGCGCTGGCGGTATCAGGTTTCGGCGCAAAAGCCGAGGTCGCGGTGCGCAGGGCGAAAGTCACTCCGGCACGCACACGCATCGGCGGCAAGGTACACATCAGTTTCGACCTCGCCAGCACCAGGGCGCGCGCACAGCGCGTACTCGCCGACCTGCGGGTGTTTTACGTCAAGTCCGGTGGCAAATCTGTGCCGAAAGTGTTCAAGCTCAAAACCGTCGAACTCGCCGCTCGCGCGTCACAACATTTCGAAAAAAACCTGTCGCTGGCGGACCTGACCACGCGCCGCCATCATCCGGGCAGGCACCGTGTCGAAGTGCTGCTCAACGGCCGCGCGGTGGCCCTGGGTTTTTTCCAGCTTACCCGTAAACGCTGAACGGTTACGCCTGCGCCGCGGTCACCACGATTTCGATGCGCCAGTCCGGATTGGACAATGCCGCCTGAACCGTGGCGCGCGGCGGCGCGGTGCCGGGCACCACCCAGGCATCCCATACTTCGTTCATCGCCGCGATGTCCTTGATGTCCGCGAGATAAATCTGCGCGCGCAGCATCAGTGATTTGCTGCTGCCCGCTTCGGCAAGCCGCTGGTCGACCTGCGCCAGCACGTCCGCGGTCTGGCTGCGGATGTCGGTCGCTTCGCACTCCGGCACCATGCCCGCGAGATACACCACACCGTTGAAGATCGCCGCCTCGCTGTAACGCGCGGCGACATGCAATCTTTGCACAGCCATACATCACCTCATTAAAATATCAATAAAAACAAATACTTATATAAACCAGTATAGACAGCCCTCCATGGCCGGCGGGCGAAGCGCGTAAACTGCGCGCACGCGGCTCATCGCCGCCGTCCTCGCTGCCAATCCCGGCGGCCCCGACTTCACCGAGAGCGCACTGTGCCTGGTTACGAAGTCGAGACCGTCATTCACCGCGTCGGCGGCAGCGATTATCACATCCGCGCTCTGCTCAATCGCCAGCAGTATTCCGACCCCGACGGCAGCGCCGAACGCGCCGGCGTGTCACCCGCGTCATGGCCGCTGTTCGGCGTGGTGTGGCCCGCGGGCCTGGCACTCGCCGAGGAAATGAGCCGCTTCCCGTTTGCAGGCAGACACATCCTCGAACTCGGCTGCGGCATCGGCCTCGCCAGCCTGGTGCTCGCGCGGCGCGGCGCCGACATCACCGCCTGCGACCACCATCCGCTGGCCGGGGAATTCCTGCGCCACAACACGGACATCAACGGGCTGCCGCCGATCACTTTTTTCAAAGCGCCGTGGCTGGGGCCTACTCCGCAGCTCGGCCGTTTCGACCTGATCATCGGCAGCGACCTGTTGTATGAACGCGACCACGCGATGCTGCTCGCCGGTTTCATGGCCGCACACGC
>JBFWOE010000047.1:0-19451 GCA_050250695.1 Burkholderiales bacterium
TGGGTGACTTCAAGTGCGCCAGACGGATCGTGGAATTCGAGTGTGACCATGATGGGGTCCTCCTTTATCGATGATACTAGCTGGGCAGCCGGAGTTGGGCCAACGCGTCCGCATTGTCGACGTCCGCCCTGTGCAATGCCCCCACCCGCACCCCCAGCAGGCGGATGCGCCGGTCGAGCGGCACCCGCTTCAGGCACTCGCCGGCGGCGCGGCGGATCGCTTTTGCGTCCTGCGTCGGCGCATCGAGGGTCAGATCACGGGTCACGGTGTGGAAATTGTCGAAGCGGATTTTCAGGCCTATGGTTTTCCCGGCATAACCCTTGCGCTGCAGGTCTCCGGCGACGCGTTCGCACAGCGCGGTGAAAATCCCGCTCAGCCGTGCCTTGTCCCGCACCGCGTGCAGGTCGTCCTCGAAGGTGGTTTCGCGGCTGATCGACTTGGGCTCGCTGTACGTCACCACCGGACGATCGTCGCGGCCATGTGCCGCGGCATGCATCCAGGTGCCGAAGCTGTTGCCGAAATGTTCGACCAGGAACGCCGGATCGGCCTGCGCCAGTTCGCCGACCGTGTGTATGCCCAGCTCCTCCAGCTTGGAGTTGGCCTTCGGCCCGATGCCGTTGATCTTGCGCACCGCCAGCGGCCACACCAGCTTGCGGATGTCATCTTCGCGGATCACGCTGATGCCCGCGGGCTTGTTCAGCTCCGAAGCGATCTTCGACAGCAGCTTGTTGCGGGTAATGCCGATCGAGCACGACAGCTTCGTCGCCTCGCGGACCGCGCGCTGGATGTCGGTGGCGACCGCGCGCGCCCGCGCCCACGGGTCGGGTGCGCCGTCGGCGGCGCTCGCCGCCACCAGATCGGTGAGGTCGATGTAGATTTCGTCGATGCCGCGGTCCTCGACCTGCGGCGCGATCGCTCGCACCGCCTCCTTGAACATTCTTGAATGACGCCGGTAGGCGTCGAAGTCCGCCGGCAGCAGGATGGCGTCGGGCGCGAGTTTTGCCGATTTCATCAGGCCCATGCCGGAGAACACGCCGAGCGCGCGCGCCTCATAAGTGGAGGTCGTGACCACGCCGCGCCCGGCATAACCGCGCAGCGTCGGAAAAGTTCCAGGTTCCGCTTCATCCTGCGCGCGGCGCCGCCCGCCGACCACCACCGCCTTGCCGCGCAACTGCGGGTAACGCAGCAGTTCCACGGACGCGTAGAACGCATCCATGTCGAGATGGGCGATGAAACGCCGGTTTGCGACGGATTCCATATTGCGATGATTATGATACTGGCCACGGATGACAGCGGCACGCGGTTCAGTGTCTAATCCTGCGTTCCGCAACCCGAACCACGGAATCCGATCATGACCGAAGTCACCGCCGCCCTCCGTTCCGAATTCGCGCCCACCGGCACCCTGCGCATAGGCCTCAACATGAGCAACTTCCTGCTCACGCGTACCGACTCTGCCAGCGGCAAACCGCTGGGCGTGGCGCATGACCTCGGCACCGAACTCGGTCGCAGGCTTGGATTACCCGTCGCAATGGTGCCGCTGCCGAATCCCGGCGCGCTGGCCGACGCCGCCGCCAAAAATGTTTGGGACGTCGGTTTCCTCGGCGCCGAACCGGCCCGCGCCAACGAGATCGATTTCACCGCGGCCTATGTAGAAATCGATTCCACCTACCTGGTGCAGCCCGGCTCGGCGCTGAAACACGCCGACGAAATCGACCGCAAGGGTGTGCGCATCATCGTCCCCGAAAAAGCCGCTTACGAACTCTACCTGTCGCGCACCATCAAGAACGCAGAACTCGTCAAGGACAAGGGCGGCGACCTGTGCTTCCAGCGCTTCGCCGATGAAAAATTCGACGCGCTCGCCGGACTCAAGCCGCGGCTGATGTCGGACCAGGCGAAACTGCCCGGTTCGCGCATCGTCGAAGGCCGTTTCACCGCCGTGCAGCAGGCCGCCGGCGTACCCAGGGGCCGGCCCAACGCCGCGAAATATCTTGCCGCTTTCATCGAGGATGCCAAGGCCTCGGGGCTGGTCGCCAAGGCCATCATGGACAACAACGTGGTCGGGCTGACCATCGCCGCCGCGGCCTGACACCGGGCAGTCGTAGACCGTTACGTCGACAACTATTTGTTTTAAAAGATACTTTTCTAGCGCGGTCGCTCACCGCTGATCTGCACCCGGTGCATCATACGGCGCGCGTTGCTGTCGAAGGCATCGCGGCGGTGGATCACGCAGCGGTTGTCCCAGATCAGCGTATCGCCCTGCTGCCACTCATGGCCCCAGACAAACTGCGGCTGTGAGGCATGCGCCCACAGCCAGTCGAGCAGCTGCTCGCTTTCCTCGAGCGGCAATCCGATGATGTAGGCGTTGCGGCGGCGGCCGAGGTACAGCGCCTTGCGACCGGTCAGCGGATGAGTGCGGAAAATCCTGTGCTGCGCGCCCGGCGCCTCACGCGGATCGGTCACTTCCTGAAACCCTTTGCGCAACTGTCCCCCGCTGTTGTAGGTCTCGTCGTGGATCAGCATTTTGCCGTCCAGCTTTTTCTTCAGTTCCGCGGGCAGCGTTTCATAAGCCAGATACTGGTTGGCGAAATACGTATTGCCGCCTGACGGCGGCACCTCCAGCGCGTGCAGGACCGCATAGGTGCAGGGCTTGGCGCGATACGACATGTCGGTGTGCCAGATCGCCTCGCCGGCACCGAGGTTGCCCAGCGGCTGCCCGTTATCTGTCAGGTTTGAAATCACCAGGATGTCCGGATAGTCGTCGAGGTAGGGTTTGCCGATGATGCTCATGCCCGGCGGTTCCAGGCGGCCCAGCGATTTGCCGAGCGCGATCAGCTGCGGATCGGAAATCGGCTGGCCGCGCACGAACACAACCAGGTGTTCCAGCAACGCCTGTTTCAGCGCATCCACGGTGGCGGCATCCAGTGCGACGAGGTCGACGCCGGTGACCTCGGCGCCGCAGCCCTTGCCGCTGGAAATAATTTGCGGCGTAGGCACTGTACTTAGCTCAGCTGCAGGCACCATCGATATTCACTTGTCAAACGTCGGCGAATCATTCCAAGATGTTCCACTGCCGCAGAAAATAACGCGACATGCCGGCATAGGGCTGTCCTGGCAATACCGCTTCCCGCAGCATGCCTTTCGCCCGATCCCGTATGTTCGCCTGCGAAGATTCTTGCAAGGTGAAAACAAAACCCTCAATCAACCTGTATTGAACATATCTTGCCCGGCGCAACTCCTCTCGATTGAGCCCCAAAAATTCCTCCGCCGCCTTCAGGGCACGCCGGGCAGCGACTCCCGAACCTTGACTGATCAAATGAATTTCGCGGTTGATGTCATCAGCCTCCCAAGCAAAAAGTGCCTCCGGATCATCAAGGTACGGATGGGGCAAATGCGCTTTTTCACTTTTGAAATAAGCCAACAATTTCGCATCGTTGTCTTGAGCGGGATCGGGGCACAGCTTCGCCGCCAGTTCCGCAACTTTGCTGTCGGACGGCCGAAGTGAAGGCAGCTTGACCGGCGTTTTGACGGTCGTACCTGCTACGGGAAAATTCGCCCCTTTGAACTTCTGGTTACACAACTGGCAGGAATATGTGTAGTTGTCGTAGCTGAATGCCAGCCACCAATAGATATCCTTGGGCCGGAAATGCTCGACGTCACCGTGCGCCACAATGCTGGTCGGCGACTCGCAGTAGGCACATTTTCCATGGGATTCCGCAATCAACGTCAGCTTTGCCTGTTTCCACTGCTGGAAACGGGACTTCTCCCTGTTGAACGGCACTTCGTGGTCGAATTCGTAATAACCATCTAGTAGCCTAGTCATCAGGTCGAGGAATTTCGCGCCCCTGTACTTCGCAGGAATTGCCGCACGATCTCGTTTCAGCCGGATCATCGCCGGGAATCCGCTCAGCTGTTCTGTAACTTGATCTTCTGCCGGATCCGCGCCTTGAGTTTCTCGGGGTCCAGCCGAGGGCGCTCAATGCCAGTCGCCATTGACAGCGCCAATGTCATCTCTTCAACCGCCTTAACTTGTTTCTGCATCGCGGGTGGCAACGCTTCTATACGCGTCAATTCCGCAAGCTCCTGGCGCACTTCGGGTGTGACGGAACCAGCGCGGGCCTGCTTGCGCAAATTCTGTACTCGTACCGACTCCATCGAATCAATCCCAAACATCGGTGACATCAGTTGAGGTAATGTGAGCTGACTGGGGTCGCCAGACACCGCTCGAATGACTGCTCCCTTGCGCGGCCCCGGACGTTCGACGACGTACAGCTCGCCCTCCCTCAGTTGTTGGGCGATCATGGGTGAATGCGAAGTCGCCACAATTTGCATTTGAGGTAACGCCGAGCGTAGAAACTCCATAAGCCGCCGCTGCCACACCGGGTGCAAATGCAGATCAAGCTCATCAATCAGCAACAGGCCTCGCGTTTTCAGTGGCGACTTGTAGTCCTCAAACGTGGTGGTAATACGGTACAGCATGTCACCACACCAGTTGGCGACATTCTGGTATCCGTCGGACAGTTGCTGGAACGGGATAACACCGTCAACTGTGCGGAACAGCAGTTCGCGTCGCTTGCGGTCAATCCGATCAAATTTCATTCCGGGCAACAGCTTGGCCATGGCCTGCTTCAACGTGGCAGATGCTGCTTTGCCGCCCGTGTAGTCAAGATCCATCGCCCACTGCTCGAACGAAACCAGCGTTGCGTCCGGCGTAAACATTGTTGCCAGTGCCCGCGCACGGGAACTGGAATGGCCGCCACGCTCCGCAACATTTGAAAACTCTTTTGCTCCAAGCGCCGGGCGACGAGTTACCCCATAACCCATGATGAAGTAACTGCGGCGCGAATGCTTCAGTGCGTCATCAAGCGCGGAAAGCCCCCGCTCGTTGTGCTTAAGTGTCTCCCGTAAGTTCCATTCTGGCCGTAACACTAGGGAAACTTCCCGCTCTGCACCGCTCTTGGTTGAAAGCGTTGCCTCTATTCTGGCCTGCTTGTGCTTGTTTCTGACCCAGCGCTCCGGCTCCTTGAGTAATTCGGCCAACGCATCACCACCGGCCAGTAGCAGGGCAATTGCCCGTAGAGCCGTGCTTTTGCCGCAGCCGTTTTCACCCAAAAGAACCGTGCGCCCCCGCGTATTGCCACGCGCATCGGAAAAATCAATCTCAATCTCGTCGATTGAACGTAAGTCATTGATTTTTATACGTTTTAGGAACATCTGATCCTCCAGCAGCCCCGGCGATGGATGCGGGGAAGGCAAGTTGCGAGTATTTCGAGTTTGAGGGTGCTGGTCAACCATGAATGGTATGCATCCATCGCGCTTGCTCTACCACTAAACCCCGCGCTTTTCCTGCCGTAAATGGAATCAACTCCGGCAACTCCGGATCGGGCCAGTCTCGCGAACCAGGGCCAAGTCGATCCGGTTGCGGCCACCGATGTCCGCTGTTGTGCGCGCCCCACCGCCGGGTGTGCCTGATGCGGGCGGGCGGCGACCACCTCCCCACCGCAGTTCGGGAGGTTGTCCCGACCGGGGTTCCGGAGTGTCCCAAGGGCGCGACAGTGTCGCGCCCTTATCCATTCCGGCAGCCCGCATGACCCGGCGGCAATTTGCTGAATTACGGGGCATACCGCCCCTTTTTCCGTTCAAGGAAGCGGCAACTGCTGTCGATAATGATTGCATGCCCGGCAGGCATGACGCCAGCCGGCCCCAGAGGAGGTTGCCGTCATGCAGCAACTTGCTTTACCCCTGCAGATCGAACCGGGTGAGGATCCCGCACTCCGGCGCGCGTGGATAGCCAGCCGCATCCACCTGCCTTATCACGTCGCCATCAATACGCCGGCCATCGCAATGTGCCTGCGCCAGATGGCGGCCGCCGAACGGCGTCGCCGCGGTTACGCCTGAAACGGCGGGTTACAGCCCCGCCTGGGTGATGAACTTCGAGACCAGGTACGGCTCGATGGCTTCGCTGCCGCCCTCCGATCCGTAACCCGAATCCTTGACGCCGCCGAAGGGCACTTCAGGCAGCGCAAAACCCAGGTGGTTGATGGTCATCATCCCGGTCTCGACCTGCGCGGCGATCGCCGTTGCGGTTTTTGCCGACTTGGTCCATGCGTAGGCCGCGAGCCCGTACGGCAGGCGGTTGGCTTCATTGACCGCGTCGTCGAAGGTCTTGAAGGGATTGATGATCGCCAGCGGGCCGAAGGGCTCGGTATTCATCGCCATCGCATCGGTGCCGAGCTCGGTGACCACCGTCGGCTCGAAGAAATTGCCCTTTTCGCCGATCGGATAACCGCCGGTCTGCACCTTGCCACCGTGTTTTTTGGCATCCTCGACGTTGGCCACCATCGCCGCCTGCCGCCGCGGGTTGGCGAGAGTTGCCATCTTCGTATCCTTGTCGAAGCCGTCGCCGACCTTGATCGCCTTCGCACCTTCGGTGAATTTTTCGACGAACTGCTTGTAAATGCCTTCCTGCACCAGGAAACGCGTCGGCGACACGCAGACCTGGCCGGCATTGCGGTACTTCATGAAGGTCATGGTTTTCGCGGCGAGTTCGACGTCGGCATCGTCGAAAATGATCACCGGCGCGTGGCCGCCGAGCTCCATGGTCGCGCGTTTCATATGCTGCCCGGCGAGCGCGGCGAGCTGCTTGCCCACCGGCGTCGAGCCGGTGAAAGTCATCTTGCGGATCACCGGATGCGGGATCAGGTAGCTGGAAATCTCCGCCGGGCTGCCGTAGACTAGGTTGATCACGCCCGCCGGCACGCCGGCATCGGCGAAGGCGCGCACCAGTTCCGCGGGAGAGGCCGGGGTTTCCTCCGGCGCCTTCAATATGATGGAGCAGCCTGTGGACAGCGCCGCCGACAGCTTGCGCACCGCCTGGTTGATCGGGAAATTCCACGGCGTGAAGGCGGCGACCGGGCCCACCGGCTCCTTCACCACCAGCTGGTAGACACCCTCGGCGCGCGCCGGGATCACGCGGCCATAGGCGCGGCGGCCTTCTTCAGCGAACCATTCGATCAGGTCCGCACCCGCCAGAACTTCGAGTTTCGCTTCGCCCACCGGCTTGCCCTGCTCGAAAGTCATGCAGCTCGCCACCATGTCGGCGCGCTCGCGGAAAATCTCCGCCGCCTTGCGCATGATCTTGCTGCGTTCGTACGCCGACACCTTGCGCCACACCTTGAAGCCGGCTTCCGCGGCCTCCAGCGCGCGGTCCAGGTCGGCTTTTTCGGCATAGGCGACGGTGCCAATCTGCTGGTGATTGGCAGGGTTGACCACGGGCAGCGTACGGCCGGAAGCGGCGGCGCACCACTGGCCGTTGATGTAGAGCAGCGTATTCGGGTACATGGGGCAATTCCTGTGCGGAAATGAACGGAAGGCGCAGGATAAACGGTTTTGGCGCTTCCTGCGCGCCGGATCGCCGCCCAAAAAAACGGGGACCACGGAAATGGTCTCCGTTGCCCCCGCGGAATTGCGCGCCGGCCCGGGAGGCCCGGCGCACTCTCAGGTCAGAAAACTATTTGCGGCGCGGCAGGCGCAGCCGTGAGCCGATCGGTTTCAGGTAGCGGAAAGCCAGCTTGCCGTAATAGGCGGCGTAGTCGCGTGTGCCGTCCGGCAAACGGCGCCAGGTGCGATGTACCCAGCGGTATCCGGGAGGTGCCGGTTCCTCGTCCTCGGGCAACACCACCTGACCCGCAGGCAGATGGCTGATTTTCTCGACCTTGGACAGCGCAATCGATTTGCCGATTGCAACTACCAGCAACGCGCCCAGCGCCGGCGCGACCGAATGCAGCAGCGGCGCGTGACTTTCGACCCAGCCGCTCAGCACCGGATCGGTGACCATCATCTCGCCCGCCACCCAGCCCAACACCGCGCCGCCCAGCGTGATGATGATCGGAAAACGGTTCATCAGCTTGAGGATGAAGGTGCTGCCATAGATGATCAGCGGGATGCTGATCGCCAGGCCGATGATCAGCAGCACGAAATTGCCCTTGGCCGCCGCGGCGACGCCGAGCACGTTGTCCAGGCTCATGATGAAGTCGGCGATGATGATGGTCTTGATCGCCTGCCACATGTGGGCATGGCCGTCGATCTCGTCTTCCGCCTCTTCGGGGATCAGCATCTTGATGCCGATGTAGCCGAGCAACAGCGCGCCTATCAGCTTGAGGTAAGGCAATCCCAGCAGCATCACCGCGAAAAACGTCAGCACGATACGCAGGAAGATCGCGCCGAAACTGCCGAACAGGATCGCTTGTCTCTGCTGGCGCGGCGGCAATGAACGGCTGGCCATCGCGATCACCACTGCGTTGTCGCCGCTCAGCACGATGTTGATCATCATGATCTGGCCAAGCGTCACCCAGAAAACAGAGCTGGTCAGCATTTCCATCCGTAATCCTCCTGTCAGGTCTGCGCTCGCGTCTAGCCGCGAACGGCGGTCTAATCGCCGCAGAATACGGACGCGGGCTTACGTCACCCCTCAGCAGGAGTGAACACAGGATTACGAAAAAATGAACGGAAGCTTACAGAAGCTCAGGCCTGCGCCGCCGGGGGCAGCACGACGCTGAAGGTGTTGCCGATGCCGTCGCTGGCATCTTCTCGCAGGGTGATTTCGCCGTGATGCAGGCGGGCGATTTCCTGGGCGATCGCCAGTCCCAGCCCGCTGCCGTCCCGGGTGCTCCCCAGCAGCCGGTGGAAACGTTCGAACACCCGCTGCCGCTCCTGCGGCGGAATGCTCGGACCGTCGTCGTTGACCTCCACGGTCGGCGGCTGCGCGCAGACGCGCACGGTAATCCGCCCGCCGGCGCGGCTGTAACGCACCGCGTTGTCGAGCAGATTGTCGAGCAGTTCGCGCAGGCGCACCGGGTCACCGCGCACCTGCACCGGCACGCCGGCATCCTCGAAACCGAGATCGACCTGACGGCGGCGTGCCTCCGGCACCCAGCCGGTGGCAACATCGAGCGCCAGCGCATTGAGATCAAGGGGTGACAGGGTCACCGCGCTCACCGCGTCGGGCTCGTTGCGTGCCAGGGACAACAGCTGCGACACCAGACGCGACATCCGCTCGAAGCGCGGCTGGATCTGCTGCAGCGCCTCGCGCATGCGCTGCGGATCGGTTTCGCGCAGCACCAGCTCGAGCTGCGTGTTGAGCGCCGCCATCGGTGTCTTCAGCTGGTGCGCGGCATCCGACACGAAACGGCTCTGCAGCGTAAGCACTTTATCGAGTCGGGCCAGCAGTTCGTTGATCGACTCGAGCAGCGGGCTCACTTCGCCTGGCACGCTGTCGACGGCGACCGGACTGCGGTCACGCCCCGAGCGCGCAGCCACCGCCTGGCGCAGCCGTTCCAGTGGTGCGAGCCCGTGTACCACGCCGACCCACACCACCACGCCGGCGATCAGGATCAGCAGCAGCTGCGGCAGCACCACCGAGAGCAGGATTTCGCGCGCCAGCTCGTTGCGCTTGGTTTTGGTCTCGGCCACGCGCACCACGGCACCGGCACGACCCGATGCGGTGTCTGGATCCACACGCAGCTCGACAATGCGCACCGGCGCGCCGGCCATCTCGCCGTCGTAGAACGCCTCGGCGCGGCGACGCTTCGACGTATCGCCATTGGCCTCGGCAATTGCCACGCCGTCGATGCGACGGCCGCCGGCGGAAGTCACCTCGAAATGGATGCGGTCGACCGGATCAGTCAGCAACACCCGCCGCGCCTCCGGCGGCATGTCGAGCACGAGGCCGCCGTTGCCGCTGCGCAAATGCAGCGCTACCTCGCGCGCCACCCCGACCAGCACGCGGTCGTGAGCGCGCTGCGAAAAATTCAGTGCCACCCAGTAACTGACGAAGGTGTCAGCGGTCAGCAGCAGGATCAGCGGCGCCAGCAGCCAGGTCAGCAGCTGGGTGCGCAGCAGCGGGCGCTTATTCGGCGCCGGCGCCATGCGCCTTCTCGATCAGGTATCCCATGCCGCGCACGGTGGTGATGGTCATCCCGGAATCCTCGAGCTTGCGCCGCAGGCGATGGATGAAAACTTCGACGGCATTGCTGGAGGATACGTCCTCCCAGCCGTAGAGGTGGTCGGTGATCTGCTGCTTGGTGACGACCTTGCCTTCGCGCAGCATCAGTAACTCGATCACCGCCAGCTCGCGTACCGAGAGTTCCACCGGCTGGCCGTCGAGGTAGAGCCGGCGACCGGCCATGTCCAGCCGCAGACGGCCATTGACCAGTTCGGAGCTGGCACTGGCATGGGCGCGGCGGATCAGCGCGCGCACCCGCGCCTCCAGCTCGGACAGGCGGAACGGCTTGGTCAGGTAATCGTCGGCACCGAGGTCGAGCCCGGTTACCAGGTCTTCCAGCGCGCCGTTGACCGTCAGCATCAGCACCGGCACCGTCGAGCGCCGCGCACGCAGCCGGCGCAGCACCTCGAAGCCGTCGATCTGCGGCAGGCCGACGTCGAGCAGCACGAGGTCGTACGATTCGGTGGCCAGCGCGCGGTCGGCTTCGTTGCCGGTGCGAGCGCAATCCACCGCGTGCGCCGACTGCGTCAGCGCCCGCGTCACCGTATCAGCGAGCATCACATCGTCTTCGACCAACAATATGCGCACGGCAACTCCGTGTGTCCGGGTGGCCTGTATTGTTACACAGCGTCCCGCGCACGATGCGCGCTCAGCCGCCGATTTTCCTGAAATAGGCCTTGTTGGCGATGTCGACCACGCTCATGCCGGCGGCGACGTCGCGGTTGCGCTCCTCCTCGCCCGCCGACAGCGCCTGCGCCCGCGCCAGCACTTCGCCGATGCGCGCGCGCGGAATGAAACACACGCCGTTGTCGTCAGCCACGGCGAGGTCGCCGGCATTGACCGGCACGCCGCAGATCTGCACCGCGCCGTTGATGGCGACAGTCTCCACCCGCCACTTCCCGGTCATCAGGCTCACCCCGCGCGCCCAGATCGGATAGCCTATGCCGCGCGCGGTGGCGATGTCGCGCGTCGCGCCATCGACAATGGCGCCGGCCTCGCCCTGGCGTTTGCCGATGTTGGCCGAATTGCCGCCGAGGCTGGAAATGTGCTCGACGCCCTCGATCACCAGCACGTCGCCGGGTTGCGCCAGGTTATGCGCCTCGATGTCGGCCTGCTTCGACTGGCGCTGCATCGCGCCCAGCGTGGGCGGCACCGACTGCATGATGTTGCGCACTGTCATCACCGGTCCGACCATGCGCGCGCCAGGCAGCATCGGCTGCAGCTTCGCCGCCGGAATCGCGCCGTGTATGCCCAGTTCATCCATCGCGTCCGACACCGTGCCGGCAAGGTCGGTCAGAGCCAGAAAGGCATCGATCACAGCCTGGCCGGGACGCGGAATGTCGCGCATCACAATGCGCGCGGGGTCGATCTTGCCGGTAAGTTTCATGTCAGCCATGTCGCAACCGGTCCTGCGTTATCGCGCCTTGGCGCCTGAGGCCTTGACCACCTTGGCCCATTTCCGGATTTCGTCGCGCACGATCCTGCCGAATTCCTCCGGCGACGTCGGCGCCACGTCCGCGCCAAGTCCGACCAGCCGCTGGGTCACCGCCGGTGATTTCAGGCCCGCGGCAATCGCCGCATTGAGCTTGTTGACGATCGCCGCCGGCGTGCCCGCCGGCGCAAAGACGCCATACCAGGAATTCACGCTGTAGCCGGGAACTCCCGACTCGGCAACGGTCGGCACATCGGGCAGCTGCGTGGAACGCCTGGTGCCAGTCACCGCGATCGCGCGCATCCGCCCCGCCTTGACCATCGGCAACGCCGGCGGAAAGCCCAGCGAAGCGAGTTCGATGTGTCCGGCTATTACATCAGTCACCACCGGGCCTGCCCCCTTGTACGGGATATGCACCATCTTCACCTTGTGCGCCACGTTCAGCAGTTCGATCGCCAGGTGGTTGGGGGAACCGGTGTTGGCGCCGAAATTCAGGGCCCCGGGCCGGGCTTTCGCCAGCGCGATCAGTTCCTTTATGTTTTTCACCGGCAGAGACGGATGCACGACGATGATGCTGGGAAAGGTTGCGCCCTGAATCACCGCGATGAGATCCTTGCCCATGTCATAGGGCAGGTTCTTGTACAGGCTCATGCCGATGGCCTGCGGGATGCCCGCGGTCAGCAGCGTGTAGCCGTCGGGTGGCGACTTGGCGACGAAATCCGAACCGATGTGGCCGCCCCCGCCAACACGGTTCTCGACCACCACCGGCTTGCCCAGCCGGTCCGTGAGGTCGTTGCTGACCAGTCGTGCCAGCAGGTCCGCGGCGCCACCGGGCGACAGCGGCACCACCATCCGGATCGGCTTGGTCGGGTAATCCTGCGCCTGCGCGCCCAGCGCGCAGGCCAGCAGCAGGGACGATGCCACCAATTTGGGCAGTTTCATGTCTGTTCTCCTCATCACGTAGGTACTGCAAGTTGTTGCGGCAACGGCTGCACCCCTGCCGCCGGAAACCGTTACGCGAAGTCGTACAGTTTGCGCGGATTGTCAGCGAGTATCTTTTTCTGCACCGCCGCGTCGTCTGTCCACAACGACAGGATGTCGAGCAGGTCGCCGTCATTCGGCATCACGAAATTCGCCGGCATGTGCCCGGGGACCGCGGGATGCGGCCAGTCGCTGCCCCACACCAGGCGGTCGGGGGCGGCGGCAATCAGCGCCTGCGCGAACGGCGTCACGTCGTGCCAAGGATAGGGCAGTTCCGACAGCCGGTACGGCGCCGACAGCTTGGCCCAAAAACGTCCCTCCTTCATCAGCCCGAGCATCGCCTGGAAACCCGGATCGCTGACGCCGGCTGCCGCCGGCACATGGCCCATGTGGTCGAACACCACGTCCACCGGCAGCTTGCGCAACCGCGGCACCAGTTCGCCCAGGTTGCGCGCATCCGCATGCAGCTGCACATGCCATTTCAGCCCGGCGATGCGCGCAGCGGTCGCCTCGAGATCCTCGAGCATCAGTCCGCTTTTCGCGAACAGGTTCACGCGCACACCGCGGAAACCCGCACGATGCAAACGCTCCAGTTCCTTGTCCGGCACGTCGGTGGGCACCACCGCGACGCCGCGCCAGGCGCCCTGCATTTCGCTCAGTGTGTCGAGCTGGCGCTCGTTGTCCATGCCGTAGACGCTGGGCGTGACCAGAACGGCGTTTTCGATGCCGAGCAGCGCGAGCAGCGCGCGGTACTGCACCAGCGTCACGTCAGGAGGAGTGAACAGCCGCTTCGGTGAAAACGGATATTTCGCCACCGGCCCGAAAATGTGGGCGTGGCAGTCGATTGATCCCGGCGGCGCCTTTAGTTTGGGCTTGCGCGGAGCGGCGTCGGGCCCGTCACAGACCGGGATGCCGTCGCCGTCGAGCTTTTGTGCAGCAACACTCATCAAACCTCTCCTCGCAGGTATGCGCAATGCATGCGTTTCATTCTAGTGGAACGCTCCCGGCGAACCAACCGCAAGTCCACAACACGGGGAATGTCGGGCGATGGCCGCTGCCGCATCGGGCTCCGGTAGAATCGCCGGGACACCGGGACCAGGGGTCCCGGTGCAAGCCGGAATGACATCAAAAGAATTCTGTGGCACGGTACGCGCTGCGAGGAGGAAACATGGCACTGAAACTGCGCCGCCTGTCGAACGCGCTGGGCGCCGAAATCCGCGACGTCGACATCTCGAAACCGATGAGCGAAAGCACCTTCGGCGAGATTCACCGCATTTTTCTTGATTACGGCATCCTGCTGCTGCGCAACCAGAACGTCAGCCGCGAGCAGCACATCGAGTTCAGCCGCCGCTTCGGCGAACTCGATCGCCACGATTCGCTGCCGCGCGACCGCCATCCCGATTATCCCGAGCTGCTGCTGGTCACCAACCACCCCAATCCCGACGGCACGCCCTCGGAATCGCGCTACACCGGCCGCCAGTGGCACACCGACCTGTCGTACACCACGACGCCGGCGCTGGGCTCGCTGCTGAAGTGCTACAACCTGCCGGAGATCGGTGGCGACACGCTGTTCGCCAACATGACCATGGCCTACGACGCGCTGTCCGCAGGCATGAAGAAACTGATCGCCGACCTGCACGGCATCCACCTCTCGGGCACCAGGAAAATCAACGTCGACGACGCCGGCGCCGCGCGCCGCGCCGAAGTGATGAAGCTCAACCCGCCGATCGCGCAGCCGGTGGTGCGGGTGCATCCGGAGACCGGGCGCAAGGCGCTCTACCTGGGCGAGAAGGTCAAACGCTTCGACGGCATGACCGAGGAAGAAAGCAAACCCCTGATCGATTACCTGAACAAACACGCCACCCGACCCGAGTTCGTCTACCGCCACCAGTGGCGCGAGCACGACATCCTGGTGTGGGACAACCGCTGCACCATGCACCAGGCGCTGGGTGATTTCGACGAAACGCAGCTGCGCCACATGGAGCGCACCACGGTGATGGGCACGCCCTCGGGTTACGTGGTCGCAAGCGCCTGAGGCAGCGCAGTTACTGTCAGATCAGGCCGCGATATGAGCCGCCGTCAAGCTGCAGGTTCTGCCCTGAGATGAATCCGGACTGTGCGGCGCAGAAAAAGGCGCAGGCACTGCCGAATTCCTCCGGCGCGCCAAATCGTTTCGCGGCGATCGTTTCGACGATTTTCGCGCGCGCCTGTTCGTAGGTTATGCCCTCAAGCTTCATCATCCTTTCCGCCATGAAGCGCTGGCGGTCGGTGTCGATGCGTTCAGGCAGCAGGTTGTTTATGGTGACGTTGTCCACTGCCACGTCGCGGGACAGGGATTTGCACAGGGCGGTAAGACCCGTTCTCGCCGAAGTCGACAGGCCCATCGTCGGGCTGGGCGACTTGACCATCGCCGAAGTGATGTTGACGATACGGCCGAACTTGCGGGCACGCATGCCCGGCAGCAGAGCCTTGATCAGGAAAATCGGCGCCAGCATGTTGGCCTCCAGCGCGTACATCCAGTCGGCACGTTCCCAGTCCTCAATTTTTCCGGGCTTGGGGCCGGCATTGTTGTTCACCAGGATATCGGCATCGGGACAGGCTGCAACGAGCTTCCCGCGGCCCTCGTCGGTATTGATGTCCGCGCGCACCGCGGTCACCGTCGCGCCGGCGGCGGCGCGGATGTCCTCCACCGCCTGCGCGAGCCGCATTTCGTCGAGCCCGTTGATGAACACCACGCAGCCCTCCCGCGCCAGCGCCATGGCGCAGGCCTTGCCCAGCCCGCGCGACGAGGCGCAGACGATGGCCTTGCGGCCCTTGATGCCCAGATCCATGATTCCTCGATCCTTGAAGTAGTTGTGCGCGGTGGACTCACCCGGTCTTGGTGGTGCGCCCTGATTACTGCGCCTTGATGTTTGCGATGCGCACGGTCTCACCGTACTTCTTGTAATCGCCCTCGATCATTTTGCGGAACTCCGCCGGCGACCTGCCATCCGGCTCGTAACCACCCAGAATCATGAAATCTCTGACTTTTGGCACTTTCAGTGCCTTCTGGATCTCCGCGTGCATGCGGGTGACGATCGCCCGCGGTGTACTCGCCGGCACGAACCAGCCATGCCATGCGCCGCTGACGCTGAAATTGGGTACGGTCTCGATGATCGCGGGCAATTCAGGCATGTGGCGCCAGCGCGACTCGCCTGTAAACCCGAGCGCGCGCAGACGGCCAGCGGCGATGTGTGCCCTGACCACGGTCGGCGGCACGAACAGCGCGTTGATCTCTCCGCTCAGCAACCCGGTGATGGCCGGCGCGAGGCTCTTGTACGGCACATGCTGCAGTTGCGTGCCCGCGCGCAGGTTGAACAGTTCGCCGACCAGGTGCTGCGTGTTGCCGATGCCCGGTGTGCCGTAAGTGAGCTGCTTGTCCTTGGACTTTGCCAGCGCCACCAGTTCCTTCACCGAACGCGCGGGTACCGAAGGATTGACCGTCAGCAGGTAGCCGGCACCCAGGCAGACCGATGTGACCGGGGCAAAACTCTTCAGCGTGTTGTAAGGCAGCTTGGTGCGGATCAGTTCGTTGATGATCAGCGCCGGTGGTGCCCACAACATGGTGTAGCCGTCACCCGCGGCACTGGCGACGATCTCCGCCGCAATGATGCCGTTCGCGCCGCCGCGGTTGTCAACGACAAAATTTCCGCCAAGCTGGGTCTCGAGCTGCGTGGCCGTGCTCCTCGCCAGCGCATCCGGCGTGCCACCGGCAGCGAAACCCACCACCAGACGTATCGGACGACCGGGAAAATCCTGCCCCCAGACGTTGCTGCTTGCTGCAAATGCGAAACCCGCGAGCCCCAGGATCAGTGTACGTAACATGTCTCCTCCTGCTTATGGTCCTGCTTTTTGTGGGTGAAACTTCCTTCATTTCCCGAGCACCTTGCGTACATGCGCGGCAGCCTCGGCGCGCGTACCGATCCACACGTCCTTGTTCTTTTTCGCGATTTCCATGGTGCGCTCGAACGCCCAGGTGCCCGCCGGACGGCCGAAACAATGCGCATGGATGGTGGGATCGATTTTTGCGGCACCCGGCTCCCGCTTCTGCACGAACTTCAGCCAGCCCTCGAAATTGCTGACGAAGACTTCAGGCGGCTGGCCATGTTTCATGAACAGCGGCAGGTCATTCACCTCCATGGTGCCGGGAATGGCGACGATGGACTTTTTGCCGTAACTGACGAGGTACGGCAGGTCGTCGTTCAGCGTATCGCCGTGCCACTCAAACCCCTCCTCAGCCAGCAGCCGCGCTGTATTCGGGCTTGGTGTGCCGCGCGGGTTTGCCCAGCCGATAGGCCGCTTGCCGGTGGCTTTCTTGATCAACCGGATGTCGCGGCGGATGTTCTCGCGTTCTTCCTCCTCGCTGAGGTAGATCGACATCAGATCCATTGTGTAGGAATGCGCACAGACCTCGTGACCTTCGTCGGCGATTTGCTTCACGATGTGCGGATAACGCTCGGCCAGCAGGCCGTTGGTCATGATCGTGCCCTTGATGCCGTACTTCGCGAAGGCGCGCAGCCCCCGGAACACGCCGCGCCTGACGGCGTAATCCGCCCAGCCCCGCGCATTCAAGTCGGGGAATCCCGGTTTCAGCGGATTGCCCATCGGGCTGACGCCCGGCCATTTGTCATCGGACCAGATCTCGAACGCCATCCGGAAAAAGACCGCGATGCGTTTGCCGCCCGGCCAGCGAAAATCCTTGGGAACCAGGGTTTCCTTGCCGCCGGTGTGCACAGTCAGTGGACCTGCCATTGCCTCTCCTTTAGTCAGTGGAATTCAGCGGTCAGTACCAACTCATCCGTTTAAGCCGCTGTTTATATCGATTTATTATGATTTTTTTAAAATATAATCGATCATATTTGCATAAGTCAACATTTGATCGATTTAATTTGAAGCGCACCAGCAGTTGCGGTACGCTGCTCCCCTCATGTCACGAAAGCAAAGCACCCCATGCTGAAGATTTCCCCGGATGAAGACCCCAAGGTGTCGCCGGATGCCGCAACACCGGTTGAAGGTACGGAGACCCTGGCGTCGATGGCCTACCAGCGGTTGCGCCACGACATCATCAATGCCCAGTACGCGTCCGGACAGAAACTGCGCATCCGCGAACTGTGCAAGCGTTACGACATCGGGCTGAGCCCCGTACGCGAGGCGCTGAACCGACTGTCGCGCGATGGTTTGGTCAGCCAGACCGACCGCCGCGGCTTCGCGGTGACACCGCTCACCGAAGCGGACTTGCACGAACTGATCAAAACCCGTTGCTGGCTCAATGAAATCGCTTTGCGCGAATCGATCGCCAACGGTGACAGCGCCTGGGAGGAAGCCATCGTAATTGCCTATCACCGGCTGACGCGGATTCCGCGTTACTTGACCGAGGGGACCGAGCGCGCCTACAACCCGGCCTGGGAAAAAATGCACCGCACATTCCATTCAAGCCTGATCGCTGCCTGCGGCTCGCACTGGCTCAAGGGATTCTGCGAGCAATTGTTCGACGCCGCCGACTGTTTTCGCCACTTGTCGCGGGTCTCCAGCGTGCGCCGCGAACTACGTCAGGACGAGCACAGGGAAATCATGGACGCAGTCCTTGCGCGCGATACCGACAAGGCGGTTCGACTGCTCAACTTGCACGTCACCAGCACTGCGGCACTGGTGCAGCAACGCCTGCCCGAACTGCTGTCGACGCAGGATCACCAGCCGGAGTAGCGTGCTAACGTGCCAACCGCAAAACCCGGCGCCGTCATCCTGCTGACCGGCGCCAACGGCACTACCGGCCACGCCATCATCCGCCACCTCGTCAACCGCGGCGCCACTGTCCGCGGGTTAGTGCGCAGCAGGAAATCCGCGGAAACCATTGAGGCACTGGGGGCACAGGCACATGTCGGCAACCTGCGCGACAAGGCCTCGCTCGACGCCGCATTCGATGGCGCCGATCGCGTTTACCATTTACCACCCGGACTGCAACCCGATGAAGTCGATATTGCCAGAAACGTCATCAACGCCGCACAACGTGCACAGGTGCGCCTTTTCGGTTACCACAGCGTGAGTTACCCACAATTGCCAGCAGTGCGATTTCATTGGGAGAAACTCAAAGCCGAAACTGAAATCCTGCATTCGGGCCTGACATTTTTCATCGTGCGCCCCTGCCAGTACATGCAGAACGTGCTGTGGTCACTGCCGCGGATACTGGATGAAGGCGTGTTCGCGCTGCCGTGGTCGCCCGAGCGCAGGATGGTTTCGGTCGATGTCGAGGACATGGGCGAAGCCATCGCCATCATCCTCACCAAACCCGGTTTCGAAGGCGGCACCTACGAATTCTGCAGTGTCGAGCGCGCGCTGACGCGCCATGAAATGGCAGAACGTCTGGCCGCGGCATTCGGACGCACAATCGTGGCTGGCCAGAAACCGATCGAAGAAGCGTTGCAGGCCGAACGTTTCAAACACTACACACCCGACCAAATCGAACAGATGGGCGCGCTCTACCGGTTTTTCGACCGCAATGGCACACCTGGCTTCAACAATCGCACACTGGCGATGATTCTCGGACGCGAACCGACTTCATATGCAGCGTTTGCGCGCCGGCTGGCTGCAGAAATGGACAGTACCGGCTGACCGCCTCGACATACTAAGTAGACGCCGCCACTGTTTCAATCAGCAGATCGATCGCCGCCGCCGCAAACGCATGCATGTTGGTGACACGGTCGGCGCTGCCGGTCTCCAGTGTGGTCGATTGCTCCACACCCGGCCCCACCACCGCGAAACAGGCATGACCCGGCGGATAGCCGTAACGGCTGCCGGTCGGCCCCGCGGCGCCGGTCTCGGTCAGCGCCCATTCGGTGGCTGCGCGTTCGCGCGCGCGGCGCGCCTTGAGCAGTGCATAGGCTTCGGTCGAAGGCGTGATCCCCTGCATGTCTTCATCACTGATGCCGAGCAGCACGCGGCGCAGTTCGTAGGTATAGACCACCAGTCCGCCGCGGCAGCAGGCCGAGGCTCCGGGTACCG
>JBFWOE010000048.1:0-19079 GCA_050250695.1 Burkholderiales bacterium
ATGCCAGAGCCACGACCGATGATGGCGACACGGCCCTGAAGCTGGCACGTGACCGCGGGCACAAGGAGATCGAGGCTATGTTGCGGAAAGCCGGGGTGGAGGAATAGCGACTGTTGCCTGCGGAGTGTTTACGGGTGCTGTGCCCCGTGAAATGCACCCTATGATGCGTATAATGTGTATTATGTAAAATTATAATATGCCGTCGAATCCATTGATCGTGGGCTCGCTCAGGCTGGGGAATTCTTGCGGCCGTGCTCCCCAATCAAGTTGACCATCCGGTCCAATTCAGCTTCCACCGCAAATTTTGCATCAGCATCATAGGGATAACACAGCAGAGCAAGGTCATTGAAACTTCCGCTCACGCGGGGTTCACTGGCATACACCAGTTTGCGCTGAACGTTCTGTACCGAGGGAATCTGCATGAACTCCCTACCGTCCTCCCAGTAAATCGACAGGGTAATGATCTGGGTATCAAGGCGCAGCAGGCGCACAATGAACTCGAAGCGCACCATATGCATCCCCTTGGACCGCAACTCGATCAGTTTCTGGGACGGTAGCGGAGCCCCTGACTTGAGGGCTGTGATGGTTTCCATGTCGTTCACGGTTTGTCTTGAGTTCGAACCTGCTCCCTTGCTCGGAAGTATGGCCTCACCTTGATGACCGGGCAAATCTAACATTTTGATAAGTTTGCGGATATACGGACTTCCGTGATTTTTTTCACAGTCCGGGGGTCAGGGCGCGTGTGGGAAGTCTAAGCACGCTCCAGAACAACCGCCATGCCCTGCCCGCCACCGATACACAGAGAAACCAGCGCATACCTGCCGCCGGTCCGCTGGAGTTGGCGCGCGGCAGTCAGGGCAATGCGGGCCCCGGAAGCGCCCAAGGGGTGGCCCAGTGCGATCGCACCGCCATTCGGATTCACTCGCTGGTCGTCGAAGGCAACATCCAGCCCCTTGAGGCATGCCAGCACCTGGGCGGCGAACGCTTCATTGATTTCGATGATATCCATGTCTTTGACGCCGAGTCCGACTCGCGCCAGGGCTTTCTGTGAAGCCGCAACTGGGCCTATGCCCATGATGTCGGGACGCACACCCATCGCAGCGCTGGCAATGATGCGTGCCAGAGGTTTTGCGCCGGCCTTTTCGCCGGCCGCACGTGAGCCGACCACCAGGGCCACGGCACCATCATTGACGCCGGACGCGTTGCCGGCGGTGGTGACTCCGCCTTCATAAAGCACTTTCATCTTGGCGAGCGCGGCAACATCGGTACCGGGACGGGGATGCTCGTCTTCGGCCACCGGTGGCACCGGTCCTTTGCGCGTGGGCGGCAATTCAACAGCAGCGATTTCACCTGCAAAGAACCCCTCGCCTTTGGCAACCGCGAATTTCTGCTGCGAAGCTGCCGCAAAGGTGTCCGCCTGCTCGCGGGTGATGCCGTATTCGCGCGCAAGGTTGTCCGCGGTCTGCGGCATCTGCGGATCGCCGAACTGCTTGACCAGCTTCGGATTTGAAAAGCGCGGACCGATGGTGCTGTCGAACATCTTGATGCCGCGATCGAATGCGCTTTCGGCCCGGCTCATGACGATCGGCGAGCGGCTCATGCTCTCGACACCACCGACTATGAACACGTCGCCTTCACCAGCCGTAATCGAATGCGCGACATGCGCCAGTGCTCCAAGACCGCTGGCGCAGTTCCGCTGCAGTACGGTGCCCGGGATCTCAATGGGAAAACCGGCGGACAATCCGGCGTGGCGCGCCACGCAGCGGCTGTCTTCCCCGCCCTGGTTGGCACAACCGACGACGATGTCCTCGACCTGCTCCGCCTTGAATTTTGATTTCGCCATCAGGTTTTTCATGACGTCGGCGAGCAGGTCATCGGGGCGGACCTTGGCCAGAACGCCGCCGTGGCGGCCGAACGGGGTGCGCAGTCCTTCGTAAAGATAGGCGTCGAGCATGGTTTTTCCTCTCGGATCAGGGTTCAGGGGTCAGCAGTGATACGCCGAGCTTGGCACGGCGGGTCAGCCAGATGTTGGGGCGGTAACGCGGATCCGCGTAAATGGTGTTCATGTTGGCGAGCACGCGGTGTATGCGTTCGACGCCGATGACGTCGCCGAACTTGAACGGGCCGTTGGGATAGTTGAGTCCCAGCGTCACCGCCTTGTCGATGTCGGCAGGCTGTGCGGTGCGGCTTTGCGCGATCGAACAGCCGATGTTGACGATCATCGCGACGATGCGCTGGGCGATGAAGCCTGGGCTGTCGCGGCACACCGTCACCGGCACGCCGTCCGAAGCCAGCAGGCCGTGTGCAGCTTCGCGCATCGCCGGATCGGTGACCGGGGTGGCCATGATGGTGCGGCGCTTGACCATCGGAAACAGGGTGTCGACCGCGACCGTGCGTTTGGGATCCAGCCCCTCTTCCACCGCGCAGCTGGTGGCATCCTTGCCCACCGGAGTGACCAGGATCAGCGCCTTGGCAGATGGTTTTTCTCCGCTTTCAAGATTGGCCCCGAGTTTAGACAGCAAGGCCTGAAGTGCCTCGTGACCCCGGGGCTCTGCCTTGCTGATCCAGACGCTGGCAGGCTTTGCGGACGGGGCTGCGGGCTCAGGCGCAACGATCGGTTTCATCTCGGCGTCGTAGTCGTAGAAACCCTTCTTGCTCTTGCGGCCCAATACGCCGGCTTCATACCGCGACTGCATGATCAGGTTGGGGCGGTAGCGTGGCTCCTGGAAAAACTGGTTGTAGATCAGGGCGGATGCCGGCTGGGTGACGTCGAGCCCTGTCAGTTCCATCAGCTCGAACGGCCCCATGCGGAATCCCCCGACATCGCGCATCACACGGTCGACGTCTGCGAACGACGCGATGCCTTCATAAACCAGGTGCGAGGCTTCCAGCGTGAAGCCCCTGCCGACCTGGTTGACCAGGAATCCCGGGGCGTCGGTCAGGCGCACTGGTTCGCGCGTCATACGCCGGCCGATCACCATCAGCGCTTCGGATACCCAGTTTTCGGTCAGCAGGCCGTCGATGACCTCGACCAGCTTCATCAGCGGCACAGGGTTGAAGAAATGAAATCCAGCGAAGCGTTGCGGCGTTTTCAGTTTTGCCGCGATGGTCGTTACCGACATCGAGGACGTGTTGGTGGCCAGGATGCATTCAGGCCCGACGATGCCTTCCAGTTCGCCGAACAGCGCGCGTTTGGCGTCGAGATTTTCGATGATTGCCTCGACGATCATGTGGCAGTCACGGAATTCGGCAAGGCTGCGCGCGACCCTGATGCGTGCGGTTGCTGAATCCGCATCGGCCTTGCTGATGCTGCCCTTTTCAGCAGCGCGGGACAGCATTTTGGCGACGAATTCCCGTGCCTCCTCAGCTGCGCCTTCGCGGGTGTCCATCATTACCACGTTGATGCCGCCGGCGGCGGCGACCTGCACGATGCCGCGCCCCATGGCACCGGTACCGATGACGCCGATGCAGAGATCGGCGCGGTTGGCGTCAAAAGCCATTTTTTGTTTTGTCCGGATAGAAGTTGATGATCACCGGCCCTTGAACACCGGCTTGCGTTTTTCCATGAAAGCGGTCTGGCCTTCCTTGTAATCTTCGCTCTTGTAACAGGCATCCACCATCTTCTGCAGCCTGTCCAGATCGCGCTTGGCCGGATCCTTGAGGCATTCGATGAGGGAGGCTTTTACCGATGCCAGCGTCAATGGTGCGTTATTGGCGATGGTGGTCGCATAATCAATGGTGTATTTTTCCAGCTCCGCAACGGGCACAACGCGGTTCACCAGGTTCATCTGCAGCGCTTCCTGTGCCGTGAATTGGCGCGCCGTGAAAAAAATCTCCGCAGTGAACTGCGGTCCAACCACGTCGGTCAGGCGCTTGATGCCGACAAAACGGTAGCCCAGGCCGAGTTTGCCGGCAGGCACGCCAAACTTGGCATCTTCAGACGCGATTCTCATGTCACAGTTGACGGCAATCGCCGTGCCGCCGCCGATGCAATAGCCGCGAACCATCGCAATGGTGGGCTTGGGGCATTCCTGCAACGACTTGCTGGCGTTGTCAGCAGCGGCGTTGTATGCCTGCACCGCGTCCTCGCTGCTGCGTTTTTCCTTGAACTGCGAGATATCGGCGCCGGCGACGAAAGCCTTCTCCCCCGCCCCCTTGAGGACGATGACCCGCACTTCGGGATCGGCGGCAAAGTCGGCGAGAACGACTGGCAGCGCCTGCCACATCTCGAACGAGACCGCATTGTGACGCGCCGGATTGTTGAAGGTGATCCAGCCGATGCCGTCTTTTTTTTCCGCCAGCAGTCGGTCGGTCATGGTTTGCTGCACTGTTCCCGGATGATTCATGGGTTACCTCTTTTTGCCAGTCTGTCGAAGCGGGTATTTTAGCCGATTGGACGGCCATCACGCATGCGCGTCGCTGCTACGGAGGTTTGCCTGCGCGCCCACGTTCCAGACATGTGCGCGCCAGCGGACCGCGATCAGCACGCTCAGCACCAGTCCAATCACCGAGTAGCCGGTAGCCACGTCGTGAAACCCGAACCGGTCGATCAATGGCCCCGCAACCAGCAATCCCAGCGGCAGCGTGTAAATGACCAGCATGCGCATGCCCATGACCCGGCTGCGGAAGCGCTCGCTGGCGACCCGCAGCAGCAGCGCGGCAAGGGAGATCATGCCGAAACTCTGCACCACCCCGCTGGCGAACAGCAGCATGATGCCGCCGCCGAGGTTGTCCATCTGCGCAAATACGATGTTGACGGCATGCCAGACCACGCAGCCGGCGACCATGACCCGGCCCGGCCGTACCAGATAGCCGATCCTGCTCAGGACCAGTGATCCCAGCAATGCACCGCCGGCATAACCGGCGCTCAGGTAACCCAGTCCGGTCTGACCGGCGCTGTAGATTTCCTTGGCGACGTAAGGCAGCAGGGTATTGACCAGAGGAAATGCGGTGAAATTGACCAGCAGCGCGAACAGCAGAGCGGCGAGCAGCGGCGGTGTCGCCCAGACATAGTTCCAGCCGTCGCGCAGATCGGTGAATATCGAAACGGATATTTCCGCCGGGGAGCGCGTGTGCCGGGGGTGTCCGGATACATTCAGGCTGAGCACAAGGCTGGCGACATACAGCGCGCTGACGATGACATAAGCCGCCCCCATTCCGAGCAAGGTGACCAGGCCGGCACCGCTGAGCGCGCCGGCGATGCGCGCGGAATCCTGGGTGGTGCGCGAGATGCTGGCGGCGCCGACCAGCTGCCCTGGCGGCAGGGTGTCGCCGATCAGCGCATGGCGCAGCGCCAGATCCGATGGTCGCACCAGTCCCATCAGCGCTGAAATGATGAACACATGCACCGGCTGCAACGTTTCGCTCAGGGCGAGTGCTGTCAATGTCATTGCCAGGACAGCGTAGGTGGCGCGCATCGCGCAATACACGGTCTTGTTGCCGTGCCGGTAACCGGCAACGCCGAACAGCGGGGCCAGCAGCGTACCGACATACAGCAGTGCGCCGAACACGGTCAGCAGGAATACCGAGCCGGTGCTGGTCAGCACGTACCAGCCCAGCATCAGCAGCTCCATCTCGAACGCCCACGAAGTCGCCAGATCGGCCGGCCACTGATAACGGAAACTCCTGACGCTGAATGGTGCTAGCGCGGATCCGCGTAAAGGATGGTTCAATCCGCAGGCATCCCGTTGCGCAGCAGGTCCCGTGCGATGAACCAGCGATGTACTTCGCTGGGTCCTTCGAAGATGCGCAGTGTGCGGCAGGCCCGAGCGATGTACTCGAGCGGCAGGTCCTTGGATACGCCCATGCCGCCCAGCAGCTGGATTGCACGGTCGGACACCCGCGCAATCATCTCGCTGCCCTGCAGCTTGACCATGGCTGCTTCGCGCCGCCAGTTGGTGTCGCCCTGGTCCATTTTCCAGGCCAGGCGCCAGGTGATCCAGCGCACCATTTCCATTTCCTGCCAGCTGTCGGCCAGCCACCACTGCACCTGCTGGCGCTCGGCGAGCAGCGCGCCGAAGGTCTTGCGTTCGTTGGCCTGCTGAAGCATGTAATCCATGCAGCGCCTTGCATAGCCCAGGGCGCGGCAGGCGATCTCCATGCGTCGCACGCCGAGCCGGTTCTGCATCGGTCCGAAGCCGTTGCCGACTTCGCCCAGCACCTGGTCATCGGACAGCTCGACATTGTCGAAAAACACGGCATAGGGCGAATGTTCACCGATGGTGTTGAACACCGATGGTATCGACAGGCCCTTGGTGCCTTTGTCGACGAGAAACGCAGTGATGCCGCCGCGCGAACCCTTGGCCGGATCGGTGACAGCCATCGCAATGATGAAATCGGCGTGGCGCGCGTGGCTGATCCAGATTTTCTGGCCGTTGAGCACCCATTTTCCATTCTTGTATTCGGCACGGGTTTTCATGCCGGCCGGATCGGAGCCAGCACCCGGTTCGGAAATGGCAATCGCGCTTTTTTTGTCGCCGCTCGCATAAGGCAGCAGGTATTTCTGCACCTGGTCACCCTTGCAGGTCTGTCGCAGCATCCACAGGTTCGGGCTGTCCGGGGGCAGCACGAAGGGTACGATGCTGGTCTTGAGTTCCTCGATGACGATGGCCTTGGCCAGCATCCCTAGATTCTGGCCGCCGTATTCTTCGGGCACGTCGATGCCGTAGAGGCCGATGTCCTTAGCCTTCTTGTTGAGCGCTTTTTCCACATCCGGGTCGATCAGCGGCGCATCGGTAAGGCCGCGCTCGGCTTCACGTTTAATGACATCCCGCTCCAGGGGGATGAGTTCCTCGCGCACGAAGCGCGCAACGGTTTCGCGCAGCATGCGCAGTTCTTCAGGCAGTGTGAAATCCATGTCGTTTCCTCGAAAATTCAGTCCAGCATCATCAGCCAGTCGACGGCAGTGACGCCATCCGCACCGGCCAGCACGGGATTCAGGTCCAGTTCCGACAACCGCGATCCCGCCGCAGTGCCGAAGAGCGACACGGCACTGATCATCTGCGCCAGCGCCCTCTTATTGACCGGGGGCTTGCCGCGCACACCATCGAGTATGACCCGGCATTTCAGTTCGTCGAGCATGCGCAGCGCTTCGGTCTCGGTGACCGGTGCCGCGCGGAACACCACGTCCCTGAACACTTCGATCAGCACCCCGCCCAGCCCCACCATCACCACCGGGCCGAAAGCCGCATCGCGCTTGAGTCCGATGACAAGTTCGACATCGCCTTTCGCCATGGCCTGCACCAGCACGCCGGCGATGCGCGCCTGGGCGTTGTAGTGTTTGGCATTGGCGACCAGCGATGCATAAGCAGCCCGAACGGCCTCCGCATCCGCCAGGTTCAGCGCAACGCCTTTGGCTTCGGTCTTGTGCAGGATGTCCGGAGACTCGATTTTCAGCACGACGGGGTAACCCAGCGCCTGGGCGGCGTTGACTGCTTCGTCTGCGCTGGTGGCCAGTTTCGCCATGGCCGTTGCGACGCCGCAGTGGCTCAGCAAGGCCTGCCCTTCCATGCTGGAAACCGCACCGGATGCCGCAGGCAAGGACAGCTTCGGCTGGGTGATGGCCTTGCGCGCGGGTTCGTCCGCCATCCAGCGGCGGCGCGCTTCGGCATAACGGATGATCGCCGCCGCGGCATCAACGGCAGGTTCGGCACTGCGCAAGTAGGGAATGCCGGCCTCGCGCATCAGCTTCGCAGCAATATCCGGTATGCCCATCCAGCACACGATGAAGGGTTTGGAAATCTGGGCCTTGGCTTCGATGAAGCCCTGCACGGTGATCTCGGCAAATTTGTCGGTAAACGACAACCAGACGATCGCGATGTGGACCTCTGGATCGGACAGCAGGATTTTCAGGCTGTCGCGCATCAGCGAGGGATTTACTACGCCCTGGGCGGTGATGTCGACGGGATTGTTCGGCGAACCGAATGCGGGAATCGTTGCGCGCAGCGACTTCGTGGTGGCTTCACTGAGCTTGGCCACCGTCAGTCCCAGCTCTTCAGCGCGATCTGCCATCAGCGCGCCGGCGCCGCCGGAACGAGTCAGGAAGCCGATGCCATTGCCGGACGGCAGCTTACACTGGGTAAAAATATCAACAAAATCAAGTATTTGCTCATCGCTTCGGGCACGAATGATGCCATAGGGTTTGATCACGCCGTCGAACACAGCGTCCTCCCCGGCCAGCGAGCCGGTGTGGGAAGCTATGGCGCGGGCGCCGGCATTGAAGCGACCGACCTTGGTGATCACCAGCGGTTTGGCGCGGCGTAGCGCGTCTTCGGCGACGCGCAGCAGCTCCCTGCCGTTTTTCAGGCCTTCGATGTAGCCGGCACCGACCGTGATGTTGTCTTCGGCGACGATCGCGCCCATGACGTCGACGAACTGGATGTCGACCTCGTTGCCGGTATTCACGAAGTAACCGAAATTCAGTCCGCGCTTGCGTGCCGTACCGGCCGTTGCCGTGCCGAGCGCACCGGACTGGGTGACGAATGCAGCCGGTCCCGGCAAGGTTTCGCCGAGCGAGAACTGGCTGAAAGTGGCCATCACGTTTTCGGAGACATTGACCAGTCCCAGGCAATTCGGTCCGAGGATGCGCACGCCGCTGTCCTTGATCGCCTGGCGCAGTTCCGCCTCGAGTCCAACGCCCTCTCCTCCGACTTCGCTGAATCCGGAACTGAACACCACAGCGGCCTTGACGCCCTTGCGGCCGAGTTGGCGCAAGGTATCGGGCACGCGTTTGGCCGGCACCGCCACCACGGCTAGATCGACCGGACCCGGAATGGCATCGATCGACGGATAACACGGCAGGTCGAGCAGCGAATCGTATTTGGGATTCACCGGGTACATCCGTCCGGCAAAATTTTTGTCGACCAGCGCCTTCAGCGTGCGGCCGTTGATCTTGTTGAAATCACTGGATGCGCCGATGACGGCAATGGACTTGGGGTGCAGCAAAGCCTGCAAGGCATCGTTCATTTATTGGACTCGTAAACAAATCAGGAAGGTCGGCGCAAGATAGCGGCTGCTGGTTGCCGGGTCAAACCGGACTCATGTTAGATTAGCCTTCGCCATCTACAAAAAAGCGGGAGGAGATGTCATGAACAGGGTTATCCAATACGGCATTGCGGTGCTGCTGGCAGCATCCGCATCATGGGCAGGTGCGCAGGGTTTTCCGTCCAGGACCGTGCGCATGGTGATCCATTTTCCGCCGGGCGGTCCGACCGATTTTGTCGGCCGCGCGCTGGCGCAGAAACTGACCGAAGCGTGGAAGCAGCAGATCGTCGTCGAGAACCGCCCCGGCGCGGCCGGCATCATCGGCATAGAAACCGTGCTGCGTGCTCCGGCCGACGGCTACACGCTGCTGTTCGGCACCGGCGGCTCGCTGGCGATCGCACCGGCCCTCAATTCGAAATTACCCTACAACGTGTTCAGCGATCTTGCGCCAATTACGCTGGTGGTGGTCAATCCGCAGATCCTGGTGGTGCACCCTTCCCTGCCGGTGCGTTCGGTACAGGACCTGATCAAGCTGGCCAAATCGCGGCCGGGACAGATCAACTACGGCTCAGTGGGCCCCGGCAGCCCTCAGCACCTGGGCATGGAACTGCTGAAGACGATGGCCAGAGTCGACATGCTGCATGTGCCCTACAAAGGCACCGCCCCGGCGATGACCGACCTGATTTCCGGACAGATTTCAGCAATGTTCAACAGCATGCCGTCGGTACTTCCGCATATCGCCAACGGCCGCATGCGCGGCATCGCAGTCGGCAGTGCAAAACGGTCGCCGGCAGCGCCGGATATCCCCACCGTTGCTGAAGCCGGACTGAAGGGCTTTCAGTACGTGACCTGGTACGCCCTGCTCGCGCCAGCCGCGGTACCCAGGGACATCATTGCAAAAATCAACACTGACGCGGTCAAAGTCCTGACGCAGCCGGAAATGGTGAAACGCCTGGCCAGCCAGGGCGCCGAGCCGGCTCCGGGCACACCCGAGGCACTGGCGAAATTCTGGCGCGCCGAACATGAAGACTGGAAAAGGGTCATCAAGGCGGCCAGGATCAAGGTGAACTGACCTTTACGCGCCGGCGGTCAACACGCGCGGGCTGCTCGTATGTGCTCGAGCAATCCGCGCGCAGCCTGCTCTGCCAGGTCGAGTACGGTTTCGAATCCGCCGGCATCGCCGTAGTAGGGATCCGGGACTTCGCGGCTTGCCCCATCTTTCGCATAGTCGAGAAACAGCCGCAGGCGGCCGCGTTGCGGTGCCGGGCATGTTTCGCGCAGGATGGCCATGTTGTGTGCGTCCATCGCCAGCACGTAATCGAAGCGGCTGAAGTCGTCCACCGTGATCTGCCGCGCGCGCAGACCACTGAGGTCGTAACCCCGCCTCGCTGCTGCCTCCTGCGCCCTGGGATCGGGAGCTTCGCCGATATGGTAGTCGTGGGTGCCGGCGGAATCGCAGCTTATCTGCCCCTCGAGGCCTTGCTGAGCAACCAAATGCCGGAATACGCCTTCCGCGGTGGGCGAGCGGCAGATGTTGCCCATACAGACGAACAGCACATGTACGGGCATGGGAATCAAGCCGCGTCGATGAAAAACCGCTGTTTCAGCTCCTGCAGTTCGTCGCGCAGACGTGCAGCCTGCTCAAATTCAAGGTTACGTGCAGCCTCGAGCATTTCCTTCTCGACGCGCTTGATCTCCCGGGTCATTTCCTTGTCACCCATCAGGTCATAACGCGCCTGGTTCTGCGCGGCCTTCAGTTCCTGGCGCGCAACGTCGTGGTCGTAGACGCCGTCGATGATGTCCTTGATGCGTTTCTTGACGCCGACGGGCGTGATGCCCTGCGCCAGGTTGTGTGCGATCTGCTTGGCGCGCCTGCGCTCGGTCTCACCCATCGCGCGCCGCATCGAATCGGTAATGCGGTCGGCATACAGTATCGCCTTGCCGTTGATGTGGCGCGCCGCTCGGCCTATGGTCTGGATCAGAGAACGTTCGGAGCGCAGGAAACCTTCCTTGTCGGCGTCAAGGATCGCGACCAGTGAAACCTCCGGCAGGTCGAGCCCCTCGCGCAGCAGGTTGATGCCGACCAGCACGTCGAATTCGCCCAGCCGCAGGTCGCGGATGATTTCAACGCGCTCCACGGTTTCGATGTCCGAATGCAGGTAACGCACCTTGATGCCGTGCTCGGCAAGATAGTCGGTCAGGTCTTCCGACATGCGCTTGGTGAGCGTGGTGACCAGCACACGTTCGCCGGCGGCGATGCGGGCGTTGATTTCGGACAGAAGGTCGTCGACCTGGGTGCTGGCCGGGCGCACCTCCAGTTCAGGATCGACCAGCCCCGTCGGACGCACCACCTGCTCGACCACCTGCCCCTGGTGTTCGCGTTCGTATTCGGCGGGCGTCGCCGACACGAAAACAACGCGGCGCATGAACTTCTCGAATTCGTCGAAGCGCAGAGGACGGTTATCCAGTGCTGAAGGCAGCCGGAAGCCGTAATTGACCAGGTTTTCCTTGCGCGCCCGGTCTCCTTTGTACATGCCGCCGACCTGGGGGATGGTGACGTGACTTTCGTCGAGAAACATCAATGAATCCGGCGGCATGTAGTCGATCAGCGTCGGCGGCGGCTCGCCCGGCTGGCGGCCTGACAGGTGGCGCGAATAGTTTTCGATGCCTTTGCAGAACCCCATTTCGTTGAGCATTTCCAGATCGAAACGCGTGCGCTGTTCGATGCGCTGCAGTTCGACCAGCTTGTTTTCTTTCTGGAAGAATGCGATGCGCTCGCGCAGTTCGACCTTGATTGCCTCAATGGCACGCAGCGTGGTCGCCCGCGGCGTCACGTAATGGCTGGACGGGTAGACGGTGAAACGCGACACCCGCTGCAGGATATGCCCGGTGAGTGGATCGAAGATCTGGATGCTTTCGACTTCGTCGTCGAACAGCGATACCCGAACTGCCGTTTCCGAGTTCTCTGCGGGAAAAATGTCGAGTATGTCGCCGCGGACGCGGAACACGCCGCGCTTGAATTCGATGTCGTTGCGCTCGTACTGCATCGAGATCAGCCGCTGGATGGCGTCGCGCTGGGACAGTTTCTCGTTTTCCCGCAGGTGCAGGATCATGCCGTGGTAGTCCACCGGATCGCCGATGCCGTAGATCGCCGACACCGTGGCGACGATGATGGTGTCGCGCCGTTCCATCAGTGCCTTGGTCGCCGACAGCCGCATCTGCTCGATGTGTTCATTGATGCTGGAGTCCTTCTCGATGAACAGGTCCTTCGACGGGACGTACGCCTCGGGCTGGTAATAATCGTAATACGAGACAAAATATTCGACGGCGTTTTCCGGGAAAAACTCGCGCATTTCGGCGTAAAGCTGGGCTGCCAGGGTCTTGTTCGGCGCCATCACCAGCGCCGGGACGCCCAGCCGCGCGATGACATGGGCCATGGTGTAGGTCTTGCCGGAACCGGTAACTCCGAGCAGGGTCTGGTGCACCAGCCCCTCACGCACCCCTTCGACCAGCTTGCTTATGGCTTCCGGCTGGTCGCCCGCCGGCGCAAAAGTCTGGTGCAGGCGGTACGGACTGTCGGGAAAGGTGATGATTTCCATGAAAACCGGGCAAAAACGGCCATCTTACCGGTTCCGTGTCCCCCGGGCGACCGCCGCCCCCGGCAGGTTGGCCGCCCCTTTTTGGTTGCACTGCAAAAAATGCAGATAGAATGTCGTTTTTTGACCAACCTTGCGCATTTGCGCACCAAAAATGAGCTCCTCAGTACTGGAACAGATCGAACTGGCCCCCAAGGATCCCATCCTCGGCGTCACCGAAGCCTACAACGCCGACCAGAACCCGAAAAAAGTGAATCTCGGAGTCGGCGTTTATACCGACGACAACGGCAAGGTGCCGGTGCTGCAGTGCGTACGCACGGCCGAACAGAAGCTGGCGGAGTCCTCCCTGCCCCGCAACTACCTGCCCATAGACGGCCTCGCCACCTACGACCGCGCCGTGCAGGACACGCTGTTCGGAGCGGACAACCCCGCGGTCAAGGACGGCCGCATCGTTACCGTGCAGACGCTGGGCGGCACCGGCGGTCTGAAGGTGGGCGGCGATTTCCTGCGCCGCATCAACCCGGGCGCCGACATTTACATCAGCGACCCGAGCTGGGAAAACCATCGCGCGATCTTCGAATACGCGGGGTACACCGTCAAAACCTATCCCTACTACGATCCCGCGACCAACGGCCTGAAATTCGACGCGATGCTCGCCGCGCTCGGCGAACTGCCGGCCGGCGCGATCGTGCTGCTGCATGCCTGCTGCCACAATCCGACCGGCGTCGATCTGACCGCGGAGCAGTGGGAAAAAGTCATCGCCGTCGTCAACCGGCGCAAGCTGGTGCCTTTCCTCGACATCGCCTACCAGGGATTTGCCGACGGACTGGAGGAAGATGCCGCGACCATCCGCCGTTTCACCGCGGAATGTCCGGCAGCGTTTGTGTCCAGTTCGTTCTCGAAATCACTGTCTCTCTACGGCGAACGCGTGGGCGCGCTGAGCATCGTCACCGCCAGCAAGGACGAGGCCGCGCGCACCCTGAGCCAGCTCAAGCGTGTGATCCGCACCAATTATTCAAATCCGCCGACGCACGGCGGCAAAGCCGTCGAACTGGTGCTGACGACTCCCGAGCTGCATAAACAGTGGGACCAGGAACTGGGCCAGATGCGCGACCGCATCAAGGTCATGCGCAAGCAGCTGGTCGACAAGATCCGCGCTATCCGCTCCGATTTTGACCTCAGTTTCATTGTCAAGCAACGCGGCATGTTCTCCTATTCCGGCCTGACCAGGGAACAGGTGCAACGACTGCGCGAGGAATATTCGATCTACGCCATCGACAGCGGACGCATCTGCGTCGCTGCGCTGAACTCGAAGAACATCGATTACGTTGCCCAGGCGATTGCCAAGGTGCTGGTGCCGAAATAAACCCGGCAATGCGTTTCTGAAAATGGCCGCCTGCGGGCGGCTATTTCTTTTTGTCGCCGCCGCCGAACAGGTTGTCGGCCCAGCCACCGATTTTGGCGCCGACCGATGTGCCCACACCTGGCCCGAGGATGGCGGTGCCCACTGCAGCCCCCGTCACCGTCGCACCTGTCGGCAACGCGCGCGGATTATCCACGGTGCCGCTGATATTCAGCGGGACCGATGCCGTGGCGATGGAGCCGGCCTTGACCTGGGCATTGATGCGCCCTGACAGGGCCTTGTTGGGCGAGATGGTCACATTGCCGTCGGCGGCCAGCGAACCCGATGCCACCTTCAGGTTGGTGATGCGCTGGGTGCCGCGTTCCATCGCGAAATGACCGGACAGGGTATCGAAGCGGGTCTGACCGCTGCTGTCCTTGGTGATCAGGCTGGTCGCGGCTTTCTGGATATCGATGCCGTCGAGCACGCCGTCTCGGATGTCAAACGGCGTATCCAGCTTCAGCGCGTTTTTCAACTGGTCGGCAGCAGGGGCATTCGCGCTGAATACCGGCTTTGCAGTAAGCCGCCCCGTCAGTTTTGTTTCTGGAGAAAACAGAGGGACGAGATCGCGCAGCTCAATGCCGTTGACCGTGTAATCGCCTTTGAGCTGCAGGCCCTTTTTCCAGCCGATAGTGGTTTTTCCGGCCACCGTGCCGCCATACATTTTCGCCCTGACGTCGGAGAGATTGGCGTTGACCGTGGTGCCGACGCCCTTGACCGTCAGTTCGTCGAACAGCAGCGGCGGACCCGCCGGTGGCCTCCAGTTTTTGGCCTGCAGCTCGAGATTGAAATTTTTACCCGCGGGTTTGACCGTGACCTTGAGTTTGCCGTCACGGGTGACGACCTCGGCATTTTCCGGGGCGCCGCCCTCGCCAAGGCTGATGCGGGCATCAAACGGCCCGAAACCGGTTTTTTGCAGTTGCACCACGGCATTGGTCAGGCGGATTGCGCGTACGCGCACCGCGGGAGCTCCGCCCTTTTCAGCAGGTCCCGGCTGCGCCAGTGCGGCGATGCGGTCGATGCCCGCCTGATTGAGCGCGAGGTCTTCGATATTGATGCTGTTGATGACCCGGGTGTCCGCAAGCAGCGACCCCAGGTCCGGCGTCACGATCACCGTGCCAACCTTGATGTCTCCGCTTTTGCCGATCTCGATGCCGGTCACCGTGAGATGCGGCAGCGGCAGGCCGACCAGTTTCAGGCCTTTTATCCGCACCGGCGTCTTCAGCGCCGCCGACGCCTTTTTCTCGATCTCCGGACGGTAATCTTCCAGCGATATGAACAGCGGAATCACCGCAACCGCGATGATCAGGACCAGCAACAGTACTGCGAGACGTTTCAACCATTTCATGGGCAATTGTTCCTGCGTTGACCGGTTTCCGAACGACGGATAGAATACGCCCCTCTTCGCGGCTGTAACAGCCCGCATTGCCCCACAATTCCCCGATAGCTCAGTCGGTAGAGCGACGGACTGTTAATCCGCAGGTCCCTGGTTCGAGCCCAGGTCGGGGAGCCAGACACCGGAACAAAAAAGCCCGCAGCGTTGCGGGCTTTTTTATTGTCTGGGGTGACGATCAGGCGGTGGCAGTCACCGCGCCGATGGCAGCAAACAGGTTGGCCACGGTTTCGCGCGGGATGTTGCGGGTGATGAACACGATGCGCGTCGAATGATCGGCGCTGGGCCAGGCCACGAGTTCGACCGGCGGGTGAAAAAGGTGCTGCACACCCTGCACCACCATCGGTCCGTGGTGCCCGGCGACGTTGACCAGTCCCTTGACCCGCAGCATGTCGGAACCGCGCAGCGCGCCGAGCACTTCCATGGTCTGCGAAAACGCGGTCCAGCTCAGCGGCTCGGGAAAACGCAGGCAGAATGACTTCACCGTTTCGTCGTGGCGATGATGTTCGCCGTGCTCGTCGGGTTCGCCCATCCAGCGCTCGATGTCTTCCAGCTTGCCCTTGATGTCGCGCAGGCCGACGTCGACCAGGAAGGCAAGGTCGATTTCACCGTTGACTGCGCGCCGGATCGGCGCCTGCGGGTTGAGTGCTCGCAGGCGCGCTTCGAGTTTCGCCGTGGCTTCCTCGCCCGCCAGGTCGGACTTGGTGATGACAATGCGGTCGGCGAGCGCGGCCTGCTTGACAGGCTCCTGCATGGTTTCCAGCTGCTCGAGGCCGTTGACGGCGTCGGCCAGGCTGACCACGCAGTCTAGCCGGTAATTTGCCAGCAGCATGTCGTCGGTCATCAGCGTCTGCATCACCGGGGCGGGATCGGCGAGCCCGGTGGTCTCGATGATCACGCGGGTGAAGTCGATGATGTCACCGTTGCGGCGCTTGACGTAGAGGTCGCGCAGGGTCTCCTGGAGGTCGCCGCGCAGCACGCAGCAGAGGCAGCCGTTGTTGAGCAGCATCATCTGCTCGGAAGACGCCTCGACCAGGTCGTTGTCGATCGCCTGCTCGCCGAACTCGTTGACGATCACCGCGACCCGGTTCATGTCCGGCCGCTTCAGCAGCCGGTTGATCAGCGTGGTCTTGCCGCTGCCGAGGAATCCGGTGACGACGCTGACCGGGAATTTCCCCGAAAGTGCATCCGGCATTGTTGCCCAGCTCCTCTCAGGCGTTCATCTCGATGATGTAGAGGCCGCCGCCGAAACGGTCCACGGTGTAGACCAGTCCCTTTTCATCGACCCATACGTCGTTGATCTGCACCGCACCCTTGGGCGACATTTTGGGGGCACCCGGCACGAAGTAGGCGATCTCCTGCGGCTGGTACGGGTTGGAGGTGTCGAAGGCGCGCACGCCGCCGTTGAAGAAGGTGCCGACGACGATGCTGTTCGAACGGAATGACGCCGGTCCCGGCAGGTTCTCGTGGATGTTGTGCGCGCCGTAGCGGCCGCCGCGCTTGGCGAAATTCTCCACCGGGGGCAGTGGCAGCGTCGACATCGGCACCAGGTTGGTCTCGACGCTGGCGTTGACGACCCATCCCAGTTTGGGCCAGTCGAGGCCGTCGTCCTTGGTGCACTCGTCGGTGACCAGCAGCATGTCACGGCCGAGCAGCGGCATCACCGTGTGGCAGAAGCCGTTGTACGGCGGCGAATAGCGCCAGTTGGTGACCATCTTCGGGTTGGACTTGTCGGAGATGTCGAGTATCACCGCCCCGCCGTCGAGATAGGCGATGTAGGCGCGGTCTGGACGCTCGGGGAACACGTTGATGTTGTGCGGACGGTAACCGCCGTCGAACTTCGGATGGCGCGGCGGAGGCGCTTCCTTGTCGCCCTTGTGGGTTCCCGGATAATGCCAGCGGCCCACTTCCACGGGTTTTGACGGGTTACGCACGTCGATGATGCGGTAAAACTGGAAGTCGTTCGGATGCGTCGGCTCGAAATCCCCGGAGCCGGAAGTCAGGTGCACGTATTCGCCGTCGACGAACCACACGCAATGTGCGCCGCGAGAGTTGGGGCCCGACGCGTCGAAATGCGAAATCAGCTTCGGTTTCTCCGGCGTGCTGATGTCGAAGATGTCCATTCCGGCCGGCTTGTCGCCGACCTTCTTGGTCTGGTAGGCCACCACCATGATGTCGCCGACGACGTCGAGAGAGTTGGAGCGCACGCGTTCGTGTGGCAGGTCGGTCTGGCAGATGACCTTCGGATTCTTGACGTCGCTGACGTCGACCGCGGTGAAGTTTTTCGGCGCCGACTCGTGCGCCAGCCACAGGATGCGGCGGCCGTCCTTGGTCACCTGCATGTTGATGCCCTCGCCGATGCCACCGAACCCGGCGAGCTCGTTGTGGGAGATCAGCGTCATGTTGCGGGAAATGGTCTGCGCGGCCTGGGCCTGCGGCGATAGGGTCGGTTTCATCGCGTCTTTCTCTTTCGGGTTGAAGGGGTTCGGGTTGAAATAGGACTGCGTTTCCTGTTCTGTATGCCGGCCATCCGTTCCAGTACTGCGCAGACGGCCGCGGTGTCTTCCAGGGCGCGACCCTGCGCCAGGGCGGCAGCATAAAACGGTTTGGCCGCTTCGAACAGCGGCACCGGGCAGTGCAGGTCGGCGGCGAACTGTTCGATGATGTCGATATCCTTCTTGTAGACGTCGACTTTCATCGTGGCCTTGCGGTAATCGTTGGCGATCATCAGCGGGCCGCGCACTTCGAACATCCGTGACGTACCGGCGCCGTCCCTGATCACCTTGTACAGCAGTTCGAGGTCGAGGCCGGACTTCAGGCCCATGACCATGGCTTCGGCAGCCGACAGGTTGTGGATGGTCACCAGCAGGTTGGCGACGTATTTCAGTTTCGAGCCGTTGCCGTATTCGCCGCAGTAATAGACGCTGCGTGAAAATCCCTGCAGCACCGATTCCGCCCTGGCGTAGGCCTTGCGGTCGCCGCTGGCATAAATGGCGATGTCGCGCACCGCAGCCTGCGCGCCGGTGCCGCTGACCGGGCAGTCGAGAACCTGGATGCCGCGTTTTGCGCAGACGGCACGGATCTCGTGTTTGACCTTCAGCGGCAGCGTGCTGGTTTCGATCACCACCGTACCGCGTTTTGCGGTTTCAGCGATTCCGCCCTTGCCGAAAAACGCTGCATTGACCGCGGCAATACTGGGCAGCGAAGTCACCAGGATGGCGCAACGGCTGCTGACCGCGGCAGCAGTGGCGGCTGCGTTACAGCCGAGCTTTTTCAGCGCCGCCCTGCGTTGCGGATCGATGTCGAAACCGGCGACGTCAAAACCTTCGGCGAGCAGGTGACGCGCGAACGCGCCACCCATGATACCCAGGCCGATGCTGCCGATGCGGGTGTTTTTGATGATCGATCCTTTTGCTATTTTGACAATCCCACGGAATCCATGACTGCTTTGATTTCCCCGTATTCTCCTTCGAAGAACTTGCGCGTCTCGGCGGCGTTTTTGTAGTTGATAACCCACTGGTTCTTGCCGGCAATCGACTTGAATTCACTGCTGGCGGCGATCTTGCTGAACACGTCGTCCCAGTAGGCGATCTGCGCTCGCGTCATGCCCTTGGTGCCGATGATGCCGCGCCAGTTTTCGAACACGCCCTTATAGCCCAGTTCCGGCCAGGTCGGGCCGGCAGCCAGCACGCCAGGCAGGCGTTGT
>JBFWOE010000049.1:0-18860 GCA_050250695.1 Burkholderiales bacterium
GTCAGGGCTTCCGGCCGGAAGCCCTGACTGTGCAAAACCTCCAGCAACCGCTCGGTACCCGACTTCGTGCGCTCGACGATCAGCAGGTTCAACCGTTGTTTCATTGCCACCCCCCGGGGCATGACACGGCAGGTTGGCTACCCTAGCTTTGTTGAACGCAAAGAACAATGGCCGGTACCGGGGGGGTCTGCCACACGACGGAGCAATATCTGTATTTCCCTTTAAAATCAGCTTGTTATTTGACATCCAGGCGTCTGCCGGTGCGGCCATACACATCGAGTATGCATGCCGCGCCACAGTGCTTGTGCCGCAGCAGCATCGTCCCTATCCGCGTGATGAACCGTTCGCCCCGGTCCAGTGTGGACGCGTCATTGTCGGCCTATCCCGTAGATCGCGGACAGCCTCAACCAAGGCTGCGTGTCCGCCATCAGTCGTTCCCGCTGCCGCCGGTCCCGGACGGGTCTCGTACCCGGTAACGGGCCTGCCAGATGATCCTGAGGGTAGAATCGTCGCCAAACAACGACGGTGCTGCCGCCAGCCATACACGCCTTGATTTCTCAAGCCGCCATTGCCCGGAAATTGTGCGTTTCCGCACATCGATCCCGGGCTTGCTTCCCTTAGACTTCTGGCATGAAATATTCCTGCAACCGTGGTGTGCTCACTGACCGGCCTGGATGTACGCCGGGGAGGTCGCGGTGGATTGCCGCGAAGCGAACCGTCGCCACCAGTGCCGCGCCCGCCCGTTGCGTCATCGATGATCGGGATTTCAATCATGGATGAAAACAACATCGTCGAAGCCATTCACCAGGGCTCCCCGTTGCCACCGGAAACGGTCATCGACTGGCGCGCCACGGGCATGCAGAAGGTGCGACTGGAATTAATTACGCGGCTTCTGCGGCTCAATATCCAGATCATCACCCTGTCGATTTACTGGGAAGACGGACGCAGTATCGCGCAGCGCCCGACCCTGCAGAAAATACCGCTCAAACTGGTCTACGCCACCATGCCGCGCGTTACAGGAAAGTTCGACGACGCGAACCTTCTTTGCTACACCCATGATGCCGAATCCAGGGCGGTGGTCGACGCCGAGATCGACCGCATGGTTGCGGTCATTGCAGATTTTCTGCACCGGCAGTCCACTCCCTGAATCCGCGTTCCTCGTTCAAGCACTTCCAGGTTTTCCGGCAGGAACGGGATGTCGGTGACGCCGGGGCCGATGCCCAGTTGCATCAGCAGCGTGGTGTACTGGCCACCGTGCTGGGGCCTGGTAGTTGAGCAGGGGTGACCGCGCTGCTGGAGAACGGTGGAAAATAAATGCCTGCTTTAGTACAAGTATTTGATTTTATTTAACATAATTCATCAACCGACTTTCTCGTGCAGCAGCGTATTGGCCTTGAGCGCTTTCTCGTCGATGGTGACGCCGAGGCCCGGGCCGGTGGGCACATTGACGTGGCCGTCGATGATTTTGAAATCGCTTTCCGGACACAGCGGATCCTTCGCCGCGGCGTTGAGGCCCATCACGAATTCGGCGGCGCCCATCATCCGCGACAGCGGCACGCTGGCATAAAAATGCGCCCCCGCCGCGGCTTCGAGCTGTGACTGCACCGCGAGCCCGCCGCAATTGAGCTGGATGTTGGCGGCCTCGGCGATGGCGGCGATTTTTTTCGCCGGGGTGATGCCGCCGATCTTGTAGAGCTTGATGCAGTAGGCGTCGATCGCGCGCGCCTCGGCCAGCGCGAAGGCGTCCTGTATCGTGAACACACCTTCGTCGGCCATCACCGGCACGCCGCCCGCGGCGCGGCGGATTTCGGCCATGCCCTTGAGGTCGCGGCGCTCGATCGGCTGCTCGATGTAACCGAGGTCCATCGGGATGATCTCGGCGATCGCGCGCAGCGAGTCGGCCACGGTCCAGCCGGCGTTGGGGTCGATGCCGATCATGATGTCGTCGCCCACCGCCTTGCGCACCGCGGCGAAGTTGGCGACGTCGCGTTTCCAGCCGCGGCGGTCGGCCATTTTCAGGCACAGCACCCGGATGCCGAATTCGTCGACCGCGCGTTTCGATTCAGCGATCATGGTCTGCACGTCATCGGCCATGCTTACCGACCATTCGAGGGGGATACGCGGCTGGCAGCAGCCGCCGATCAGGTTATGGACGGGCGTGTTCAGCGCCTTGCCCATGGCGTCGCGCACGGCGATGTCGAGCACCGCGCGCGCCGCCGGATTGCCGTGGAGCCGGTTGTCGAACATGGCGTTGATGCCTTCGATGTCGAAAATCGAGCGGCCGATCAGCGCCGGGCCGTAGATCTCCCTGATCGCGGCAACCATGCTCTGGGTGGTATCGGCGACGAAGTGGCCGGGGCTGATCGGGCGGATCTGGCCGAGGCCGGTGACGCCTTCGGCGTGGATTTTCACCAGCACCGGCTTGCTGTTGATGCTGTCGAGCGGGCCGGTGTCGTAGACGCCGCTGGAGAACACGCGCTTCAAACGCTCGGAGAGCGCGGTGACGTGGATTTCGATGCGTTCGATTTTCATGGTTTCCTCCGGATGGGTATTGCCGCGTTTTTTGCGATGCACACGCCGCGGTTTCAGTCTTCGGCCTGGAACTTCAGGTACGACGAGCGGCCGCCGTCGGCGGCGATGGTGCTGCCGGTGATCATCCGCGAATCGTCACAGGCGAGGAACAGCGCGATCGAGGCGATGTGTCCCGGCTCGCCCAGCGAAAACGGATACAGCTGCTGCGCCAGCTTGCGTGCACGTGCAGCCGGTGACAGCTCTTTCGCCGCCATCATTTCGCCGTAGCGCTTGATCTGGCGCTCGGTCAGCACCGAGCCCGGCGCGATGGCGTTGGCGCGGATGTTGTGCTGCGCGTACTGCGCTGCCAGCGTCTTGGTGAACGAAATGATGCCTCCCTTGGTCGCCGCGTAAGCGGGCTTGATCGAGCCCATCAGACCGAGGTGCGAAGTCACGTTGACGATCACCCCGCCGCCGGCCTTGAGCATGTGCGGAATGCCGTGGCGGCAGGTCAGGAACGGATGCAGCAGGTTGAGGTTGATGGTGTGGTGCCAGACCTTGAGATCCATCTCGTGCACCGGCACATCCTCCTGCAGCGAACCGCCGGCGCAATTGAAGATGATGTCGAGGCCGCCGAACTGCTTGACGGTGGCGGCCACCGCGGCGCGTACGCTGTCGTCGCTGGTGACGTCGGTCTCGACGAACAGCGCTTCGCCGCCGGCGTCGCGGATCTCGCGTTCGGCGGCGGCGCCGGTTTCGCGGTTAAACTCGATAATCGCGACCTTGGCGCCTTCGCCGGCGTAGAGCGCGGCGGTGGTGCGGGCGATCCCGGCGCCGGCACCGGTAAGAAAGGCAACCTTGCCCGCCAGCTTGCCGGCGGTGTTCTGTTTCTGGGCCATGGAATGGTGACTTGTCGTAATGTGAAGATCACCCGATTGTGGACAAGCGCCGGGGGCAGATCAAGCATGACCGGCAATAGTCGACCATGTGGACGTTCCGGCGCGCGGCAGATCGTGCACGGCAACGCGGCGCCCGCATCGCGGAATCCACGGTCAGGCTGCACCGGAAAAATGGTAGAACCGTCGTTTCACGAAATCCCGCATGGCCATGATCCCCGCATTGAAGCAGCGCGCCGAAAAACACGTCGAACTGGTCCCCGGCACCCCGGCACGCATCTATTCGCTGCCTGCTCTGGAACAGGCCGGCATGGGGCGCGTATCGCGTCTGCCGGTGTGCCTGCGCATCGTGCTCGAATCACTGTTGCGAAACTGCGACGGCTTCAGGGTCACTGAAGAACACATACGCGCGCTGGCGCAATGGCAGCCGCAGGGAGCGCGCGACACCGAGATCCCGTTCATCGTCGGCCGCATCGTGCTCAACGACACCGCAGGCATCCCGCTGCTCGGCGACCTTACCGCGCTGCGCGGCGCCATGAAACGCAAAGGGCTAGCTCCGTCGTACGTGGAACCGGCGGTGCAGGTCGACCAGGTGATCGACCACACGCTGACCATCGATTACCACGGCACGGCGGACGCGATGAAGCGCAACATGGCGCTGGAGATTTCGCGCAACGAGGAGCGTTTCCGTTTCGTGAAGTGGGCGATGCAGGCCTACAAGGGCATACGCCTGATTCCGCCGGGCTTCGGCATCCTGCACCAGGTCAACCTCGAACACCTGGCGCCGGGGGTGATGTCGCGCGACGGCACTTATTTTCCGGATTCTCTGGTCGGCACCGATTCGCATGTGTGCATGATTTCCGGGCTCGGCGTCGCCGGCTGGGGCGTCGGCGGCATCGAAGCCGTCGCCGCGATGCTCGGCGAACCGGTGTACTTCCTGACCCCGGACGTGGTCGGCGTGCACGTCAAAGGCAGGCTGCGCGACGGCGTCACCGCCACCGACCTGGTGCTGCAGGTCACTGAAACGCTGCGCAAGGCGAAAGTGGTCGGCAAGTTCGTCGAGTTTTTCGGCGAAGGCGTGGCGCAGCTGTCGGTGCCCGACCGCGCCACCATCGCCAACATGGCGCCGGAGTACGGCGCGACCATCGGTTACTTTCCGATTGACGAACAGACCAGCCGCTACCTGCACGACACCGGGCGGCCGAAACTGCAGATCGACGCGATGGAACGTTACTTCCGGCTGCAGGGCTGCTACGGCGCGCCGCGCACCGGCGACATCGATTACACGCAGGTACTGGTGCTCGACCTCGACGCCATCGCGCCCTGCGTCGCCGGTCCGAAGCGGCCGCAGGACCGCGTACCGCTGGATACGATCAAAAGTCATTTCTCCGGACAGCTCACATTGCCGAAGGAACAGGGTGGCTACGGCAAAAACGCCGCTAAGGCCAATGCGGACCGCGACGTCGGCGACGGCAGCGTGGTGATCGCGGCGATCACTTCCTGCACCAACACTTCGAACCCCAGCGTGATGCTCGCCGCGGGCCTGGTCGCGCAGAAGGCGGTGGCGCGCGGGCTGGCGGTGAAACCGTGGGTGAAAACCTCTTTGACGCCGGGCTCTACGGTGGTGCGGCAGTACCTGGAGAAATCCGGCCTGCAGGCGGATCTCGACCGGCTCGGGTTCAACATCGCCGGCTTCAGCTGCGGCACCTGCGTCGGCAATTCGGGGCCGATCGCGGCGGAAGTCGAAACCGCGATACACGAACAGGATGCCATCGCCTGCGCGGTGCTCTCCGGCAACCGCAATTTCGAGGCACGCATCCATCCGGCAGTGCGCGCCTCGTACCTCGCGAGTCCGCCGCTGGTGGTGGCATTCGCACTCGCCGGTCGCGTCGACATCGACTTTGCAAGCGAGGCGCTGGGCAGCGGCAGCGACGGCAAACCCGTTTTCCTGAAGGACGTGTGGCCGACGCGCGAGGAACTCTCGGCAGCGCTGCGCGGCGCGCTCGATCCCGCGCAGTACCGCAGCGCGTACACCACGGAACTGGCGGCGGGCAATCCGCTGTGGAACGCGATTCCTCTCGCCACCGGAGAAATCTATCCGTGGGAAGAGGCCTCGACATACATCAAGGAGCCGCCGTTCCTTGCCGAAGACGGGCTGATGGAGTCGGGGCTGCGCGAGTTCAGGAACGCACGCGCACTCGCCATCCTCGGCAATTCGATCACCACCGACCACATCAGCCCGATCGGCCACATCACGCCGGATTCACCGGCGGGCCGCCACCTGCAAAGCCTCGGCGTCAAACCGGTGGACTTCAACAACTACGGCGCGCGGCGCATGAACTTCCAGGTCATGGTGCGCGGCACCTTCGCCAACGTGCGCCTGCGCAACAAGATGGCGGCGGGCACCGAGGGCGGAATCACCACACACCAGCCCGATGGCCGGCGCATGAGCATCTACGATGCAGCCATGCAGTATGCGCAGGAAAACGTGCCGCTGCTGGTGTTCGCCGGCGAGGAATACGGCACCGGCAGCGCGCGCGACTGGGCGGCCAAGGGCACGCGCCTGCTCGGCGTGCGCGCGGTGGTGGCCTGCAGTTTCGAGCGCATCCACCGCAGCAACCTGATCGGGCTGGGCGTGCTGCCGCTGCAGTTCTCCGCGGGCGTCAATCCGGAAACGCTGGACTTGCGCGGTGACGAGCAGTTCGACCTGCTCGGCCTCGACGACCGGGCGGCACCGGGACAGGCGGTGACGCTGATGGTCCGCAGGAAGGACGGCACGGAAATCCGGGCCGGCCTGACACTGCGCCTCGATACCCGGGCCGAAATCGATTACGTGCGCAAGGGCGGTCTGTTACCTTATGTGCTGGACCGGCTGGCGGCCAAAGCCCCGTCCGGTCGCGCAACCGTTGCCTGATCCGCCTAATCATGACGACAACCATCAAGCCCCGCAGCCGCGCCCGCGAAATCCTCGCCCGCAATGAATGCATCTCCCCGGCCAGCGTCTACGATGCGCTGTCGGCACGCGTCGCCGAACAGGTCGGCTTCGGCCTCGGCCTGCTGTCGGGTTCGGTAGCGTCGATGACCACGCTGGCGGCACCCGATCTGATCGTGCTCACCATGAGCGAATTCGCCGAACAGGTGCGGCGCATCATGCGGGTCTCGAACCTGAGCCTGCTTGTCGACGCCGATCATGGTTACGGCAACGCGCTGAACGTGATGCGCACCGTCAACGAACTCGAACACGCAGGCGTCTCCATCCTCGGCATCGAGGACACCGTGCAGCCGCTGCCCTTCGCGCACTCCGGCCCCGTGGGCCTGGTCCCGATCGCCGAAATGACCGGCAAGCTGCGCGCGGCGCTGGCGGCGCGGCAGGACCCGGAACTGGTGATCGCGGCGCGCCTTGCCGGCGCCCGCGTCGAAGGCCTCGAAGGCACGGTGGCACGGGCAAAGGCCTATGCGCAGACCGGCGTCGATGCGCTTTTCGTGGTCGAGGTCGACGACATCGAGATCATCCGCGGCGTCAGTGCCGCAACCACGCTGCCGCTGATCATCGGTTCGGGCAAAATGACATCGATGCGCCGGGAACTGACCCCGCTGCGCGCGCGCATACTGCTGCAGGGTCACCAGCCGGTGGCCGCAGCGGTCAGGGCACTGCGCGGCGCCTACGAACACCTGCACCGGGGTGGAATGCCCGCGGAAATGGAACCGTCCATCGCCTCATCCGCAGAACTGGATGAACTGATGCACGCGGGCGAGTATGCAACGGCGCGCCGCGAATACCTGCAGTAAACCAAGGCAGTTGCAGTCCATAAAAGGAGGAACCATGAAACAAGCACTCAGCATCACGACCGCTTTTGCCATCCTGCTCGGCGCGGCCGCACCGGCCCAGGCGCAGGATTTCCCGACCAAACCGGTGCGCATCGTGGTCGGCTTCGCCGCCGGCGGCGGCGTCGACAAGTCCGCACGCTTCATCGGCAAACACCTGACCGAGGCAATGGGCCAGCAGATCGTCGTCGACAACCGTCCGGGTGCCGCGGGCAACATCGGCGCCAACTCGGTGGCCAAGTCACCCCCCCGACGGCTACACACTGCTGATGGCCAACGCCACGCTGTCGATGCCGGGCCTGTTCAAGAACATGCCCTTCGACGTGCGCACCGAGTTGCTACCTGTGAGTCTGGTAGCGATCGGACCTTCGGTGCTGGTGGCGCATCCGTCGATGCCGATCAGGAATCTGAAGGACATGCTCGCCCTCGCCAAATCGCGGCCGAACGAGCTGCAGTACGGATCGGGCGGCGTCGGCAACATCACGCATCTCGAGATGAGCCTGCTTAACGCCCTGACCAAGACGAAGATGGTGCACGTACCGTACAAGGGCAGCTCGCCATCCATCGTCGGCCTGCTTACCGGAGAGGTGCATGTGCTGTTCTCGTCCATCCCGGCCGCGCTGGGGCAGATCCGCGCGAACAAGATGCGCGCGATCGCGGTGTCGACGAAAAAGCGCAGCAGCGCGCTGCCCGAGGTGCCGACGGTGGACGAGTCTGGCGTGCCCGGCTACGATGCCGCAAGCTGGTATTTCGTGATGGCCCCGGCGAAAACCCCGGCCGCCATCGTTGAAAAGCTGGGCGGCGCGATGGCCAAGGTACTGTCGGTACCCGAGATCAAGGCCACGCTGGTTGCCGACGGCTTCGAACCCATGGGCCTGTCGCCGCAGGAGTCCGCGAAGTTCCTGCAGAACGAGCTGAACAAGTGGGCAAATGCCATAAGCGTCGCCGGGATCAAGCCCGAATAACCCGAACCGCAACACTTTTCAAGTCAACAAGGAGTCCCTGTGTCGAATATCGGTTTTCGCATCCTGCCGCCCGCCCCGCAAGCACCGCGTGAATGGATAGAAGCGCTGCGCGGCATCGTCACCGCGCATCTCAGCGACAACATGAACCGGCTGAAGGCCGTGTCGTCCGACATCCGGCCGTATCACGACAAGACCAAGCTGGTGGGCACGGCGTTCACCGTCAAGGTGCCGCCCGGCGACAACCTGCTGGTGCACAAGGCCATCGACATCGCGCGGCCCGGCGACGTGATCGTCGTCGATGCCGGCGGCATCTGCGCCAATGCCATCATCGGCGAGATCATGTCGTCGATGGCGCACGCGCGCGGCGTGGCCGGCATGGTTATCGACGGCTCCATCCGCGACGCCGACGCCGTGGCCAAATCCAGCTTTCCGGTCTTTGCCAAAGGGGTAACCCATCTCGGCCCCTACAAGAACGGCCCCGGAGAGATCAACGTGCCGGTGTGCATCGGCGGCGCGATCGTAAACCCGGGCGACATCGTGGTCGGTGACGAGGACGGCTTGGTCATGGTCCCGCCCGGTGAAGACGTCGCGAAACTGATCCGGCTCGCAATCGCCTATGCCGCCAAGGAAGAGGCCCAGTTGAAGGCCATCCGCAGCGGCAAGGGCATCGACCGCTCCTGGGTCGACAAGGCGCTGAAGGAAAAAGGCTGTACGTTCTAGGGTGAGGCCACGCGGCGGCGCAATGCCGCCGAGTGTTCAGTGCGCGGCCGCCTGTACCGCGGCGTAACGGGAATGCGGCGGCAGGCTCAGCGCATCCGGCGCTTCGTACGGGCAATGACCTTCGACCTGCGCCGCGTAGAGCACGCGCCGGCTGCTCGATTCGAAGGCATCGCGGCGGTGCAGCGTTGCGCGGTTGTCCCACACCACCACATCGCCCACCTGCCAGTGGTGCTCGTAGACGAAACGCGGATCGGTGGTATGCGCCCACAGTTCATTGAGCAGGTTTTCCGATTCTTCCAGCGACAGCCCGTTGACGTAAGCGCTGTGACGGCGGCCGAGGAAAATCATGTTGCGGCCGGTCTCGGGATGGGTGGAAATGATCGGGTGGCTGGGGCCGGGGATCTCGCGGATGTCCATGTCCAGCGAGGCACCGGGCCGGATCTGCATTGCGGTGTCGACGATGTTGGCCTGCTTGATGGTCAAGCCGGCGATGCGTTTTTTCATCGCCGGTGACAGCGCGTCGTAGGCGGCATAGCAGTTCGAAAAATAGGTGGATCCGCCTGCCGTCGGAATCTCCACGGCGAGCAACATGCGTGCCGCGGTGGGTGCCTCCTTGAACGAGAAGTCCGAATGCCACACCACCTCGCCGTCGCCGAGGATGCCGACCGGTTTGCCGTTCTCCCGCACGTTGGTGACCACCGTCACTTCGGGCGGCAGGTTGAACACCTTGTTGGCGATGCGCTCCTCGAGGCTGCGCTTGTGCAGGTTGGAGGAAGTCACCGGCGTGCCGAAGCGTTTGACCAGCGTGACCAGGTCCTGTGCGCCGAATTTCTGGCCGCGGAACAGCAGCAGCAGGTGATGCAGCCACAGTTCGTGCAGGCTGCGGAACGCCGCGTCGTCGATTTTGGTCAGGTCGACCCCGCGTACTTCGGCACCCAGTGCCGCGGCGGCGGGAACAACGTCAAAAGTTGCGGAACTGCGGGCTGGAACGGCATTCATGGCGGATCCTCCTCGGGATGCGCTTTATTGTAATGACCGTGCGGGCGGCGGTCAGCACCGGGTCCGGAATCCGGATTTTCCGGGCGAAAACCCCGCCGCCGCGGTCAATTGCCGGTGCCGGCGGCTTCGGTAATGAATCTCAATGTCGCCTGCGCGCAGGCTTCGGCGTCGCTGGCGGCGACATGGTACGACTTGCCCGGCAGCACCAGCAGCCTCGAATTGCGGATCTGCTCCTGCCATTCGCGGGTGCGGTCCACCGTGCCCAGCCCGCTTTCCTCGGTGGTGATCACCAGTGTCGGGCAGCGGATTTTCGGCAGCTCGGCGCGGATGTCGGCGTAATTGATGCCGCGGTTGAATCCGATCAGCGAGGACACCGGCGCGCGGCCCATGAAGCGCGTCCACCACTCGACGCCCTCTTCCGGGAAATGTTCGCCTAGCCGGCCGGCCATGGTGCGTCGCGCCCAGTGTTCCGCGCCCTTGGTCTCGTATTCCTCGATCAGCGCGGGGATCTGCTCGGCGCCGGGGCGCAGCGCCTGCGGCGTGCCGATGACCGTCAGCGATTTGATGCGGTCCGGACGGCGCGCGGCAAACACTCGCGCGATGGTGCCGCCGATCTTGGCAGCGACGAGGTGGAAGCGTTCGATGCCCAGGCAGTCCATCAGCGCGCAATAGTCGTCGATCAGCGCATCAAAGGTCCACACGTACTCGCGAGGCATCGGTGTCGACTGGCCGTAGCCACGCATGTCGGGCCGCACCACGCGCAGCTGCCGCGCCAGCAGCGGCACCCAGGCATACCAGGCGAGGCTGCTCTCGGCGTTGCCGTGAAGCATCAGCACCGCATCGTGCGGCCGCCACGGATCGGCAAAGTCGTCGACCTGGTAAAAAAGCTCGCAGTCCGGCCTTTTCAGGATCGGCATGTTGTAAACGGGGTTGCCAGCGGTGATTATGTGCGCGCGGCGAGCAGCTGCATCAGCCGGTCGGGATTGGCGGCCTTGGCGAAGTTGCACACTTCGTCGAGCAGCACATCAACCTGGGCCGGAGTAAAACGCCGGGCCATTTCGGCGCGGAAACGCGCGACGTGGTCATCCATGGTGAACGGCCGCGATGCGCTGCCCTTGGGCGCCTCGATGAATTTTTCCACGTTCTTGCCCGACTTCAGGGTCAGCGTGACTTTCGCGCCCACCGATTGTTCGGTGCTGACGCGTTCGGCGTCGGGATCAAGTTCGCAGGCAATGGACTTCGAGATCGCCATCACCGAGGGATCGGCCAGCGCGCCGTCGAAATCGTCGATGTTGATGGTGAAACCGGCGGGCACGGCCTTGCCCTGCTTCACCACCATCGCCATGCAGTAGGGCAGGCTCATCTGCCCGGCCTGCACGTCTTTCGGTTCAGCCACGGTGAGCCGGCCCTGGATGATTTTGGGGATGCCGACGCGGATCGCCTTGATGTCTCCGGCATCGAGCTGGTGTTCGCGCAGCAGATCGGCAGTGGCTTCGATCGCGGAGAGCACGCGCGCGCTGGTGGCGTGCGGCTTGATCGCGGTTTCGAGCAGGCGCCAGGTCCGGCCGATGTCTGCCAGCCCCTTGTCGAAGTCGTGGCCGTCGGCATAGGCACGCGCAAAACCGTCCTTGCCCTCGAGGATATCGGCGGGTCCGGAGAAACCGGCTTCGGCCAGCAGCGCGGCATGCACACCCTCGCCCGCGGCGTGTGCAGCGTGGATGCGTTTGACCGTGGAGCCCGAGTGGTAGAACTGTGTCAGCCCGCCGCTGAACGACGCCACCAGGCCTATGGTCTCGGCAATGCGCCGCGTGCGTTCGCCGCCGCTGAACATCAGGCTCGCCGCGGCGGTCGCCGCTCCGAAACCGCCGCAGGTCGCGGTGCTCTGGAAACCACGGCGGAAATGCGAAGGCTGGATCGCCAGCCCGATGCGGATCATGTTTTCATAACCGGCGGCGATCGCGGCGAGGATCTGCGCGCCGCTGCGATGGCGCGCTTCGCCGATCGCCAGCGCCGCCGAAATCACGATGCAACCCGGATGCAGCATCGAACCCACGTGCACGTCGTCGGCATCGATGCTGCCCGCATAAGTGGTGTTGACGAAGGTTGCGCGTTCGGGATCGCTGCGGTCGTGCGAAAACAGCACCGTCGAATGTTCGCGTCCGCCCAGTTCGCGCGCGAGGTTGGTGGCCCAGGCACTCCAGCTCATGCGCTGGCCGAGAGAGGCCACGCGCAGGTAATCGAGCAGGAATACGGTCAGCGCATCGCGCACCGGCGCTGGCAGCGCCGCGTAATCCAGATCGGCGGCGAATTCGGCAAAACGTACGGTTTCTTTCATGGATGCCGGCCTTGAATATATTATAAGTATTTGATTATAAATGGTTTTGTTGCTTCACGGGGGCTGTGCCTTGCCCCGCCGGCCGGAATCGACGCAACCCGCCACGCAAAAACGGTGTTGCACGCAACCGGCCAAGACTGCTGCAGGCGACGACCCGCCTGCGCGCGTGCACTGTCATTGTAAGCGCGGGGCCGCGGTCCCCGGCATGCACGACCACATGCTGAAGACTTCCGCGCGGAACGGCAGCATGCCTGTCACCGACACGGAATTCATGCCACAGGTAGGCGAACCCGCCCGCTTGCGCGTTAAACCCCGGAGCCTGACCCGGGGCCAAGGCCGTCTTCCACCTGCGGATACGGGGTCCGCATCCGAACATACTGTTAAAATATTTAAATGAAAATAATCAACCTGATACCGCAAGCTGCGCGCGGCCGGCTGTGCGTCGCGGCAAGCGCTTTTCTGCTCTGTTTTGCGAGCGCCGCCTTTGCCTCGGAACAGGCAGCTGCTCCGGCGCAACCGTCGAACCTCGATTCCGTCGCCCGCCTGATTGCCGGCCTGGTGCCGTCGAACAACAGTCATGCCGAACTCGCCGAGAGCAAGGCCTGGCAAAACCACAGCGCCGCAATGCTGAAATCCTGGTCGGGCGTACGCGACGGCCAGCTCGCCGCGATGAAAACCTGGCGCGCGACCCAACTGCCGCCACAGTGCCCGGTGGGACGCACGCTGTTCTACCCGTTCAGTGGCCCGGACTTCCTCAATGCCTGGACGCTGTTCCCCGACTGCGAAACCTACGTGATGTTCGGTCTCGAGCCGATCGGCAGGATGCCCGATCCGGCGGCGATGGGACCCAAGGAGTTCGCGAAAATGCTCGCCACGGTGCGCGACGCGATGGCCAACCTGTTCGAGCGCAATTATTTTGTCACCAACACCATGCGCCGCAACCTGCGCACCGAGCAGTTGCAGGGCGTGGTGCCGATCTTCGCGATGTCCATGGTGCTGTCAGGCGCCGAAATGGTCAGCGTCGGCCCGGCGCCGTTCCCCAAGGTGACCGGCAAGCAGGCACGGCTCGATGGCGTCACCATCGAATACCGCACGCCCGGCGCCAGGCGCCTGCAGCGGGTGATCTATTATTCGGTGGACATTTCCGACAAGGGCCTCGAGTCCTATCCCGAATTCCTCTCCTACCTGCGCGAACTGGCGCCGACGACGACGCTGATCAAGGCGGCTTCGTACCTGATGCACATCAGGGAGTTCAGCAAGATCCGCGGCGTGCTGCTCGACACCAGCGAATTCCTGGTGCAGGACGATACCGGCATCCCCTACAACTTCCTGGTCAAGCGCGGCTTCGAGATCAAACCCTACGGCACCTACCAGAAGCCGATACCGCCGTTCGAACCGCAGTACCAGCCGTCGCTGATGTCCCTCTACCAGGCGTCCAAACCGCCGGCGCTGCCGTTCCGCTTTGGTTATCACACCACGCTGGCGCAGAACCGCTCCACACTGCTGGTCGGCCGTCGTGCGCCCGCCCCCGCTGCGGCAGCAGCCCCGGCTCCGCAGCGACCGGATGCCCGTTAGCGATGGGCGGGTAATACTCTCCGGACTGCTCGCTTGCGCGTGGCTGCTGGCCGCAACACACGCGGGCACCGCCGCCGCCATGGACCCCCGGCTCCACAGCACCAGTTTCCAGACCAGTGACGGCGTGCGGCTGCGGGTGCTGGAATCCTGCCCCGGCGGCGCCGACGCGCGGCAGGCGCGTTCACCGGTAATCGCATTCGTGCCCGGCTGGTCGATGCCGGCATCAAGCTGGCGCGAACAATTGCTGGCGCTGGGCGCCACGCATTGCGTGGCCGCGCTCGACCCGCGCGGCCAGGGCGAATCCGAACTGCCCGATACGGGCTACCACATCGAACGCCGCGCGGCGGACATCGCCGAATTCGTCGCACGTTATCCGCGCGTGGTGCTGGTCGGCTGGTCGCTGGGCGCGCTGGAGGCGCTGGAATACCTGCACCTGTTCGGCCATGACCGCGTGGACGCGCTGGTGCTGGTCGACAGCTCGGTCGGCGAGGAACCCGCGCCGGTGACGGGCCCCGGGCCCACCTTCCGTGAAAAACTGCAGGCGGACCGCAACACCGTTGTTGATGAGTTCGTACGCGCCATTTTCGGCGCGACACGTGAAGAAGCTGAAATCGAAGAACTGGTCAAAGGTGCGCTGCGGCTGCCGCTGGCAGCCAGCCTGTCGCTGTTTCCGTCGGCGGTGCCGCGCACGCACTGGCGCGACATCGCCTGGGCCTACCCCAAGCCGCTGCTCTACGCGGTCAGCACCCAGTTTGCGGAGCAGGCAAAGTCGCTGCAGAAAAACCGCCCTGACACGCAAATCGAGATCTTCGGGGAAGCAGGCCACGCCCTGTTCGCCGACGAACCGGAACGCTTCAACATGCTGCTCGCGGATTTTGTCGCAACGGCAAAGCTTTGAAACCCTACTGGGCCATCAGCAGCGCTGCTCGCCCGGTGACGGCTGCGGTTTCCAGCCGCTGGTGTACGGCCTCGGCTTCGGTGAACGGCAGTTTTTCGGTGACCATCGGCCACAGGTCACCGCGCGCCACCAGTTCCAGTGATTCGATCACTTCCTGCTTGGTTGCATAACGGCTACCCATCACTTCGATTTCCCTGCGCATGATCGCCGGGCCGTCGGCGTCGAAGCGCTGGCCGTTGCCGGCGAGCAGCACCAGCCGCCCGCCCTTGTTGAGGCCGCCGACGGCATCCTCGATGCTCTGTTTGCTGCAAACGAAGTCAAACACCACGTCCGCGCCCCGGCCATCGCTGGCCTCGCGCAGCTGCTCGGCAACCCTGCCGTCGGACGCATCGATGGTCGCGTCCGCGCCAGCCTTCAGGCAGGTTTCGAATTTGGCGGCCCTGGTGTCGACGGCGATCACCTTGCGCGCATGCGCCCAGCGCGACACCATCAGCATGTGCACGCCCAGTCCGCCGCCGGCACCGATCACTGCCACGGTGTCGGTCGGCGCCACCCGCGCCCGGCGCGTGACCTTCAGCGGCGTGGCGATTGCGTCGCAGATCACGCCGCATTCCGCAGGGTATTTTTTCCAGTCCATGGCCTCCGGCAGCGGAATGAAGTTCTCCGCCGGCAGCTTGATGTATTCGGCATAACCGCCGTCGCATTCGCGGCCGACATAACCCCTGAAGTTGTCGCACAGGGTTTCACGGTTGATGCGGCACCAGTAGCAATGGCCGCAATTGAGGTAGAAATACGCGGTGACCGCAGCGCCTGTTTTCAGCCGCGTCACGCCGGCGCCGGTGGCGACGATTTCACCGGTGATCTCGTGGCCGACGATGCGCGGGTACTGCAGGTTGACCCGGCCGGCGCGGGCATGGTGCACGGTCAGGCCGGCGCCGCAGGCCAGCACTTTCGCCACAGCCTCCCCCGGGCCGGGCACCGGATCGGAAACATTGTCCAGAACGAACGGTTGATTTTTCCCCTTCAGCAGCATGGCTTTCATGTGCGCACTCCCCCTTGCACAAATGTTACACCGGCGACGCGTGTTGCGACGTGCGGGCGCCGGTAGAATCGCGCTTTTGCATCGCCACCCGGCGGTGCAACCACCTTCCGGAATTCCATGCCCGATACGCTGTCGTCATTGCCCCGCGAAACCATCGTCATCCGCGGCGCGCGCCAGAACAACCTGAAAAACCTGTCGCTGGAAATCCCGCTCAACGAACTGGTGGTGGTCACCGGAGTCTCCGGCAGCGGCAAGTCGTCGCTGGTGTTCGACACGCTCTACGCCGAAGGCCAGCGCCGTTACGTCGAGACGTTTTCGCCGTACGCGCGCCAGTTCCTCGACCGCCAGGACCGGCCCAAGGTCGACAGCATCGAGGGCATACCGCCGGCGATCGCCATCGACCAGGTCAATCCGGTGCGCACTTCGCGTTCCACCGTGGGCACGATGACCGAGCTCAACGACCACCTGAAACTGCTGTTCGCGCGCGCGGCACATCTCTATTGCAAAGGCTGCGGGGCGAAAGTGTCCCGCGACACGCCGCAGACCATTTTCGACGCGCTGCAGGCCCGCGCGCAGGCTGCGGGCGATCCGCGGCTGGCGATCGCCTTCCCGGTGCCGGTGCCGGCGAACTTCAAGGCCGACGAAGTGAAATCGCTGCTCGCCGCGCAGGGCTACACACGTCTTCTGCATGAGGACATTGCCGGTTTCGAAGTGGTGCAGGACCGCCTGCGCATGGGCAATGCCGATCGCGCGCGCGTGGTCGATGCGCTGGAAGCGGCACTGAAGGTCGGTCAGGGCCGTATCAATGTGCATGTACTCGCGGCGGATGACGCCAATGCCGCCAGCGGCACGGTTTGGCGTTATTCCGCGGATCTGCACTGCGCCGAATGCGACATCCATTACGCCGAACCGAATCCCAGCCTGTTTTCCTTCAACTCGCCGATGGGCGCCTGCGATGCCTGCCGCGGCTTCGGCCGGGTGATCGGCCTTGATTTCGGGCTGGTGGTGCCGGACGAATCGAAATCACTGCGCGACGGCGCGGTCAAGCCGTGGCAGACGCCATCGAACAGGGAATGCCAGGACGACCTGATGAAATACGCGCGGCTGCGCGGCATTCCTGTCGACAAACCCTGGCGCGAACTGTCGGCGAAGGAAAAACGCTGGGTGCTCGACGGCGAACCGGAATGGGAAAACTGGCGCAAGTCCTGGCCGGGAACCTGGTACGGGGTCGCGCGCTTTTTCAAGTGGCTGGAAACCAAGGCCTACAAGATGCACGTGCGGGTGCTGCTGTCCAAGTACCGCGCCTATACCGGATGCACGGCCTGCGGCGGCGCGCGGCTCAAAACCGATGCGCTGCTGTGGCGCATCGGTTCGTCTGCGAACGCCGGGACTGCATTGGGCGAACGCCCGCGTTACAAGCCGCACGGCGTGAAATTCGGCGACGAACGGCTGGCGGCGCTGCCCGGCCTCACCGTGCATGACGTGATGCTGCTGCCCCTGGAGCGCACCAGGGCGCTGTTTGATGCGCTGGAGCTGCCGGCACCGCTGGACGAAGCCACCGAAATGCTGGTCGGCGAAATCCGCACCCGCCTTGACTACCTGAACCAGGTCGGCCTCGGCTACCTGACGCTGGATCGCCAGTCGCGCACGCTGTCGGGTGGCGAAGTGCAGCGGATCAACCTGACCACCGCGCTGGGCACTTCGCTGGTCAACACCCTGTTCGTGCTCGATGAGCCTTCCATCGGCCTGCATCCGCGCGACATGGGTCGCGTGATCGGCGTCATGCACAAGTTGCGCGATGCCGGCAATTCGCTGGTGGTGGTGGAACACGATCCGCAGGTGATGCTCGCCGCCGACCGCCTGCTCGACATCGGGCCGGGACCGGGTTCGAAAGGCGGTGAAATCGTCGCCTTCGACACGCCGGCGCAGATCATGCGGACGCCCGGTTCGGTCACCGGGCGTTACCTGTGCGGCATCCTGCGCACCGCGGAGCCGGGCAGACCGAATCCTCCCGCGGGCAAATCGCCGCAGATCCGGCTGCGCGGCGCAGCCGAACACAACCTGCGGCACATCGACGTCGACTTCCCGCTGCGGCGGCTGGTGTGCGTGACCGGAGTCTCGGGTTCGGGAAAATCCACGCTGGTGCAGGACGTGCTGTATGCGGCGCTGCGCAAGGCTCTGGGCCAGCCGACCGAAACACCGGGAAAACACGACAGCCTTTACGGCGCGGACCAGGTCGGCGAGGTGGTGATGGTGGACCAGTCATCAATCGGCCGCACCACGCGTTCCAACCCGGCGAGTTACGTCGGGGCCTTTGATGCCGTGCGCAGCCGGTTTTCTTCTGCGCCGCTGGCGCAGTCGCGCGGCTACACCGCGGGCACCTTCAGCTTCAATTCAGGCACCGGGCGCTGTCCGACCTGCAGCGGCAACGGCTTCGAACATGTCGAGATGCAGTTCCTCTCCGACGTCTACCTGCGCTGCCCGGACTGCGATGGCCGGCGTTACCGTGCCGAGGTGCTGGAAATCACCGTCGACGGCAAATCGATCGCCGACGTGCTCGACATGACGGTGGCCGACGCGCTGGAGTTTTTCAACCATGCGCCGGACATCGTGCGCGTTTTGCGGCCGCTGGTCGACGTCGGCCTCGACTACCTGAAACTCGGCCAGCCGGTGCCGACCCTGTCCGGCGGCGAGGCGCAGCGGCTGAAGCTCGCGGGGTTCCTCGCGGAAGCCGCGCAGGGCGGGCGCAACGCGGTCGGCGCCAAAGGCACGCTGTTCCTGTTCGATGAGCCGACCACGGGACTGCATTTCGACGACGTGCGCAAACTGCTGGCGGCGTTCCGCAAACTGATCGCCGCCGGGCATTCGCTGATCGTCATCGAACACAACCTCGACGTGATACGCGCCGCCGACTGGATCATCGACCTCGGCCCCGAAGGCGGCGATGCCGGCGGCATGATCGTCTGCACCGGCACGCCGGAGACGGTGGCAGCACATGACGCCTCTCACACCGGCAAGGCATTGCGCGATTACGCCGCGGCTCCGGGCGCCCCGCCGGCCATGCCCAAGGCGCTGCCTGCCACCGCACGACACG
>JBFWOE010000050.1:0-18596 GCA_050250695.1 Burkholderiales bacterium
GAGGTGTTGACGACGTCGGTTGCGCAGTAGTGCCAGAGGTCCTCGAGCCGTCCATCCTGGTACGCCCCCCAGACCGCGGAGCCGTCCATGCCCCGCTTGCCGGGCAGGCCCATCAGCTGCGCCAGCGCGTCCAGCGGCGCGTTGGCGCGGGGTTGGTACATTGCCAGCAGATCCATCAAATCGAGGTGGCGCTGGTGGTAACGGCTGATGTAATTGTTCCACTTGAACTCGCGGTCGTCCTCGCCCATGTCCCAGTAGCGCGCTGCCTTCACGCCGTGCATCAGCCCGCGGTAATGCAGCACCGGCAGATCGAAGCCGCCGCCGTTCCACGACACCAGCTGCGGCGTGTATTTTTCTATGCCGTCGAAAAAGCGCTGGATGATTTCGGCTTCGCTCTCGCCCGCCGCGCCCAGCGACCACACCTTGAAGCTGTCGCGGTCCTGCAGCGCGCAGGAAATCACCAGCACGCGATGCAGGTAATGCGGCAGGAAATCGCTGCCGCTGCCCTGGCGCCGCAACTGGAATGCGGTTTCCGCGACCTCGGCATCGGGCAGGCTGTCGTCTATGTCGTGCAGGCGGCGGATGCCGGCGATGTCGGGCACGGTTTCGATGTCGAACACCAGCACGGGGTGCACAAAATATCCTTTAAAAACAAATAGTTATAATTATTCGCGCAATTTAAGCTTACGCAAATACGCCGGTGGAGAGATAGCGGTCGCCGCGGTCGCAAACGATGAACACGATCACCGCATCCCTGGCCTGCGCCGAGATCTGCAGCGCCGCCCACAACGCACCGCCCGAAGACACGCCGGCGAATATGCCTTCCTCGCTGGCGAGCCGGCGCATGGTGTTTTCAGCATCGGCCTGCGCCACTTCGACGATCTCATCGACCTGCGTCCAGTCGCAGATTTTCGGCAGGTAGGCGGCCGGCCATTTGCGGATGCCCGGGATCTGCGCGCCGTCGGCGGGCTGGCAGCCGACGATGCGGATCGCCGGATTTTTTTCCTTGAGGTAACGCGACACACCCATGATGGTGCCGGTGGTGCCCATGCTCGAAATGAAATGGGTGACCTTGCCTGCGGTATCGCGCCAGATTTCGGGACCGGTGCCTTCGTAATGCGCCAGCGGATTGTCGGGATTGCCGAACTGGTCGAGCATCACGCCGCGGCCCTCGCGCACCATGCGCTCGGCGGTGTCGCGCGCGCCCTCCATGCTCGCCTCCTTGGGCGTCAGCACCAGTTCGGCGCCGTAGGCGCGCATGGTCTGCTGGCGTTCCAGCGACTGGTTCTCCGGCATCACCAGCACCATGCGGTAGCCCATGATCGCCGACGCCATCGCCAGCGCGATTCCGGTATTGCCGCTCGTGGGTTCGATCAGCGTGTCGCCGGGCCTGATCGTGCCGCGTTCCTGCGCGCGGCGGATCATCGAAATCGCCGGGCGATCCTTGACCGAACCCGCGGGGTTGTTGCCCTCGAGCTTGGCCAGCAGCACGTTGCCGGTCTTGCCCGGCATGCGTTTGAGCCTGACCAGCGGCGTGTCGCCGATGAAATCCTCAAGCGTGTGATACATGATGCTCAGCCCGCTTTCGCCAGCAATTGCCGGCAGTAGCGTGTCACACCCTCTTCAACGCTGAGGAACGGCGCCGCGTAGCCGGCATTGCGCAGGGACGTGAGGTCGGCCTGGGTATAACTCTGGTATTTGCCCTTGAGGTCGCCGGGGAAAGGGATGTAGCGGATCACGCCCTGCTGCTGCAGTTGCGCCAGCGACTGCGCGGCCTTGCCCTCGGCCGCACGGCAGGCATTGACCGTCGCCACTGCGACGTCGTTGAACGATTGCGCGGCGCCGGTGCCGCAGTTGAAAATGCCCGAGCTTCCCGGGTTCTGCAGGAAATGCAGATTGACCCGCACCACGTCCTCGACTGACACGAAATCGCGGCGCTGCTCGCCGTTGCCGTAGCCGCCGCTGCCTTCGAACAGCCGCACATGGCCCTCGGCGCGGTACTGGTTGAAGAAATGGTAGGCCACCGAAGCCATGCGCCCCTTGTGCTGCTCGCGGTCGCCGTAAACGTTGAAATAGCGCAGGCCCACCACCTGGGTAGCGCCGGGCGGCAGGCGGCGCACGCGCTGGTCGAACAGCAGCTTGGAATAGCCGTAGACGTTGAGCGGCCCCTCGCAGGACGGATCCTCGCGGAATCCGGTGTGCGCGCCGTAGGTGGCCGCCGACGAGGCATAGATCAGCGGGATCATCTCGGCAGCGCAGAATTCGAGCAGCACGCAGGAATAGGCGTAGTTGGTCTCCATCACGTAGCGGCCGTCGCTGGCCGTGGTGTCGGAACAGGCGCCCTGGTGGAGGATTGCCTTCAGCGAACGGCGGAAGGCACCGGATTTGATCCGCGCCAGGAACTCGTCCTTGTCGAGATAATCGCTGATCGTGCAATCGGCGAGGTTGCGGAATTTGTCGCCCTGCGTCAGGTCGTCGACGGCAATGATGTCGCTGATGCCAGCGGCATTCAGCCCCTTGACCAGGTTGGCGCCGATGAATCCGGCCGCACCGGTGACCACATGCGTCATGTCTGGTCCCCGGCTGCAAACAGCTCGTCGTATCCTGCCACGGCAGTGCCGAATTTGCCGACCACGATGCCCGCTGCGCGATTGGCGATGCGCACCGCGCTCTCCAGGTCCTGCCCGGCGGCCAGCATCACGCCGATGACCGCGATCACCGTGTCGCCGGCGCCGCTGACGTCGAAGACTTCCCGCGCCTGCGCCGCCACGTGCAGTCGCTGCCCGCGCTGGTACAGCGTCATGCCCTCCTCGCTCCGCGTCACCAGCACGGCGCCCAGTCCGAGGCGTTTGCGCAGGTTCTGCGCCTTCGCGGTCAGCGCCTGCTCGCTGCTCCAGCCGCCGGTCACCGCGCGCAGTTCGGCGCGGTTGGGCGTCACCAGCGTCGCACCGCGGTAACGCGAATAATCCTCGCCCTTGGGATCGACCAGCACCGGTTTGCCGGCACGTTTCGCCAGCGCGATCATTCTGGCGATGTGTGCAAGTCCGCCCTTGCCGTAATCGGAGAGGATCACCGCATCGCAGGTTTTGAGCAGCCTGCGGAAATCCTGCAGCTTGGTCGCCAGCACCTCGTGGCTGGGCAGGGTCTCGAAATCGGCACGCAGAAGCTGCTGGCGTCGTCCGATCACGCGCAGCTTGACGGTCGTCGATATCGTGGCGTCGTTGTGCAGGCTCGCGCTGATGTGTTCACGTATCAGCAACTGCCGCAGGCTGCGCCCGGCTTCGTCGCGACCGACCACCGACAGCAGCGAAGCCGGCGCGCCCAGCGCAGCGACGTTGCGCGCGACGTTGGCTGCGCCGCCGGGACGCTCTTCGACGCGGTCGACCTTCACTACCGGCACCGGCGCCTCGGGCGAAATCCGGCTCACTTCGCCGAACCAGTAACGGTCAAGCATCACGTCGCCCACCACCAGCACACGCGCACGGCGAATGCGCGTACGCAGGACGGGAATTTTTGCGGGTTTTGCGGTTTTTTTCATGAGGAATGCATTTTACCGGCCGGATCAGCCGCGATCTCGGCAGCAATGCGGTCGATCACGGCCAGCGGATCGGCGGCACGGGTAATCGGCCTGCCGATCACCAGGTAATCAGCGCCGTTGGCCACGGCCAGCGCGGGCGTCATGATGCGTTTCTGGTCGTCCTGCGCGGCGTCGGCGAGGCGTATGCCCGGCGTCACCAGGCGGAAATCCTGGCCGCAGGCCTGGCGCAGCGTTTTCGCCTCTTGCGCCGAACACACCACGCCGTCCAGTCCGCAGGCCACGGCCAGCTTCGCCAGGCGCTCCGCCAGCGCCTGCGGACCCTCGGCATGGCCGATGTCGCGCAGATCATCGGCGCCGAGGCTGGTCAGCACGGTGACCGCGATCAGCAGCGGCGGTTGCTGCAGGCCGTCCAGCGCTGCACGGGCAGTCTGCATCATCGCGCTGCCGCCGCTGGCATGGACGTTGAGCATCCACACCCCCAGTGCGGCCGCGGCCTTGCACGCGGCAGCCACGGTATTGGGGATATCGTGGTATTTGAGATCGAGGAATACATCAAAACCGCGATCGACCAGTTGTTCCACCAGGCCGGGACCGGCAGCGGTGAACAGTTCCTTGCCGACCTTTACGCGGCAGCGCACGGGATCAAGGCGCTGCGCCAGTCCCAGCGCCTCGGGTGCGTCCGCATAGTCAAGGGCGACGATGATCCGCGGGCCGTTGCGATCCTTGCTCATGCCGGTATGCCTTTCTCTTCGGTACGCCGCGGCGCATAGGTTTCCCATTCGCCGCAGGCCGGACAATGCCAGTAGAATTGCCGCGCGCGGAAGCCGCAGTGTTCGCATTTGTACATGGCGAGGCTGCGCGTGTGCTGGTGGATCAGCTGCTTGATCAATTGCAGGTCGTGCTGCTTTTCCGGTGGTGCTTCCAGCAACTGGGCTTCCAGCAGCTTGTCGAGACCGAGCAGTGTCGGCGTGCGGCGCACCTCGTCGCGCACCAGCCGGTAGGCCGCCTGAGTGCCGCTGGCGGCGAGGGTCGCCTGGTAGACCATGTCGAGCAGGTCCAGCGACGCGTATTTTTCGAGCAAGCCACGCAGCAGGTTGAGTCCCTCCTCGGCCCGCCCTTCTTCGCGGTAGGCCGCCAGCAGCCGTTCCGCCACCAGCGACAGGTAGGCCGGATTCTGCGATTCGATGCGCTGCCAGGCGGCAATCGCCGCCGGCCGGTTGCCGAGGTCGCGTTCGAGGTCGCCAAGCAGCATGTTGGCGCGCACGCACAGCCGATGGTGGGCCAGCGCAGCTTCCAGGTGCGGCCGTGCCTCGGCGGGCCGCGACTGCATCAGCTCGCGAGCAGCCATTTCGCAGCAGAAATTGGCAATTTCCTTCTGGAAGGAACGGCCGCTGAGCGTCTCCAGCTTCCCGGCAATGCCGATGGCCTTGTGCCAGTCCTTCTCCTGCTCGTAGATTTCGAGCAGGAAACGCAGTGCGGCTTCGGCATGCGGCGTACCGTCCAGCTTCAGGAACAGCTCCTCGGCACGATCCAGCAGCCCCGCCTTCAGATAGTCCTGGGCGAGTTCAAGCACCGCCTGCAGTTTCTGTTCCTGGGCCAGATCCTCGCGTTCGGCGAGATTCTGGTGCATGCGGATCGCACGCTCGACTTCGCCGCGGCGGCGAAACAGGCTGCCCAGCGCGAAGTGCAGCTCGATGGTCTGCGGATTGACCTTGGCCACCTCGATGAAGGCCTCGATGGCCTTGTCAGGCTGCTCGTTGAGCAGGAAATTGAGGCCTTTGAAATACGAGGCAGGCAGCAGCCGCGATTCGGAAACGATCTGGCGGATGTCGACGCGCGCGGCCAACCAGCCCAGCGCGAAAAAGAGCGGCAGTGCGAGCAGCCACCACAGTTCCAGGTCCATGGCGATCAGCGGCTCACAGCATGTCCATCGGCGGCATGATCACCGGCTCGGGGGTTTTTGCGGGTTCGCGCGCGATGCGCAGTTCGCGCTTCAGCGCGGCCACTTCCCGGCGCAGCCTCAGCACCTGGAACAGCCCGGCCAGCAATCCCGCGACGGCGCCCAGGCACACGGCGAACAGCAGCACCACGACCAGCGGCGCTTCCCAGCGGAAGCCGAGGTAGTAGCGCACGGCCACCGGATCCGTGTTGACGATCGCGAACGACAGTATCAGCAGGAACAGCGCGACCTTGATGAGCAGCATCAGGTATTGCATGGCCTGCCGAGAATATCACGCTCATTGCCGGCGGAGGATCCCCCGCTGCCCGTAAAAAAAACGGCATGGACTGAGCCATGCCGCCGTATGGAACGATGCCAGTCGTCCGTTATTTCTTGATGTCCACGCGTTCGCGCAGTTCCTTGCCGGCCTTGAAATGCGGCACGTACTTGGCGGGAACCTGCACCCGCTCCCCCGACTTCGGGTTGCGGCCGGTGCGCGGCGGCCGGTAGTTGAGTCCGAAACTGCCGAACCCGCGGATCTCGATGCGCTGACCCTGCGACAGGCTCTTCCCCATGGCGTCGAGTATCATTTTTACTGCCAGTTCGGCGTCCTTGGCCACAAGTTGCGGGTAGCGCGCCGCCAGTTTCGCGATCAACTCCGACTTGGTCATGATGCTCCCTTATTGTTGAGTATTGGCTGTATCCAACTTGGCTTTGAGCAGGGCGCCGAGATTGGTAGTCCCCGAACTCGCCTGTTTATCCGATGCCAGTTTCTGCATGGCTTCGGTATCCTCCGCAAGGTCTTTTGCCTTGATCGACAGGTTTATCGTGCGGTTCTTGCGATCGATGTTGATGATCATCGCAGTCACCGAATCGCCTTCCTTGAGCTTGGTGCGAATGTCTTCCACGCGGTCGCGCGAAACCTCCGAGGCGCGCAGGTAACCTTCCATGTCCCCTTCGAGGTTGATCACAGCGCCCTTGGCGTCTATAGATTTCACCGTGCCGGTGACGACCGAGTTTTTCTCGTGTCCGCCGACGTAGTTGGTGAACGGATCGCCTTCGAGCTGCTTGACGCCCAGCGAGATCCGCTCGCGCTCGACGTCGATCGACAGCACCTGGGCTTCGACTTCCTCGCCCTTCTTGTAGTTGCGCACGGCTTCCTCGCCGGGCACGTTCCACGAAAGGTCGGAGAGGTGCACCAGGCCGTCGATGCCGCCGGGGAGCCCGATGAAAATGCCGAAGTCGGTGATCGACTTGATCTGGCCCTTCACCTTGTCGCCCTTCTTGGCATTCATCGAGAACTCTTCCCACGGATTCGCCATGCACTGCTTCATGCCCAGCGAGATGCGGCGGCGCTCTTCGTCGATCTCGAGCACCATGACCTCGACTTCGTCGCCCAGCTGCACGACTTTCGACGGATGCACGTTCTTGTTGGTCCAATCCATCTCCGAGACATGCACCAGGCCTTCGATGCCCGGCTCGATCTCGACGAACGCGCCGTAGTCAGTGAGGTTCGAAACCTTGCCGAACAGGCGGGTGTTGGGAGGATAGCGGCGCGACAGGCCGACCCACGGGTCTTCGCCCAGCTGCTTCATGCCCAGCGAGACGCGGTTCTTTTCCTGGTCGAACTTGAGCACCTTGGCGGTGACTTCGTCGCCCACGCTGAGCATCTCGGACGGGTGCTTGACACGGCGCCAAGCGAGGTCGGTGATGTGCAGCAGGCCGTCGATGCCGCCCAAGTCGACGAAAGCGCCGTAGTCGGTGATGTTCTTGACGATGCCATTGACGGTCGCGCCTTCGCGCAGGTTCTCCAGCAGCTTCTGGCGCTCTTCGCCCTGGCTCGCTTCGAGCACGGCACGGCGCGACACGACCACGTTGTTGCGCTTGCGGTCGAGCTTGATGACCTTGAACTCCATCTGCTTGTTTTCGTACGGCGTGGTGTCCTTCACCGGACGGGTATCGACCAGCGATCCCGGCAGGAAGGCACGGATGCCGTTGATCATCACGGTCAGGCCGCCCTTGACCTTGCCGCTGATCATGCCCGAGACGATGTTGCCCTTCTCCAGTGCCTCTTCGAGGTCATGCCACGCTGCAAGCCGCTTGGCCTTGTCGCGCGACAGGCGGGTTTCGCCGTAACCATCTTCCAGGGATTCGATGGCAACGCTGACAAAGTCGCCCGGCTTTACTTCGATTTCGCCGCTGTCGCTGCGGAACTCTTCAGCCGCCACGTAGCTTTCGGACTTCAGTCCGGCATTGACCACAACAAAATTGTCATCTATGCGCACGACTTCGGCAGTTATCACTTCACCGATGCGCATTTCCTTCAGCGCCAGGCTCTCTTCAAAGAGCGCGGCAAAACTTTCGGCGGGCACTGCTTGGGGGGATGTTTTAATCATTGGAATCAGGAGGTTATCACACCCGTTGTGGAAACGGGAGGGTAGTTGAAAAAAGCCACAGGCTGGGCGGCCCGTGACACCAGGTGCTGCATTTACTGCGGTTTTTACTGCTTGTTTCGATACAGACGCAATACCTGCGCCACCACCGTGTCCACAGGGGTACCCGTGGTGTCCATTTCAACGGCACCGGCGCACTTCAACAGGGGGGCCACGGCGCGGTTGCTGTCGCGAAAATCGCGATCGCGGATGTCCTGCAAAAGGGCCGTCATACTAGCATCGACCCCCTTTTCGATCAACTGCTTATGCCGCCTTTGCGCCCGCTCTTCCGCGGTCGCCGTCAGGTAGATTTTAAGCACTGCATCGGGAAAAACCACCGAGCCCATGTCCCGGCCATCGGCCACCAGACCCGGGGCCTGGCGGAAGCCGCGCTGCAGGGTCATCAGTGCTGCACGCACCCCCGGCAATGCAGCAACCCGGGAAGCGGCAGCACCTGCGACTTCGCCGCGGATCGAATCGGAGACCTCGCGGCCGTTCGCCCAGACCCGATCGCCTTCAAATTTTACATTTAAATTCAATGTAATAGCAGATATTTCTCGATCATTGTCGAGGTCGGCACCCTGCTCCCGACTGACCAATCCCACGATCCGGTACAGGGCGCCGCTGTCGAGATAATGAAATCCCAGCTGCCGCGCAACAGATGCAGCCACCGTGCCCTTGCCCGAAGCCGACGGACCGTCGATGGCGATGACCGGTGGCAGGGTCAAGCCGCACCCTCGACGATGCCGGCGAGCACCGCAAAATATTCGGGATAGGTCTTGGCCACGCAGCCCGGATCGTTGATGCGCACAACGACCCCGCCCAGCGCTGCCAGTGAAAAACACATGGCCATGCGATGGTCGTCGTAGGTATCGATCACCGCCGGCCGCCACTGTGCCGGCGGCGTGATTCGCAGGTAATCGGCCCCCTCTTCCACGATGGCGCCGAGCTTGGTCAGTTCCCTGGCCATCGCTGCCAGGCGATCGGTTTCCTTGACCCGCCAGCTGGCAATATTGCGCAGCGTGGTCGCACCGTCGGCGAACAGCGCGGCGATAGCCAGCGTCATGGCCGCATCCGGGATGTGGTTGCAGTCGAGATCCACTGCGCGCAACCTGCCGTTCTTTTTCGCTGCCTCCCCGGCAGTAGCCTCGATCCAGTGATCATCCATGGTGACCGCGGCGCCCATCTGCCCGAGGGCCTCAGCGAAACGCACGTCACCCTGAGTGCTGTGGCGACCCACACCTTCGACGCGCACCGGGCCGCCTCCGCTCAGGCCGCTGATCGCGCCCGCCGCAAGAAAATACGAGGCCGAGGACGCATCGCCTTCGACGTAAAGTTCTCCGGGACTGGCATAACCCGTCCCTGCCGGCACCGTGAACGACGTCCAGCCATCACGCTCGACCGCCACCCCGAACTGTCGCAGTGCATTGAGCGTGATCTCGACATAGGGTTTGGAAATCAGTTCGCCTTCGACGCGCACCGCGGTTTGCGTGCCGAGCAGCGGCAGCGCCATAAGCAGGCCGCTCAGGTACTGGCTCGACACGTTGCCGCGGATGGACACTTCGGTGCGCGGCTGCAATGCTCCGGCATGGATCGCCAGCGGCGGAAATCCTTCGTTGCCGAGGTAATCAATGGAGGCGCCGAGCTGGCGCAGCGCATCGACCAGGTCGCCGATCGGGCGCTCGTGCATGCGCGCCACGCCGTCGATGCGGTATTCGCCGCCGCACAGCGCGAGCACCGCCGTCAGCGGCCGCACCGCGGTGCCGGCATTGCCGAGGAATAGCGCAGCCTGCTTCACCGGAAAAGCGCCGGCGACGCCATAGACGGCAACAGCGCCCGGACCCGCATCCTCGCAGCTCACGCCCAGCGCACGCAGCGCCGAGAGCATGTGCCGGGTGTCATCCGAATCGAGCAGGTCGCGCAGCACGGTCCTGCCGCGCGCCAGCGCCGCCAGCAGCAGCGTGCGGTTGGAAATGCTCTTGGATCCCGGCAGGCGCACCGTGCCGCGCACCGTGCGCATGGGCTGCAGGTCGATGTAATCCATGCCGGGTGAAGGCCTTATCCGTTCTTCAGGAGCCAGCGCCGGCGCGCGCGCTGCGCCGTGCTGAACATGGCCTGCAGCGTATCGCCGTCAGCAGCGGCCAGCGCCCTGCGCGCCGCCTTGAGTTCGGCGACGTAGCCGTCGATCAGCGGCAGCAGCGCAGCACGGTTGGCGATGCAGATGTCGCGCCACATTTCCGGCGAACTTCCGGCGATGCGCACCGTGTCGCGCAGGCCGCCGCCGGAAAATCCCAGCAGCCGCTTTGCATCGCGCTGCCGCGCCAGCAGGTGAACCAGCGCAAACGCAACCACATGCGGCAAATGGCTTACCGCGCCGAAGATCGCGTCATGTTCCGCCGCGTCCAGGCGCACGATGCGCGCGCCGCAGACCGCCCACGCCGCGCGCACCAGGCGCACCGCGGCTGCCTTCGTCTCCTTCTGCGGCAGCAGGATCAGGTTGCGCTCACGGAACAGTTCAGGAAAAGCCGCGGCGGCGCCGCTGTGTTCGGTGCCGGCAATGGGATGCGCCGGAACGAACATCGGAAAATGCGCGCCCAGGTGTTTGCGCGCGGCCCTGATCACATCCTGCTTGGTGCTCCCGGCGTCCGTGACCACGGCCTGCGGCGGCAGGAATGGCGCAATGTGCGCGAATATCCCCGGCATCTGCCCCACCGGCGCGCCGACCAGAACCAGATCAGCCCCCTCGACCGCGCGCGCGGCATCGGTTTCAGCGACGTCGATGACGCCGCGCTTCAGCGCGACCTGCAGATTCCTGCGGCTGCGCCCGACGCCGACGACCTGCTTGACCATGCGCGCTTTTTTAAGGGCTAACGCGAACGAACCGCCGATCAGGCCGACGCCGATGACTACGAGTTTGTTGATGCGGTTTTTTGCCGGCATGACATTTCCGTTCTGGCGTTCTGCGCAGGCCTGCTACCTTACCGGTTTGGCGTTCCTGCCGGAACCCTCAGGCGGCAAGCGCCTGCCCCAGCGCCTCGAGAAAGCGCGCATTCTCGGATTCGAGGCCGATGGATACCCGCAGGTGGCCGGGCATGCCGTAACTGGCGATCGGCCGCACGATGACTCCGGCCTTCAGCAGTTTCTGGAACACCGCAGCAGCACCGGTTATGCCGAAGGTGACGAAATTGCCGTAAGACGGGATGTGCGTGAGCCCCAGCCGCTGCAGGCCGGCGACGATCTGCTGCATGCCGCAGCGATTGAGTTCGTAGCTTTCACGCATGAAGGCCTCGTCACCGAGCGCCGCCGCCGCAGCCGCCAGCGACAGGCTGTTGACGTTGAACGGCTGCCTCACCCGGTTCATCAGGTCGGCCACGCCTGGCGCCGCCAGCGCATAACCGACGCGCAGCCCGGCCAGCCCGTAAACTTTGGAAAAAGTGCGTGTGATCACCAGATTCGGGAATTTCTTCAGCCAGGCGATGCTGTCGTAGCGGTATTGCGGCTCGACGTATTCATTGTAGGCCTCGTCGAGCACCACCAGCACTTCGGCAGGCAATCCGGCGATGAATTTTTCGAGCACCGCCCCGGCAACAAAAGTGCCCGTGGGATTGTTGGGATTGGCAATGAACACGATGCGCGTATCCGGACGCACCGCCCGGGCCATCGCTTCGAGGTCGTGGCCGAAATCCTTCGCCGGCACCGCGATGCCCTTGGCCCCCACCGCCTGAACGGCCAGCGGATAAACCGCGAAGGCGTGCTCCGAATACACCGCCGACTGTCCCGGCGTGAGGAACGAGCGCGCCGCCAGCTCCAGCACGTCGTTGGAGCCGTTGCCCAGCACGATGCCATCCATCGCCACGCCGAAGCGCTGCGACAGCGCCTGCTTCAGTTCAAAACCGTTGCCGTCCGGATAACGCGCCAGGCCGTCCATTACCGCCCGCATCGCCTGCGCGGCCCGCGGGCTCACCCCCAGCGGATTTTCATTGGAAGCCAGCTTGACGATGGTCGACTCTTCCAGTCCCAGTTCGCGGGCCAGTTCGGAGGTGGGCTTGCCCGGCTGATAGGGCGCGATGGCCCGGACATAGCCGGGCGCCAGATCGCAGACGCTCATATTATTTTATTAATAAAAACAAATACTTATTGTAAAATTCTTAACGTGCCGCAGGATAAGATCCAAGCACTTTGAGGAACGCCGCCTTGCGCGCCAGCGCGTCCAGCGCGCGCGCCACCCGCGGTTCGAGCTGGTGGCCTTCGATGTCGACGTAGAACACGTATTCCCACAGTCCCGTGCGCGCCGGGCGCGATTCGAAGCGCGTCATGCTCACGCCGTGTTTCGCCAGCGGCGCCAGCAGGTCATGCACCGCACCGGGCACATTGCGGGTCGACAGCACCAGCGAGGTCTTGTCGCGGCCCGAGGCCGGCACCTCCTCGGTCCCGATCACCGCGAAGCGCGTGGTGTTCTTCGGATCGTCTTCGATGTTGCGCGCGAGCAGCTTGAGGCCGTAGAGCGCAGCGGCCGTGCTGCTGGCAACCGCCGCAGCCCGCTTGTCTTTGCTCGCCAGTTTTGCAGCTTCCGCGTTGCTGACAACGGCCACCCGCTCCGCGTCCGGCAGGTGGCGCGACAGCCACTGCTGGCACTGGGCGAGGCTCTGGGTATGCGAATACACGGTGCGGATGGCGTCGCGCCTGGCCGCGCTGCTCATCAGGCATTGCCGCACCGGCAGCAGGACTTCGCCGCAGATGCGCGTGGTGGTATTGAGCAGCAGGTCGAGCGTGCGGCCGACGGCGCCCTCGGTCGAATTTTCCACCGGCACCATGCCATAACCCGCGGCACCGGTTTCGACGGCGCGGAACACCTCGTCGATGGTCGGTTGCGGCTGCGAACCGGTGGCCGAACCGAAATGCTTGACCACCGCCTCCTGGCTGAACGTGCCCTCCGGCCCGAGGTAAGCCACCGCGAGCTGGTCTTCCAGCGCGCGGCAGGCCGACATGATCTCGGTGAACAGGCGCGTGAGAGCAGCCCCCGACAGCGGCCCCTTGTTGAGTTCGCGAACCCGGCGCAACACCTGGGCTTCGCGTTCCGGCTTGTAGGCGGCTGCCCCGCCCTTGGCCTGCCACGCCTGCTGCGCCAGCCTGGCGCGCGCCGTGAGCAGCTGCACCAGCCGTGCATCCAGGGCGTCGATCTTGCGGCGGACGTCGTTCAGGGAATTGGCCATGCGCTCGTAAAACGGAATCAGTGTGCCGGCAGGTATCTTACCGCCAGCACGCCCTGGATTGCGGCCAGTTCGGCAGTCACCGCGTCCGGCACCGCGCTGTCGACATCGACCAGCGTGTAGGCCATGTCGCCGCGCGACTTGTTGAGCATGTTGTGGATGTTGAGCCCGGCGCGCGCCAAAGCCGTGGAAATCTGCCCGACCATGTTAGGCACGTTGGCATTGGCAATGCCCAGCCGCCAGTCCGATTCGCGGCTCATCAGCGTGTCGGCGAAATTGACTGCGTTGCGGATATTGCCGTTCTCGAGAAAGTCGCGGACCTGGTCGGCAACCATCACCGCGCAGTTGTCCTCCGCTTCGCGCGTCGAGGCGCCGAGGTGCGGCAGGGCCACCACCTGCGGATGGCCGCACAGTTTCTGTGCCGGAAAATCGCAGACGTAGGCCGCCAGGCGTTTCGCCGACAGCGCCTCCAGCACGGCGTCGTTGTCGACGATGCCGTCACGCGAGAAATTAAGCAGCACCGCGCCCTTTTTGAACAACTTTGCGCGCTGCGCGCTGACCAGGCCGCGGGTGGCGGCGACCAGCGGGACGTGCAGTGTCACGAAATCCGCCGCCTTAAGCACTTCCTCGATGGTGTGCGCCTTGCGTACCTGCGACGGCAGGCTCCACGCCGCATCGACGGTGATCTCCGGATCGTAACCGAGCACGTCCATGCCGAGCTTGATTGCGGCGTCCGCCACCAGGCTGCCGATCTTGCCCAGGCCGATGACGCCCAGTGTGCGGCCCGGCAGCTCGATGCCGGCAAAATGTTTCTTGCCGTCCTCAACCAGCTTGTGCAGCGCCTGGTCGTCGCCCTCGAGACTTTCGACGAATCGCGCCGCCGGGAGCAGGTTGCGCGCGGCGATCAGCAACGCCGCGATCACCAGCTCCTTCACTGCGTTGGCGTTCGCACCCGGGGCATTGAACACGGGAACGCCGCGCTGGTTCATCCTGTCGACCGGAATGTTGTTGGTGCCCGCCCCGGCGCGGCCTATCGCCTTGACGCTCGCCGGGATGTCCATCTTGTGCATGTCATGCGAGCGCACCAGGATCGCGTCGGGCGCAGCGATGTCGCCGGCGACGCTGTAACGCTCCTTGGGAAACCGGTGCAGGCCGACGGCCGCAATGGCATTCAGCGTCAGTATTTTCAGCGGTTGCGCCGACACCGTTTTTTCAGCCATTTTTTCGCTCGAATTCACGCATGAACTGCACCAGCGACCGGACGCCCTCGATCGGCATCGCGTTGTAGATCGACGCCCGCATGCCGCCGACAGAGCGATGTCCCTTGAGCTGGGTCAGCCCCGCCGCCTCGGTTTCCTTGAGGAAGGCCTTGTCGAGATCGGCATTGCGCAGCGTGAACGGAATATTCATGAGCGAGCGGTCATCCCTAGCGACGGGTGTATGGTAAAACTCGGTCTGGTCGAGGTAGTCGTAGAGCAGCGCGGCCTTGGCGCGGTTGACCTGCTCCATTTTCTGCAGCCCACCCATCTTCTTCAGCCACTGGAACACCAGCCCTGCCATGTAGATGCCGTAGGTCGCCGGGGTGTTCGACATCGAATCGTTCTCGGCCTGCACCTTGTAGTCGAACACCGTCGGCGTGACCGGCAGCGCCTGGCCCAGCAGGTCGTCGCGGACGATGACGATGGTCAGCCCGGCCGGCCCGATGTTCTTTTGCGCGCCGGCGTAAATCAGCCCGTATTTCGACACGTCCATCGGGCGCGACAGGATGTGCGAGGACATGTCAGCCACCAGCGGCACATTCCCGGTATCCGGCACCCAGTGGAACTCGACACCGCCGATGGTCTCGTTGGTGGTGACGTGGACGTACGCCGCATCCGGATCGAGTTTCCACTCGGACTGCTTCGGTGCCCGGGTGTAGTTGTCGGCCTCGGAACTCGCGGCAACGTTGACCTTGCAGTATTTCTTCGCGTCGGCGATGGCCTTTTTCGACCACTGACCGGTGTTAACGTAGTCGGCGCGGTCCCCGCCACGCAGCAGATTCATCGGCACCACCGCGAACTGCGCCGAAGCCCCGCCCTGCAGGAACAACACCTTGTAGTTCTTCGGGATGTTCATCAGTTCGCGCAGGTCGGCCTCGGCCCGGGCGTGGATTTCGATGAATTCCTTGCCGCGGTGGCTCATTTCCATGACCGACATGCCGCTGCCGTGCCAGTCGAGCATTTCCGCCGCCGCCTGCTGCAGCACCGGTTCCGGCAACACCGCCGGCCCGGCGCTGAAATTGAATACGCGTGTCATCAAGGTTCCCGTATCTGAAATGATAAGCGGTAAGCAGTGAGCCGTGAGCGGAAAACCGCCGACTGCCTACCACTCACCGCTTACTGCTCACTGCCTACTCTTCGTCGTCACCCGTCTCGACGATGGTTTCCAGTCCGACCAGCCGCTCGCCGTCGTCGAGGTTGATCAGCCGCACGCCCTGCGTCGACCGCCCCTGCTCGCGCACTTCGGCCACACGTGTGCGGATCAGCACGCCGCCGCTGGTGATCAGCATGATCTCGTCTTCCTTGGTCACCAGTTGCGCGCCAACCAGCTTGCCGTTGCGGTCGCTCGCCTGGATGGCGATCATGCCCTGCGTGCCGCGGCCGTGGCGCGTGTATTCGGAGACCGGGGTGCGTTTGCCGTAACCGTTTTCGGTTGCGGTGAGTACCGACTGGGTCTCCTCGCCAGCCGTAAGAAGCGATATAACTCTTTGTTTTTGCTGTAGTTTCATGCCGCGCACACCTGCGGCCGCACGCCCCATCACACGCACTTCCTCCTCGTTGAAGCGCACCGCCTTGCCGGCGTCGGAGAACAGCATGATGTCCTGCTTGCCGTCAGTCACGGCCACGCCGATCAGGTAATCGCCGTCATCGAGGTTGACCGCGATGATGCCCTTGGCCATCGGCCGCGAAAATGCCGACAGCGCGGTTTTCTTGACCGTGCCGGTGGATGTCGCCATGAACACGAAATGTTCGTCGTCGAAGTCCTTCACCGGCAGGATCGCGGTGATTTTTTCATGTTCCATCAGAGGCACGAGGTTGACGATGGGTTTGCCGCGCGAGGCACGGCTGCCCTGCGGCACTTCGTAAACCTTGATCCAGTAGACGCGCCCGCGGTTCGAAAAGCAGAGGATGTAATCGTGGGTGTTGGCGATGAACAGCTTCTCGACAAAATCGTCGTCCTTGGTCGTCGTCGCCTGCTTGCCGCGGCCGCCGCGCTTCTGGGCGCGGTAGTCCGCCACCGGCTGCGATTTCATGTAGCCGCCGTGCGAAAGAGTGACCACGACGTCTTCCGGCTGGATCAGGTCTTCCGTGCTCAGGTCCTGGGTCTTGGTGACGATCTCGCTGCGCCGCTCGTCGCCGTACTGTTTTTTGACCTCGGCAAGCTCCGTGGAAATGATTTTCGTGACACGTCCCGGCTTGTCGAGGATGTCGAGCAGGTCGGTGATCTTGTCCATCGTTTCGCGGTACTCGGTGACGATCTTGTCGGATTCGAGCGCTGTCAGGTTTTGCAGGCGCATTTCAAGGATCCGCTGCGCCTGCGCGTCGGAGAGCCTGTAACCCTTTTTCTGCAAGCCAAACTCGGCCGGCAGCCCATCCGGGCGATATGACGTCCCTTCGCTGCGGGAGAGCAGTTCTTCAACCAGCTTCGAACGCCAGAAACGCGCCATCAGCTCGACCTTGGCTTCGGCCGGCGTCGCCGCAGCCTTGATCAGCGCGATGACTTCATCGACATTCGACAGCGCAACGGCCAGGCCTTCAAGAATATGGCCGCGGTCGCGTGCCTTGCGCAGCTCGAACACCGTGCGGCGGGTGACGACCTCGCGGCGGTGGCGCAGGAAGGCCTCGAGGAACTGCTTCAGGTTGAGGATCCGCGGCTGGCCGTCGACCAGCGCGACCATGTTCATGCCGAAACTCTCCTGCATCTGCGTGTCCTTCCACAGATTGTTCAGGACAATTTCGGGGACTTCGCCGCGCTTGAGTTCGATCACTGCGCGCATGCCGGACTTGTCGGACTCGTCGCGGATGTCGGAAATGCCTTCGAGCTTCTTCTCGCGCACCAGTTCGCCGATTTTCATCAGCAGATTGGCCTTGTTTACCTGGTAGGGCAACTCATCGATGACGATGGCCGTGCGCCCGCCCTTCTCCGTTTCCTCGAAGTGGGTGCGCGCGCGCATCACCACCTTGCCGCGCCCGGTGCGGTAACCGTCGCGTACGCCCTGGACGCCGTAGATGATGCCTGCAGTCGGGAAATCCGGCGCCGGTATGATCGCGATCAACTCATCAATGGTAATATCCGGATTTTTCAGGAGAGCCTGGCACCCTTCGACAACTTCGCCCAGGTTGTGCGGCGGAATGTTGGTCGCCATGCCCACCGCGATGCCCGAGGAACCGTTCACCAGCAGGTTCGGCACCTTGGTCGGCAGCGTGACCGGCTCTTTCTCCTTGCCGTCGTAGTTGTCGACGAAATCGACCGTTTCCATGTCGATGTCAGCAAGCATGTCGGACGTGATTTTCTCCATCCGGCACTCGGTATAGCGGTAGGCCGCCGCCGAATCGCCGTCGACGGAGCCGAAGTTGCCCTGGCCGTCGATCAGCATGTAGCGCATCGAAAAGTTCTGCGCCATCCGCACCAGCGCCTCGTAGGTCGCGCTGTCGCCGTGGGGATGGTATTTGCCGAGCACGTCACCAACCACGCGGGCGCACTTCACATAGGGACGGTTCCAGACCGTGTTCGATTCGTGCATTGCAAACAGGATGCGGCGGTGCACCGGCTTCAGGCCGTCGCGCACGTCGGGCAGCGCGCGCCCGACGATGACACTCATTGCATAATCGAGATACGAGCGCCGCATCTCCTCTTCAAGACTGATGGGCAGGGTTTCTTTTGCGAATTGTTCCATGGAATGGCCGGATTGTTTTTCTGGCAGGCCGGCCTGTCCGGCCGGTCGCGCGTTGTGTCGTTACAAAGCGTGGAATTCTATCACGCAGCGACACGCAAAATGCCCTCGAGCCTAAGGGCAATGACCGTCCCGTCTGCGCCCTGATGCGCGATTCAGGAGAGCATCACGGTGCCGGATTGCAGTGCCGCCTCCGGCACTGCGGCCAACCGGAACTGTGCTGTGCCGGGTCGGCCGCCGCGCCATCGTTCATACCGGCCGCGAGTTGCTCTGCGAAACGCGCGACTGCGGCCCCGGCTGTACCCCAGGCCAGGGGCATGCGGCAATGCAGCGTCCCCCGATAAATCCGTGTTAAACCACCGCTTCCCCCCTGTTCCATAAAGTGAAATAATGCGATTTCAGGCCGCGTCTTTTGAGCAACAGCCTCTATGCTTTTTTTTTTAGAAACATGTTACTATCGCCTCCAAGGTTTACTCGGATATCGGGGATGTGGTATCTAGTGGCCTTCGGGGAGACTCATTTTTTCGGTTTTACCGGCTAACCG
>JBFWOE010000051.1:0-18159 GCA_050250695.1 Burkholderiales bacterium
GCTGCCGGAGCACAGATACAGCACACGGTTGCCTGCCCCAGGCAGTTCCATGGCTTGCGCCGGAGCCAGTGTGTCGCGGAAAAAACAAAGTTGCTGTGTTGACATAATTTATTAATAAAATCAATTAGTTATGAACATATACTGCGGTGTCATCGCCAGCGCAGCCCATGGCCGAATTTACAACATCCCGGTTAACCGGCCCCCCTCCCCGCGGGATGCGGACAGCCGCGACAAGCAGAAGTGCGTGAACGCCAGCCCCGACAGCACCGGCACCAGCAGGTTGACCAGCGGCACGTAGAGCAGCAGCGAGAGCAGGATGCCGAGCAGGAACAGGTCGCCGCGCGATTCGCGGGTGATGCGCGCGATTTCATCCGCATCGGCGTGGTCGGCCAGCGCGTCATAGCGGAACACGCGCTGGTTGAGGTACGCCGAGTTCAGCACCGGCGCCAGCACCGCGCCCACGCCGGTCAGCCACAGCGGCAGGGTGACGATCCACAACACCGCAAATACGGCGATGCCGGTCGCGGCATTGAGGATGCTGCCGATGATGGTGCCGCCGGCGCGGCGCTGCAGCTGCGGGTGGTAACGCTCGCCGACGAATTTGACGATGACCGGCATGGCGATGATTTCGGTGATCACCAGCGCGGTGACGAAGATCGCCGGCAGTATCGCCACCAGCACCGCGAACACCGCCGTGTAGTCGATGACCCAGGTCACGCTCCACTGCTGCAGCCAGCCGGCGACGGTGGTCGAACGCAGGGCGCCGCTGATCATGCCGGTCCACGGCTCCCAGAAAATCCACGCCAGCACCACCCACAGCACGATGCTGCCGAGCATGGGCAGGAACACCATGGCGATGATGCGCGGGTCGAACAGGTTGGCGGCGGCGCGGGTCAGCGCATTGATCACGTCACGCATCGGCGGTACTCCATCGGCTTCTCCATCACAAGGTTCTCCACAATACCAGCAGCAGCGGCATCAGCAGCGCCGTGACCAGGCCGTTCAGGCCCATGCCCAGCCCGGCAAAGGCCCCCGCCTGCTCGCTGACCTGGAAGGCGCGCGCGGTGCCGATGCCGTGCGCGGCGACGCCCACCGCGAATCCGCGCACGCCGTGGTCGGTGATGCGCAGGGCGTCGAGCACGTATTTCGCCATCATCGCGCCGCTGACCCCGGTCATGATCACCAGCACCGCGGTCAGCGAGGGGATGCCGCCGAGTTTTTCGGCAATGCCCATGGCGATCGGCGCGGTGACCGATTTCGGCGCCAGCGACAGCAGCGTCGCATCCGCCGCGCCGAGCAGCCAGGCGATGCCCACGGCCGAGCCTATCGCGGTCACCGACCCGGCGAGCAGCGCAACGGCCAGCGGCAGCGCCAGCTTGCGCAGGCGGTCGAACTGCAGGTACAGCGGCACCGCCAGCGCCACGGTCGCCGGCCCGAGCAGGAAATGCACGAACTGCGCGCCGTCGAAATAGGTGGCGTACGGCGTGTCGGTCAGGGTCAGCGCGGTCACCAGCATCGCGATCGCCAGCAGCACCGGATTGAGCAGCGGATTGAAGTTTGCGCGCTGGTAGATCCAGTACGCCGCCTGGTAGGCCACCAGCGTCAGGGTCAGCCCCAGCAGCGGGCTGGCCGACAGGTAGACCCAGACGTCGGCGATGCGCGGGCTCATGTCCCCTCCCCGCCGCCCTGCGCGCCGTCAGCGCTGGCGCCGCGCATCAGCGCCCGCATCACCAGCGCGCTGACGGCGATGGCCAGCGCGGTGCTGGCGAGCACGGCGACGATGATCGGCAGCCATTCCCCGGACACCCGCGCGAAATGCACCATCACGCCGACACCGGCGGGTACGAACAGCAGCGACAGGTGCTGGAGTATGCCGTTGGCGGTGTCGCGCAGCGGCGCGGCGAGGCTGCCGCGAACCCACAGGGTCAGGAACAGCAGCAGCAGGCCGATCACCGGACCTGGCACCGGCAGCCGCGTGAACTGCACGATGACTTCGCCGATCAGTTGGTACACCAGCAATATGGTGAGCGCGCCCAGCATGCGGGATCCCCGTTGGACTCGCCGTATTGTAAACGCGCGGCCCGCAATCCCGGCACGTTACAATGCGGCACCATGCCTGACTCATCCAAACGCAGGGTCACACTGACACGCACGCCGGCATGGCGCGCCCTGGCCGTGCACCGCCGCGCCTGGAACGGCCGCCACCTGCGCGACGAGTTTGCCGCCGATCCGCAGCGATTCGGGAAATTCTCCCTGGAAGCCGGTGGCCTGCTGCTCGATTATTCGAAAAACCTGGTCGACGCCGAAACGCTGGAACTGCTGTGCCGGCTGGCCCGCGAACGCGAGCTGCCGGCGCAGATCGCCGCGCTGCTCGGCGGCAAGAAGGTCAACCAGAGCGAAAAACGCGCGGCCTGGCACAGCGCGTTGCGCGCCGGGCATGCTGCGCCGCGCGAAGTGCGCAAGGTGCTGGCCGCGATGCGCGGGTTCACCACCGCGCTGCGTTCGGGCCAGGTGGCCGGCGTCACCGGCAAACCGCTGACCGACGTGGTCAGCCTGGGCATCGGCGGTTCGGCACAGGGTCCGGCGCTGGCGTCAGCCGCCTGCGCGCCGGATGTGACGACGCCGCGGGTGCATTTTGTGACCACCCCGGGCGAGCCGCTGGCGCAGTTGCTGGTGACGCTCGATCCGGCGACGACGCTGTTCATCGTGCAATCGAAAAGTTTCACCACCCTGGAGACCACCCTTAATGCGCAAGCCGCGCGCAACTGGCTACAGGCCGGGTTCGACGCCTCCGACTACGGCAGCCATTTCGCCGCGGTCACCGCCAACGCCGAGGCCGCGCATGCCTTCGGCGTGCCGCCGGAGCGCATATTCCCGATGTGGGACTGGGTCGGCGGGCGTTATTCGCTGTGGTCGGCGGTCGGACTGCCGGCGATGATCGCGATGGGCGCCGACCGGTTCGACGAACTGCTGGCGGGTGCGGCGGCGATGGACGCGCACTTCGCGAACGAGCCGCCTGAGCGCAACATGCCGGTGATCCTCGGCCTGATCGGGCTGTGGCAGGCCCATTTTTTCGGCGCGGCGACGCGCGCGGTCATTCCCTACGAGCCGGGACTGGCGTTGCTGCCGGCCTGGCTGCAGCAGCTCGAGATGGAAAGCCTGGGCAAAAGCGTCACCCAGCGCGGCAGGCCGCTGCGCACCGACAGCGGCGTGATCCTCTGGGGCAGTCCGGGCATGGAGGCGCAGCACGCCTACTTCCAGCTGCTGCACCAGGGTACGCGCATGGTGCCGGTGGATTTCGTGGCCTGTTGCTCGCCGCGCGCCGGCGACGCCGCAACGCATGCGACCATACTCGCCAACTGTTTTGCGCAATCCGCATTGCTGATGCGCGGCAGGTCTGCAGCCGAGATCGAAACGCAGCTTGCCGCACAGGGCATGGATGCCCGCACTGCGGCGCGCCTCGCCGCACACCAGGCGCTGCCCGGCAACCGCCCCAGCAACACGCTGCTGCTGCCGGCGCTGGAGCCGCGCAGCCTGGGCGCGCTGCTCGCGCTCTACGAGCACCGCACCTTCGTGCAGGCCGCGATCTGGGACATCAACGCCTTCGACCAGTGGGGCGTCGAACACGGCAAGCGGCTTGCCGACAACCTGCGCCCGGCGTTTGATGACGGCAACACGGCGTCCGCGCCGGATTCATCCACCGGCGGCCTGATCAGTTACGCCAAAAAGACAAGATCTGAAAACCCCTAGCCACAGAGAGCACAGAGAAAAACCAAAGACCAGACAGTTCGGGTTTTGAATTCCTCTGTGTACCCCTCAAGGGGGTATCGAGATTCTCTGTGACCTCTGTGGCCAAACGCTTTTGACTTTAAAGAAGGAGCGCACCATGAACGACGAAGCCCTGAACATGAGCATCCGCAAATTCCTCAAGACCGTGGGCGTGAATTCGCAGCTCGCCATCGAAAAGGCGGTGCGCAAGGCGATCGAGGACGGCAAGCTGAAAGGCAGCGAATCGCTGCCGGCGACGATGACGCTGAAGGTCGGCGGACTCGCGCTCGAAGTGACCTTCGACGACGTCCTCAAGCTCAACTGACGCCGCAGCGCGTCAGATTTTCATGATCTGCGCGCGGTAATAACGCAGTTCCTCGATCGACTCGTGGATGTCGGCCAGCGCCTCGTGTTTGCCGTGCTTGACCAGGCCGTTCAGCACCTCGGGTTTCCAGCGCCGCGCCAGTTCCTTCAGCGTGCTGACGTCGAGTATCCGGTAATGGAAGAAGGCGTCGAGCTTCGGCATGTAACGCACCAGGAAGCGGCGGTCCTGGTGTACCGAATTGCCGCAGATCGGCGAGGCCCCTGACGGCACGTACTGCGCCATCCAGGCAACCATCTGCTCCTCCGCCTGCGCCTCGGTCAGCGTCGAGGCCTTGACGCGGTCGATCAGCCCGGATTTTTTGTGCGTGGACTTGTTCCAGTTGTCCATGACATCGAGCACCGCATCGGGCTGGTGCACCACCAGCACCGGCCCTTCGGCGACGAGATTCAGCTGCGCGTCGGTGATCACCACTGCGATCTCGAGGATGCGGTCGGTTTCGGGATTGAGCCCGCTCATCTCCATGTCTATCCAGATGAGGGCGTTGGGATCCTGTGCCATAATGATTTTCGGGAATTTTCAGACACGCATTGTGTCACAAGCCCGCACCCCCATAGACCGGAAAATTCATACTTTGCACACTTTTGGCCTGATTTTCCTCGCCGCGCTGCTGCTGACTGTCACCTTGAGGCTGTGGCTGGCCGCACGCCATGCCGCCCACGTGGCGGCGCACCGCGATGCGGTGCCGGCTCAGTTTGCCGATGTCATCACCCTCGACGCCCACCAGCGCGCAGCCGATTACACCTGCGCGAAGACGCGCTTCGCGATGATCGGCGTGCTGGTTGAAGCCGCCGTCGCATTGGCCTTCACCTTCGGCGGCGGCCTGCAGGCGCTGCATGACCTCACTGCGGCGTGGCTGGAACCGGGCCTGGTGCGCGGCCTCGCGCTGATCGGGGGCTTCGCCCTCATATCGATGGTCATCGACATTCCGTTCAGCCTCTACCGCACCTTCGTCATCGAGGAAAAATTCGGATTCAACAAGATCACGGCCAAGCTGTTCTGGATCGACTTCCTCAAGGGCCTGCTGCTGTCGGCCGCACTCGGCCTGCCGCTGATTGCCGCGGTGCTGTGGCTGATGGCGCAGATGGGCGCATGGTGGTGGCTCTACGCCTGGCTGACCTGGATGGCCTTCAACATCGTGATGCTGGCGGTTTATCCGTCGTGGATCGCGCCGCTGTTCAACAAGTTCTCGCCGCTGACCGACGCGGCGATGAAGGAGCGCGTCGAACGCCTGCTCGACCGCTGCGGCTTCAAGGTCAAGGGCCTGCTGGTGATGGACGGCTCGCGCCGCTCCAGCCACGGCAACGCCTATTTCACCGGCTTCGGCAAGACCAAGCGCATCGTGTTTTTCGACACCCTGCTTTCGCGCCTGGAACCGCAGGAAGTCGAGGCCGTGCTTGCCCACGAACTCGGCCATTTCAAGCTGAAACACGTGGTCAAGCGCATTGCCTGGATATTCACCGCGAGCCTCGGCTTCCTGTGGCTGCTCGGCTGGGTGCTCGACAAGCTGTGGTTCTACGAAGGCCTCGGCGTTTCCTCGCCGTCGACCGCGATGGCGCTGGTGCTGTTCTCGATCGTGGTGCCCGTGTTTACCTTCCTGTTCCAGCCGGTCAGCGCGATGTATTCCCGCAAACATGAATTCGAAGCCGACGCCTTCGCCGCGCAGTACGCGCCTGCCTCCGACCTGGTCGCCGCGCTGGTCAAGCTCTACAAGGACAACGCGTCGACGCTGACGCCGGATCCGCTGCATTCGGTGTTCTACGACTCGCATCCGCCGGCCACAACCCGCATCGCGCGGCTGCAGCAGGCGGCCGGGGCGCGCTGATGTCCGACCTCGCGCATCGCCGCTGCAAGCCCTGCGAAGGCGGGGTACCGCCGCTGACCGCAGCCGAAATTGCCGTGATGCTCAAGCGCCTGCCGGCCTGGCAGGTCGTCGACGGCAAACTCTCGCGCACCTTCGAATTCCGCAATTACCACGAGAACATGGCCTTTGTGAACGCCACGGCCTGGGTTTCGCACCGCGAAGACCATCATCCCGATCTGACGGTGGGCTACAAGCAGTGCCGCGTCGACTACATCACCCATGCCATCGGCGGGCTGTCCGAGAACGATTTCATCTGCGCCGCCAGGATCGACGCACTGCTTGAACTCTGAAACAACGCTGCAGGGCCTGATCGTCGCCGCCTTCGGCCGCAGCTTCCGGGTCGAATGCACGGATGGCCGCACCCTCGACTGCGCGACACGCGGCAAGCGCAACGACTACGCCTGCGGCGACGAGGTCAGTGTACTGCCCCAGGGCGACGACCAGGGCGTGATCAGCGCCTGCGCGCCGCGGCGCACCCTGCTCTACCGCTCGGACCAGTGGCGGCAGAAGCTGATCGCCGCCAACGTCACGCAGGCGGTGATGGTGGTGGCGCCGGTGCCCTCCTTCGATCTCGACGTGCTCGACTGCTGCATCGCCGCCGCGGAACACGCCGGCATCCGGCCGCTGATCGTGCTCAACAAGTCCGACCTGCCGGAATCGGTGAAGTCGGCGGTGGCGCTGGCACTGTTCACCGGCATGGGTTATCCGCTGCTGAAGCTGGTGGCGCGCGACAGCGTCGAAGCGCTGCGGCCGTACCTTGAGGGACAGCGCAGCGTGCTGGTCGGCGAATCGGGCATGGGCAAGTCGACGATACTCAACGCACTGCTGCCCAAGGCCGCGGCACAGACGCAGGAAATTTCGCGTTCGCTGGGCACCGGCAAACACACGACGTCACACGCCCGGCTTTATCACCTCGACGCGCGCAGCGACCTCATCGACACGCCGGGCGTGCAGGCTTTCGGGGTGCATCACATGGCCCTGGACGAACTGGCCGCGGCCTTCGCCGACTTCCGGCCCTACCTCGGGCAATGCCGTTTCCGCGACTGCCGCCACCTCGAGGAGCCGGGCTGCGCGATACTCGCGGCGCACGAAGCGGAAGCCATCGACACGCGGCGCCTCGCTTCGTATCAGATGCTGGCGCGGCAGAACCTGGCGCAGCAGAAAAACTACAAAAATTAGGAAAACTGCAGTCTGTTGCGCTTGCGGGTACTAGAATGCGCGCGCCAGCGAAACAATAAACAGCAAAAACAGCCACAGTGTCAGTGCGCGCCAGATCAGTCCGACGATGCTGCGCAGGTCCTCGACTTCGACATCGGCGCCCATGCCCAGCTCCGGCCGCTGGTTGAGCATGCCGTCTTCGCGCAGCACGCCGCCGAGTTTCACGCCCAGCGCGCCGGCGCCGGCAGCCAGCACCACGCCTTCGCCAGCGCGCTGCGAAGCAAGTCCCCCTGGGGGACGGCCCCAGCTTCCCGCCTGCGTGCGCCAGCAGTAGGCGGCGTCCTCGAAATTCCCGGCCACCGCGAAACTCGCCGCGGTCATCCGTGCCGGCAGCCAGTCGATCCAGAAGAATATGCGCTCGGCATAAAAGGCGAATGCGCGTTTTTCCGGCTCCAGCCGCCTGCCCCAGCGTTCCGCCAGCAGATCGGCGGCGCGGTAGACCAGCGGTCCGACCGGGCCGAGCACGACAAACCAGAACACCGGACCGAGTACGTAACGGTGCGCCTGCAACAGGCCGAGTTCGATGGACACGCGCGCGATGTCTGCGGCACCGAACTCGTCGGCCGGCGCGCCGCGCCAGCGGCCGAGCTCGTCGCGCGCAGTGGCGATGTTCTGCTCACGCAGGGCCTGGGCGATCTCGGTGAAGCAGTGGCTGAATCGGCGGAAACCCATCGCCACGTAAAGCACGGCCACGCTCCAGGCTATGGCAAGCAGCACGCTGGAATGGCGCAGCAGGGCAAACACCGCGATGGTGACAATCGCCAGCGGCAGCACCGCCACGCACCAGGCAATCGCGCCGTGGCTAGCCTCCAGCCCGTTGAACTTGCGTTCGAGGAAATCGGCGTACTGCTCGAAGCCCGCGTACAGGCGGTTGCCGCGGCGCAGCGGCCAGGCCTGTTCGATCAGCAATGCCAGCGCCAGCGCAATGAATTTCACGTCACTATACCGCACCAAAAAATATGTTTAAAAACAACATATTATGCATTCCCTTCAGGCGTAGTCGATGGCGATGATCTCGACCTCTGCGGCGCCGGCGGGGCGCTGCCATTTGACGACGTCGCCGACTTTCGCGCCGAGCAGCGAATGCGCCAGCGGCGAACCCCAGCTGATCTTGCCGGCGGCGACATCGGCTTCATCGTCGCCGACGATGCTGAAGCTCTGCACGGTGCCGTCTTCCGCTTCGACCTTTACGGTCGCGCCGAAACGCACTTCGCCGCGCGGGTGCGTCGCCGGATCGACCAGTTCGGCGCGTTCGAGCTGGGCATTGAAGTAACGCTGGTCGCGCTCGACTTCGCGCAGCTTGCGCTTGGCTTCGGAATCGTCGGCGGCCACGGCCTTCAACTGTTCGTGCTGCTCGGCAAGTTCGCGTACGCGCGCGCGCAGCTGCTCGAGGCCCCGCGGCGTCACGTAATTGGCATGCACGGGCACCGGGCGCTCGGGCAGTTCACCCGCGGCCAGGTCGTCGTCGCTTTCCTTTATAAAGGCACGGCTCATGTCGGATTCCGGCGGTCGCAGCCGCATTGCACGTTTACGGGAAGTTCCGGACCTGCGGGTCGGCAAGGTCCAGGCGGACGGTCCGGCGAAGTGCGACGGACTGTCCCTTTTATACCGGCTACACGGACGACTGGCAACCGCTGCCGCGCTGCCATGTCAGCAGGCGGTTGTTGGCCGGCATCGCGTGATCCGCGCAGGGCTCGAAACCTTGCCGTCGCGCCAGTTCATGCACGGCTTCGACATCGCGAATGCCGCTCATCGCATCCCGCGCGCGCAGGAAGGCGTCGAAGCGGGCGTTGGATTCCGCGGTATGGCGCCCGCCGTAATTGAACGGACCGTAGACCGCGAGCATGCCGCCCGGCTCCAGCACCCGCGCCGCGCCGCGGAAAAAATGTTCCACCCCGGGCCAGCCCATGATGTGCAGCGTGTTGGCGCTGAACACCCCGTCGACGCCGCCGGCCGGCCAGTCCGGCGCAGCGACGTCCAGCGCCAGCGGCGGCAGCAGGTTGGGCAGGCCCGCAGCGTCGCGCCACGCCGCGATGCCGGGCAGGTTTTCGGCAAGATCGCTGGGCTGCCAGACGAGGTGCGGCAATGCCGCGGCAAAAAACACCGCGTGCTGGCCGGTGCCCGAACCCACTTCCAGCACCCTGGTCGCGCCGGCAAACGCACCGCGCAGCACTTCCAGTATCGGCCCGCGATTTCGTTCGCAGGCTTCGGACCACGGCTTTTCCGCCATCAGCCGGGACCGCCGCAGAGGAAGTCACGCAGGTCGCCGGCCTGCGCCATGGCGTCGTCGTAGCCGAGGCGGATCAGCGCGCGGCAGTAGGCTTTTTCGAACAGCACGTATGACAACAGGTTGGAACCGGTGCGGCGCGTCGCACCGACGGTACGCAGCAGCGTGCGGATCACCCGCGGCAGTTCATGCGCATGCAGCGTGGCAATCTGGCTCAGCGGCACGCTGGGTGTCAGCACCCGGTAGTCGACGGCGCGCAGCGGATAGCCGTTTTTCTCCAGCGTCTCGCGCGGGATGATCGCCAGCGTGCGATTGATGCGCTGCAGCCGCTCGAGATCGACTTCCAGGCCATCGAGGAAAATGCTGTCGAGCGCATGGCCGGCGATCTGCGCCAGCGACGGGTAACCCTCGCCCTGCACCCGCACCGCCGACTGCCGCGACTGGCGGCCAACACCGATCACCAGCAGGCGGTCGGCACCGAGGTGCAGCGCCGGGCTCACCGGCGCGACCTGGCGCATCGAACCGTCGCCGAAATATTCACGGTTGATCTTCACCGGCGGAAAAATGAACGGCAAGGCGCTCGAAGCCATCAGGTGCGGCAGCCGGATCGGCATCGCCACGCCGACGCGGCGCGCACGCTCCCAGCCGGCGAGGCTGGCATGGCCCTCGTAAAACGTCACCGACTGGCCGCTGGTATAACCCGAGCAGGTCACCGCGAACGCCTTCAGGTGGCCGGCCTCGACGCAGCGCCCGATCGCCGGGAAATCGACATGGCGCTCCAGCAGCCGTGCCAGCGGCGCGTTGTCGAGCAGCGAAATCGCCTCTCCGGCAAGCCGTCCTCCGGCAATGGCTGCCAGAATCCAGCGCGCGCTGTTGCCGAAAGCGCCCCAGGCATCGGCGCGATAGACATGGTGCACGTGGAAGTTTTTCCATACCGTCATCAGCCGCCGCACCCCGCGCCGGAAATTCGCGGCATCGGTGGCGAGCACCGCGGCGTTGATCGCGCCCGCCGAGGTGCCGCAGATGATCGGGAAGGGATTGCGCACGCCCCTGGGCACGATTTCATACAGCGCCCGCAGCACGCCGACCTGGTAGGCCGCGCGGGCACCGCCGCCGGTCATGATCAGGCCGACGACGGGTTGGCCGGTGCTGGGTGTGGGGGCTGTGCTGGCCATGGTTTCAGGCGGAATAATGCACCATCCGCGACCGCGGAAGTACTCAGAGGGTGATAGCGACCGAAACCGCCACCGGCTTGAGCAACGCGGCCATGTCCTGCGGTGACAGGCTGACCAGGAAGCCGCGGCTGCCGCCGTTGATCCAGATCTGCGGCAGGTCGAGCACGGTGCGTTCGACGTAGACCGGCATTTTGCGGCGGGTGGCGAACGGCGACGTGCCGCCGACGCGATAACCGGTATGGCGCTCGGCCACCTCCGGCTTGCACGGCTCGATGCGCTTGACCCCGGTGATCCGCGCCAGGGTCTTGGTCGAGACCTCGCAATCGCCGTGCATCAGCACGATGCAGGGTTTCGCATCTTCATCCTGCATCACCAGGGTCTTGATCACCGCGTGTTCATCCACGCCGAGTTCGCGCGCCGACACCGCGGTGCCGCCGCGTTCCTCGTAATCGTAGAAATGCGGGGTGAAATCGACGCCGGCGGCGCGCAGCGCCAGCACCGCCGGCGTCGACGGTATGCGCGGAGCGCTCATCTGTGGTTCAAGGTTCGGCTCAGGCTGTAGAGCATGCCCGCCGTGGCGCCCCAGATGTAACGCCCCTCGTACGGGATCGCCAGGTAATGGCGGTGACGGCCGCGGAAACGGTACTCGCGGCGCTGATAATTCGCGGGGTCAAGGAAATGCACCAGTGGCGCCTCGAAAATGTCGGCGACCTCGAAGGCATCAGGCGCCAGCGTGAACGGCGGCTCGACCCAGCCGACCACCGGCGTGATGCGGAATCCCGACGGAATTTCATAATCCGGCAGCCGGCCCAGCAGCGTGATGCGCTCGGCCGGCAGGCCGATTTCCTCGGCGGTTTCGCGCAGCGCGGTGGCCTCGCGGTGCGGATCGCCGGGCTCCACCCGCCCGCCCGGAAAACTGACCTGCCCGCCGTGGTCGCGCAGGTGCACGGTGCGCTGGGTCAGCAGCACCTGCACGCCCTGCGCTCGGTTGACCAGCGGAACCAGCACCGCGGCCTCCGTGACCTTGGTGCCCTCCTTGATGGCAATGACGTGGAGGTCGTTCTCCTCGTGCGGCGGCGCGGGCCGGCACAGCCCGGCGCGTATGGTTTCCGGGGTACAGGGGAATAATCCGCCGGCAGGCATTGTTGAGGCTGTGTCGCGCATGGGGTGAACGGATTCTACCCGCAACCGGCGGGCCGCTTTCGTGGCACACTAGTCGCGCCGGATCCGAATCCCGTCAAACCGCAGCATTCCAAGGAGAACCGCCATGAAAACACTGAGCACCACCCTGCTGGCCGCCGCACTGGCCTTGTCGAGCGCCACCGCCTTCGCCTTCCACTGTCCCGCCGACATGAAAAAAATCGATGCCGCGATGGCAGGCGCCAAACTGAGCCCGGCCAAACTGGCTGAAGTAAAAAAATACCGTGCCGAGGGTGAAACCCTGCACAAAGCCGGCAAACACAAGGAATCGGTGGATACCCTGGCCAAGGCGATGAAAATCCTCGACATCAAATAGATCCTGATATTTCCCCTCCCCGCCAGCCGGCGGGGAGGCAAGAAACTCCGGGAGCGAAGCTGCGGGACTGCTAATCCGCCCTGGTACGGCCCCGTCGATCCAGGCGGCGCATTTTCGAAAATCACCCGCCCTCCAGCATCCCGCCGCAATCCCGACGCGGCCCCTGTGCCGCATTGTAGACACCGCTGAATTGTCACTCAGGTAGCAGATTCCGGCATGCTGCTGGGATACTGTTGCGATGCCCCACCTTTCACTCTCATGGAAAGGTTGAACGGCCGACCCGGAACGGTCACATAAGCAACGGCTATCGCATACAACCCGTGATGCCGGCTTGAGATCCGGCATCCGCAGAAGACGGTGCCGGAAAAAATGCTTTGCAGGAAGATGACGACAACAGCCTGTCCCGAGGTTCCTGATGGTGCGACACGACATTACTGATGCACGCCTGCTTGCACTGACCGGTGGAGCGGTGGCTGCGATTCTCGCGTGGTTTGCCGTCCGCCCGCTGTTGCCGGAGGCCTGGCGTGTGCCGGGAAGCCCGGAACTGTATCTGACCGGCGTCGCCGGCGTGGCGCTGCTGCTGGTGCCGGTTGCATTCGTGCTCATGAAACGAAACGGGCGCGGCACAAATCCGGTGGGCTGGTTCAATGCACATGTATTGTGCTCGCTGGCGGGCATGGTACTTATCGCAGTGCACTCGGGCGGCTTCCTGCGACGCCCGCCGGCGCTGTTGCTGCTGGCGCTGGTCGCACTGGCCATCCTGGGCGTATGGGCGCGCGTGCGCGGCTCGCGGCGCATGGCCGCAACGTTTTCGACCAAGGCCCCCGCATTCCGCGTACCGGATGCCGCCACGCGGGACAGACTGAAGCAGATCATTGCCGAGAAACGGCGTCTGCTGCAGCTGCTCGACCCGCAGGCCTCCGAAGGCACGTTCTCGGCGAACCTGCCGCATTTCATGCGCCATCCGCGGCTCGCCCTGGCCTACCACCGGCTCGCGCGCGAGGAAACGATGCTGCTGGGCACGCGACAGGCCGTGTCCACGGCGCAGGCCTGGTGGCGGCCGCTGCACATGGCGCTCGCCTGGCTGTTTGTGGCTGGAATCGTGATACACGTTGTCACGGTCACCTTCTTCGCCGGATACGTCGCGGACGGCGGCCCGATAACCTGGTGGCACATCACAGCCTGGGGAAACTGACCATGGATACCGTCAATCGCGAGCCTGCCGGGCGCCTTGCCCTGCTGATCGACCTCGAGCGCTGCACCGGCTGCAAGAGCTGCGAAGCGGCATGCAAGCAGGAGCACCGCCTGGGTCCCGGCGAGTACCGCAACAAGGTGGTATGGGCCAGTTCGCTCGAAGAAGAGGGGCTCGCCTTCCTTACGCTGACCTGCCAGCACTGCGAGCGGCCGGCGTGCCTGCGCGCCTGCCCGGTCAATCCGAAGGCAATCACCAAAGACGCCGTGACCGGCATCGTGCGGGTCGACGAATCGCGTTGCACGGGCTGCGGCGAATGCGTGATGGCCTGCCCCTACAGCGCCATGGGCTACGATCCGAAGGGCCATCACGCGGTCAAATGCAACCTGTGCGAAGAACGCCGCACGGAAGGTGCTGCGACGACGGCGTGCGCCAGCGTGTGTCCCACCCAGGCGATACGTTTTGGCAAACGCGCCGAACTGCTCGTCGAAGCGGCGGCCGAGGGCCGGAAGCCTCGCGACCAGGACCACTTCCTGCTCGGACCTGCGACAATTTATTTGGAACGCCTGCCGTCACGGGATGCCGCCCCGACGGGAAGGATACCCGCCCGCATCCAGCCCCAGGATACCCGCCGGCCCGTATTCATGGATGCCCGTGGCTCCCAGGCCACGGTGATGAAGTCCGTTCCGGCATTCCCCTACGGCAGCCCGCGTGAGGAGGTGACCGCTGACCGCGTGGTGCCGGGCGGCTGCAACATCTGTTTCAACTGTTGCAGCGTGAATTTCCACTTCAAGGGGAATGAACTCGTTCGCATCACCGGAAACGACAACGATCCGCTGCTCAAGGGCCGCGTCTGCGCGAAATCCCAGCTGACGCTCCAGCTCTACCACAGCGAGCATCGCCTGCGTCATCCCCTGAAGCGCGTCGGCTCCCGCGGGGAAAACCGTTTCGAGCGAATCTCCTGGGACCAGGCCCTCGACGAAATCGCGGAAAAACTGAAAAAAGCGCGCGACGACTACGGGCCGGAAGCGCTCGCCATGTTCATCGGCACGCGCACAGGCACACTCGATGGCCGGGGCTATACCCGGCTCTTCGCACAGATGTGGGGCACCCCCAACAAGGATGGCACCGATCCGTTCTGCGGCGCAGCCAAAAGTGTCGCCTTCGAACTGACCCAAGGGCGGGTCGGCAGCGGCAACAGCTACACGCCGGGCGACATCGGCTCCGCCAGCCTTTACGTCTACATCGGCGACAACCAGGCGGAAACCCGGCCGGTCTATTTCGGCATGGTCAACGACTGGCGCATCCGCAACAACGCCAAAATGGTCGCGGTGGATCCGCGGCTGACGGTGACGGCGTCGAAGGCTGACCGCTGGCTCGCCATCCGCTCCGGAACGGACATGGCGCTCGGACTGGCGATGTGCCAGCACATCCTCCGCAACGATCTCCAGGACAAGCGCTTTTGCAGCGACTGGATCCTCGGCTTCGGGAAATGGCGCGATTTCATACTGGAGCGGGGTTATACGCCGGAGTGGGCCGAGCCGATCACGGGAATTTCCGCCGCCGAGACGCGCAGGCTCGCCGAGGAAATCGCCGCCGCCGACGGCTGCGTGATTTTTGCAAGCCGCGGCATCAACCAGCACACCAACGGCACACAGACCAACCGGGTGCTGATGTTCCTTGCCGCGATTACCGGTAACTGGGGACGCCGTGGCGGAGCCTACTTCAACATGACCCACGGCAGTCCGATCCGGGCGAACGCGCCGCAGCACCGCCGCGCCAAGATCAACCGCCAGAAAGTGCGGCGCAGCCCTGCCGGCTGGACCGATGCGATGCTGCACGGCAAGCCGTATCCGCTGCGGGCGCTGATCGCCTGCAACAATCCGCTCGCGCAGTGGCCGGGGCAGGACAAGGTCCGCGCCGCGTTCGAGGCGCTTGACCTGCTGGTCCATATCGAACTTTTCCCCAACGAGACTTCGGCCTATGCGGACTATGTTCTGCCTGCCGCCACCGGGATCGAGAAAGGCGAGATCGGCCGCTCCAACGACGACCGTCGCATCGTGTGGATCGACAAGATGGCCGAACCGCCGGGCGAAGCGAAAGCTGACGGCTGGATCTGGATCGAGCTGGGCAAACGCCTGGGCTTCGAGGACGTGCTGCAGGAGCGCTACAAGGACACGCAGGTGTTCTGGGATGAAGCCTGCATCGGCAACCCGCTCATCCGCGGCTGCACGCAGGAGCGGCTGCATTCAGTGCCGTGGCGCTGGGTGCGGCATCCGGTCACCAGCGAGGATGCACCGGAAATCGAAACCCTGTACCTCGAAGGCACCACCGCACCGGGCGCCCCGCCCGGTCATCGTTTCCCGACTGCCAGCGGCAAGCTGGAGTTCTGGACCGAAGACCTCGAAGCGAAGTTTCAGGTGCTGGGCCTGTCGGCACTGCCCGAGTTCTATTCCGAGCGCGAGCAGCTGGTCGACCTGCCCTATCTCGAGTTCGAGCACAGTGATTCCGACGCCGGGGTCATTTCCCCGTTTTACGAGCCAGCGACCGGAACATCACGGGCACGGATAGTCTCGCCCGCGGAAGCCGGGTGCGGGGCGCAGTTGCGCGCGCAGGGATTCGACACCCAGCTCCTCACCGGGCGGCCTTCTGCTGCGCACTTCCACAGCTGGACGCACTACTTCTGGCAAGCCGAAGAAATGTGGCCGGACCTGTTCTGCCAGATCCATCCGGACAAGGCTGCTGCGCTCGGCATCGCGGACGGCGAGAAGGTGCACATCGAAACCGATCACGGCGCGATCGACGCCGTGGCCTGGGTGAATACCGGAATCCGGACGGATGCCGTGTTCGTGCCGATCGGCTGGGGTGAGCGTCAGCCGTACCATCCCTGGCGCTCGGTGAATTTCCTGACCGACAAGACCCAGCGCGATCCCGTCTCGGACCAGACCAACCTCAAGTCGCTGCTCTGCCGGGTATCCCGCGCCGCAGGCTGAGCGCGCAAGGGCTCAACGCTGGCTTGCCGTGAAGCGCGACAGAAGGTCGCGGTCGCAGACACTGATCCGGCGGTAGCGCATCGACAGCGCGCCGCATTTCGCCAGCCGGCCGAGTATGCGCGTCGCCGTCTGGCGCTGCACGCCGGTCAGATCGGCGATTTCCTGATGGGTCAGCCCTATGGGTTGCGCCGAACCGCCGCCGGAATTGTGATAACGGGCGTCGAGATTGACCAGCAGCTTCGCAATACGCGTTTCGGCATCGTCGGCCGCGAAATGCACGAGGCGGTTTGCCAGCATGCCCAGCCGGGATGCCACGATCTGCACCAGCAACTGGGATACCTCCGGTCGCGAGCCGAGGAAATCCCGGAAGCTGCTGCTTGAAATCCTCGCGATTTCGCAGGGCTCGCAGGTTTCGACGCTGACCATGCGCCCCTTGTGGTGCGGAGACTCGATGAGGCCGAAAACCTCGCCGGGAAATCCGAACCACAGAATGACCTCGCGGCCGTCGGGAGTGAACTTGCAGGTCTTGATGCGTCCGGAAAGCAGGAAATGGACCGTATCACCAGGGTCGCTGACGCAATACACGAATTCACCCTTGCCCAGCCGGTAACGCGTCGTCTGCGCCATCAGCTCCGCCCGTGTTTTTTCGTCGAGCCTGCCAAGGAAATCGGTCGTTGCCACCATATTCCTTCTCCTCCACCCGTCGAGGGACCGCCCGGCATCCGGGGAATCTCTTTGCGTCGATTGTAATCCAGGCGACAGATTCCGCAGGCGGTGATGGCGAAAATGCAGGATCGGGTCCGGCACCGCCGGGCCCTGCCACCGGGGAGCCCAACGCACCATGACAGACATATCCGTCCCGCGCGGCCTGGACGGCGTCGTCGTCGACGAGACCGCGGTTTGCCTGGCCGACAAGCAGACCGACCGCCTCTACTACCGCGGCTACGCGATCGAGGATCTGGCGGCACAGGCCGGCTACGAAGAGGTGTTCTGCCTCGTAACCGCCGGCGAACTGCCGGACGAACAACAGCTCGCCGCCCAGCGCACGAAGCTGCAGCAGGCCCGCGCGCTGCCGGCCGCGCTGGCCGAGGTGCTCGAACGGATACCGAAGGACTGTCATCCGATGGACGTGCTGCGCACCGGGTGCTCCATGCTCGGCAACCTCGAGCCGGAGACCAAAGACAACGACCTGGCGGCCATCGGCGTCCGGCTTTCCGCCAGCCTGCCCTCGATGCTGTTCTACTGGCACCATTTTCACGCCTCGGGCAAACGCATCGATACCGACACCGGGGAATCCGGCCTCGCGGCGCACATCCTGCACCTGCTGCACGGGCGGGCACCGTCCGAACTGGCGCGCCGGGCAATGGAAGCCAACCTGATCGTCTACGCCGAGCACGACTTCAACGCCTCGACCTTCGCCGCCCGCGTGGCTTCCTCGACGCTGACCGACGCGCACTCGGCCTTTGTCGCCGCCATCGGCACGCTGCGCGGAGCGCTGCACGGCAGCGCCAACGCGGCGGTGCTGCGCTTCCTGGAAAAATTCGAGTCGCCCGACACCGCCGAAGCGGCGGTGCTGGAGATGCTGGCCCAGAAAAAACGCATTCCCGGCTTCGGGCAGCGCGCTTACTCCAAATCCGACCCGCGCAACGCGATCAACCGCGAATGGGCGAAAAAACTCGCGGCCGAAAACGGCAGCGGCAAGCTCTACGACACCGCCGAACGCGTGGAAAACGCTCTGTTGCGCGAACGCGGCATGTTCGCCAACCTCGATTACTACACGGCGCTCATCTACAAGGATTGCGGCCTGCCGGTTGCGCTGTTTCC
>JBFWOE010000052.1:0-18085 GCA_050250695.1 Burkholderiales bacterium
GCCAGTCCATGCCCATGCCGCGCTGCGCGGTGTCCATGGCTTCGGCGACGCCGAGCCCGAGGCTCCACAGATACTGCCGATAAGCGATGGTGGCGTCCCAGTCCACCGCGCAGTCGAGCCAGGGATTGATGTCGGCGGCAGGATCGGCAACCACGTGCGCCGCCGAATACGCGACACGGGTGAATTGTGCGGGCGAGGTCGCAGTGACAAATAATGCAGGGCCGCGCAGCCGGTAGCGTTCCATCCGGCCGTTGGCGGGGAGCATCAGGCTGAGATCTGCGTGGCCATCCATTGCGGGCGCGCTCGTGGTGACGGGTGCCCGCGATTGTAATGCGTAATGTGCGCCGCCGGGTTTGCCCCGGCGGCGCGGACCTGCAGCGGCCGCTCAGCGTAACGGGATGTAGATGCCCGGCAGGGAGATGTGCACGCCGAAGGCCGGAGCCGGCGGCGCGTAGTACACCCGTGCCGGCCGGTAGTAGTGGTGCACCACGCGCGGCGGGTAGTGGACGTGTTTCACGACGTGCCGCGGGCCGTAATGGTAGGCGTGGCGGTCGTGTTTCCAGTGATGGCCATGACCGCGGTGGCCGTGGCCGCCGCGGTCGGCCATGGCCGGGGTTGCGGCCAGCAACACTGCCGTCAGTACTGCTCCGGTAATCGCTTTCATGATCTGCCTCCGTTTGCGGAACGCCGTGTTGTGCGTTCCATGCTGCCCCTGTTGCATGATTTTCTTGTCGCGGCCGTGACTGCAGCCACGGCACCGATGTTAGATGCAGGACCGGTCCGGCGGAGGGGAAAGCGGGGCGGTTTTGTAAGCGGATGTTACAGGTGGTGCATCCGCAAGAAACAGTTACAACTCGGCCGGTGCTGCACGTTCAGCCTAGAACAGGAATTTCCTGCCGACAGCCGCGGGGACGAGTACGTCTTCGTTGTAGACCTGTGCGAGCGCGTGGAGCGCGCGCCAGCCGGTGCAGTGGCAGGGCACGATGCGCTTGAGAGCAAACTTTCCGAAGTCGCGGATGGTGTCCGGAATGATGGCCTCGACTTCTGCGCCTGAGAGGTGGAAACCGCCCATGACGGCGTACAGCGGAACGTCGCTGAACACCTTGCGCGCATCCGTGAGTACGTTGATGACGCCCGCGTGGGAGCAGGCGGTGAAGACCACCACTCCCTTGTTCCTGACGTGAACCGCAAGGTAGCGTTCATCCAGGATCAGCGGATCGGGCTCCCATGTTTCGCCGGTGTCCGCCAGCCGGACGTGGGGCGGCAGGCCGCGTTCGTAGGGCGTGACACGCGGGATTTCGCCGCTGACGTAGAACATCCGTTCCATGACGGCGCGCGCGTCAGGCGAGTTGACGATGGCGGCTCCCCGGCGTTCCAGTTCGACCGGGTCCATCACGCGCTCGGCCGGTATCACCTTGCCGTTGGGCAGGCGCATGCCCCGCGTGACAAACATGCCCGGATTCACGTGGAATGGCACCGGGTTGCGCCCGTTCGCGGCGGTGACCAGCCGCAGCGCCTCGGGCAGGCCGCCGCCGTGGTCCCAGTGGCCGTGTGACAGGAAGATCGCCCCGACTTCCCCGAACGGCGTGCCGAGGCGGGTGCTGTTGCGGGCGAAGGTGTAGGCTTCCGGGCCGGCGTCGAACAGCAGGATGCGGATGTCGCTGCCGATGCGGGCGGTGATGATCAGCGACAGGCCATGGTTCGCGCAGCAGCGGACATGTCCGGAGGACACCATCAGTCCGTTGGCCTGCAGGGTGGCATTTTCCCCGATAACGTCCTTGGGCAGCGTTGACAACGGATCGACGACGTTGTCGACGAGCACCATGACCTCCAGGGCGTCCACGGCCTGGAGGCTGCGTGCAATCGATGCGCTCATCTTTTCTCCCCTGCTTTATGAACCGGCAATGCATGGTCTTGTTGTTTGATGCGACTGCATGTCCGGCCGAAACGCTACGCTCCCCCATTGACAGCGTCAAGCCGGCTGGCCGGATTGCGCCGATGCTCAGCCGGCGCTGCGCGTGCCGCCCCAGGCGCCCAGCGTGTGCACGCGTTCGGTGTCTGTCAGGGTGCGCGGCGCGGCATCGGCCGGCATGCCCGCGGCGAAGGCCTGCGGCGCAACCGCTTCCAGCCCGGCGCGCGTTTCCGGATTCACCAGCGCGGTCGCGAGGATCTGCGGGTCCTGCCACACCGCCTTGCCGCGTTCGGTGCGCAGCCAGATGCGGCCGCTGTCGCGGTCGGCGAAATTCACCGCGGGCAGGCGGCGTACGCACTGCGCGAGGAACTCGGTGTTGCGCTGCGGCGCCATGGCTTCCCGGCCCGGGTAGACCGACTGTGCGTCCTGTGCGTCGACGTTGATCCTGCGGTAACGGTCGATGTCGAGCAGACCCTTGACGTCGAGCACGTTGAGTTCGCCGTTCCAGCCGAAGGCGACGGTGCGCGGCTGCTCGCCCAGAGCGACGCTGTTGTCGAGGAATTCGTAGTGCACCTTCTTGTCGGCGGACAGCGCCCAGGTGAAGAACACCTCGGGCATGCCGGTGAAGGCCTCGACATTGTGCGCGAGCAGGTCGTCGACCGCCTTGTAGCGCCCGACCTCGAGGCCGCGCGCCCAGGCGCGTTCGACGGTGGCGTGCGGCGGCGTGATCACGAAGAACAGGTAGACCAGGCTGCCGAAACGCGTCAGCAGGTTGCTGCCGGCGATGTCGGAGGCCGGCGCGAAGGTGTCAAAGCGGAAGCGGTCGATCAGCAGGTGCGACATCGCGCCGCGCGCCGCCTTCTGCGCCATGGTGCGGTCGAGTTTCTGGTCCACCACCTGCAGTTCGTGGCCGGTGAAGGCGCCGGCGTACTTGTAGGCCGCGCCCAGCGTGGCGTAATCGAGCAGGAACTTGCGGAAGATGTCGGGGCTGATCAGCGCGAACTCCTCCCATTTCACGCCGATGCGCGCGGCCAGCGCGCGCTGCAGCGGGCGCAGCGTGCTTTTGCCGGCGGCGGAGGCGCCCTTGGTGTTCATCACCACCGGCTGCGCCTGCGTCGGCAGCAGGCGGAAGCCTTCGGCGGCGGCGGCGCGCAGCACCTGCGGTTCGATCAGGCGGCCGATTTCCTCGCTGCCCAGTTCGTTGCAGGCGAGGTCGGTGGCGACGGTGGAGAGCAGCGCCCGGTCGCCCCACAGCCGGCCGTGGCGCGCATGCATTGCGCCGGCGACGCGGGCCAGCGCGCGGCAGGCGGCGCGCTGCAGCGGATCCTGCGTCGCCTGCTGCTGCGCTTCCCAGCGGCGGATCGCGCGCACGTCGCGTGATTCGATGTCAGCGCTGCCCTCCGCGGCGGCTGGTGTTTGTTTGCCGAACAGGCGCGACCAGAATCCCGCACGCGGCGGGACCGGCTGTGCTTCGGCCTCGCGCAATCCTGCTTCGAGGTATTCGGCCACCGCGTTGAAGAGGCGGGTGCGCAGCGCGTCGTGGGCTTCGGTGAACTCGGCCATCTGCGGCAGCAGGTGGCGTTGCAGGATGGCGTCGGCCATGCGCCGGAAGTTGATGCCGAGGTCTTCGGTTTTCTGTCCGTCTTCGACCGAAAGGTTGGCGGTCACCTGCGCCAGCAGTTCATGCACCACCAGACGTTCGGGGCGGAAGGTCACCAGTTCTTCCATCGGCAGCCCGGTGAGGTCGGCCAGTTCGCGCGCCTGCGGCAGTGGCGTTGCGGTGTTTTCCGGACGGTAGATGGTGGCGAGCGGCAGCAGTCCGGAGGGGATCTGCGATTGCAGTCCCGGATTCCACGGGCCTTCCGGCCGTACCGTGGCGGCGGTGGGCAGTGTGTCCTGCATGTGCGCTCAGTTTACGCCCGGATGCAGCAGGCCGTTGCGGGTGCCGGTATCGCGCATTTTTGCGCATTGCTCGGCGGTAAGCCGCGTGTTGTCCTGGGTCGTCGATTCCGCCATCAGGTTGCCCGGCGTGTTGTCGTGCGCGCCGCTGTCCATCAGCACATGCGCCAGTTCGTGGGCGACGACGATGCCCAGGTCGCGCGCGCCCCGGGCGATCCAGACGGAATCTGCAAGTTCCGGGCGGCTGCGGCTGTTGCCGCGGCCTATGGCTTCGGCGTCGAAGGCCGGCACCTGGCGCGTGCCGGCGGCGAAATAGATCGCTGGTCTGGGCAGTTGCAGCGCCCGCGCCAGTTCGCGCGAACGCGGGGTGTCGAAATGGCGGTGTGATTCCGCCACGGTGACCTGCAGCAGTTCGGCGCGGCTGAGGCGTATTCCGCATTGCGCAAGCAGGCGGGCGGCCTGATGCACTGCGGCGACGATTTCCTTGTCCGGCCAGTGGCCGATGTCGGCGATGCCCAGCTCGAGATCGTGCGTCGTGATCCCGGCAGCGGGCTGCGGCAGGCCGTTGATGGCGATGCGCTGTTCGATGCGCAACGGCAGCGGCGCAATCGCGCAGGAAGGCAGCGCCAGTGCGGCGATCAAGGCCGTGCAGGACATTTGCCACGCGGGTTTTACGCTCATCGGACGGTGCCTGGGGAATTTGCTGAAAAAATAGGCAATCTAACCTTAGTCCGGGCGTGGCGCACATTCATACGCTGAAAATTGCGGTTGTTCACCGACTTATCCACAGAAATTGTGAATCCTTTTTGGCGGCATGCACCGGAATGGGGAGCGATGCTGCAGTACTGTCATGTCGTAAAATTTTTTTTATGAGCCGCATCTGTATGCATTGTGATCAGCACAGAGGGAAAACCACAAATTATCCTTTAAAAACAAATACTTATAATGACACACAGCAGGTCCGTAAAAGCCGATATGCGTCAACAACTTAGCGGCCCTTTGCCCCTGACAAAAACATTCCGCAGCGGAGGATATTGACAGCCGCGCGGGTGTTTTGTAGGTCGAACCTGCATTCTGGCATCCAGAGATATCAACATAACGTATTTGATCGCTGTCAAGGCCCCGGCAGGGGTTGGAAGCTGGCGATCCGGCCGGGTTATCCCGGCGTTTGCGAGGCCGCGATGCTGATGGCGGGCGCAGGTGTCGCGCGCAAGCCGTTGATTCGCAAGTCCCGGCAAATCCGTCGACAGCACCGGCCTCTCCCGGCAAAATCCATGGCCCTGCTGTTTTTCCGCAACTCTTTTTTACGGAATTTTTTGCCATGTCCTTTTTCGAGCCGCCGCCGCTGATCGAAGCCGAAGTGTTTGCCCGGGTTCCCGACCGCCTGCGCAAGAAGGGCGCCCCTTCAAGCTGGATGGACGCCAACCACCCGGGCGCGCAGCTCGACTGTTTCCTCGAGGGCCCGGCCTTCGACCGCGACGGCAATCTCTACATGGTCGACATTCCCTACGGTCGCCTGCTGCGGATGTCGCCCAAGGGCGAGTTCGACGTCGCCGTCGAATACGAGGGCTGGCCCAACGGAATCGCCATCCACAAGGACGGCCGCGTGTTCATCGCCGACTACCGCCGCGGCATACTCGCGTTCGATCCGAAGACCGGGCGCGTCGATGAAGTGCTGACGCACAACCAGTCGGAAAGCTTCAAGGGCGTCAACGACCTCACCTTCGCCAGAAACGGCGACCTCTATTTCACCGACCAGGGCCAGACCGGCATCCATGACCCTACCGGACGGGTCTACCGCCACGCCTGCGACGGCCGCCTTGACTGCCTGATCAGCAATGGCCCCAGCCCCAACGGCATCGTGCTCGATCCCGCCGACAAGGTGATGTACGTGGCGATGACGCGCGCCAACTGCATGTGGCATTGCCCGCTGAAAGGCGGATCAGTGAACAAGGCGGGGGTGTTCTGCGTGCTGCCGGGCATCCACGGTCCCGACGGCCTGGCGATGGATGAGGCCGGCAACCTGTCGGCGGCGCATGCGCGCCCCGGCATCGTGTGGCTGTTCAGTCCGCTGGGCGAACCGCTGGCGCGGGTGCAGAGCAGGCTGAAGGGCAACCGCATGACCAACATGGCCTACGGCGGGGCCGACCGCAGGACGCTCTACATCGTCGATTCCTACCGTGGCGAAATCCTGACCGCGGCCATGCCGGTGGCGGGCAAGCTGCTGTACTCGCACTGCTGAGCCGCATCCCGGACGGCAGTCCGATTCGCGCGGCGCCCCCGTGCTACAGGTTCCGCACGAAAGTCTCGATGCCGTGCAGCAGCATTTCCACCGCGATCGCGGTCAGGATCAGGCCCATCAGCCGTTCGACGGCGGCGAGGCCGCGGCTGCCCAGCAGGCGCGCGATGCGGTCCGCGGTCAGCAGCAGCGCCAGCGTGACCGCGCTGGCGACCGCCAGGGCGATGATCCAGTCGATGATGCGTTCCGGGGCGCGCGACACCATCAGGATCACCGTGGCGATGGCGGAAGGACCGGCGATCGAAGGTATGGCCAGCGGCACGATGAAGGGTTCGGCCCCGTGCTGGTCGGCACCGAACACGCCTTCCGGGTGCTTGAAGATCAGCCGCAATGCAATCAGGAACAGGATCACGCCGCCGGCGATGTTCAGCGAGGAGTCCGACAGGCCCAGCAAATCGAGGATCCAGCGCCCGAAAAACACGAAGAACAGCAGCAGGCCGAAGGCGACCGCGCATTCGCGGGCAATGACCCGCCTGCGGCGCGCGGGCGGCACGTTCTGCAGCAACGACACGAACAGGGGAATGTTGCCCAGCGGATCCATCACCAGCAGCAGGATCACGACGGCAGAGGCGAGGGAGACATCCATCCCGCAAGTCTAACCCTGCCGGCGTCCTAGAAACCGAACAGGTTGCGCCGCGCGTGCTGCAGGTGCGCGAGTATCGCGAGCCGAGCGCGATCGGCGTCGCGAGCCTTCAGCGCGGCGACGATGGCGCGGTGTTCTTCCTGGTACTTGAGGCGGCGCTCCGGCGTCACCACGCGATCCTTCAGTTTTCCCCATTCGGTCTGGTGGCGCACCGCGGTGGCCATGTCGAAGACGCGGGTGACGAAACGGTTGTGGGTGGCCGCGGCGAGTGCCTGGTGCAGCGCCGCGTCCCAGATTTCGAAATCGTCCAGGGACGTACCGCGCTCGGCACGGTCGAGACAGGTTTCCATGCGCTCGAAATCCGCGGGCGTGGCGTTGGTGACGATCAGTTCCGCCATCGCCGGTTCCAGGCGCATGCGCGCTTCCATCAGTTCGGCGGGGCTGGTGTGGGTGATGCTGTCGGCGGGAAAGCCGCCGGTGTCGGCGAGGAAGGTGCCGCGGCCGACGTGACGGGTGATCGCACCTTCGGCCTCCATCTGCGCCAGCGTCTTGCGCACGGTATTGCGCGGCAGCGCGAAGCGCGTGGCGAGTTCACGTTCGGTGGGCAGCTTGCCGCCGGGGCCGACGGCGCCCTGCGCCACGGCATCGAGCAGGTAGGCGCGGATTTCCTGCGCGCCATCTCGTTTGCTGTTGCGCTGGATGGTGGCGGTGTGGTGGCGGCGGATCGAAGTCATGGCGCTTGCGGGCACGGTTGCGACAGATTGTGCATGCTTGCACCAATCAGGTCAATTGGTTGAAATGATCCGGGTATTTTCAACCAGCCACCCGGTGCTCCTGCCGTGATGCCGGGTGAATCCTTCTCTTGTGCGTTGCGGAAAACGGGAGGGGCGCGGTATTCACAGGTTCAACCAATTTGGCCCAAACGTTGACTATTGGTTGGGGCGCAGCTAGCATCGACCTTGCCGGGTCTGCGTTGTGCTGCGGTTGCCGGCCTGTATGCCGCAGCATCCTGCATAACGAATCGAATTCGAAATCCTGCACAAGCGAGGGGACATGTCCGCAGCGGGCAACAAGCCGCCGATCCGGCTGGCGATCATATCCGAAGGTGTCAATGCCTGGCCGCTCTACGTTGCGCAGGGCCGCAAACTGTTCGAAGCCGAAGGCGTCGCGGTCGCGGTCACGCTGACCGGTTCTTCGGCGCAGCAGCTGGAGCAGTTGCGCGCGGGTGGCTACGACATCGGCTTCCAGCAGTCCGACCACGTGGTACGCGCCGTCGAAACCGGCAGCGACCTGTTCATCGTGATGGCCCAGGGCCACGCGCCGGAACTGTCGCTGGTGGCGGCGCCCGGCGTGAAAACCTTCGAGGACCTGCGCGGCAGGGATATCGCCGTCGACGGCAGCAACAGCGGTTACGCGCTGGTGCTGCGCCGGCTGCTCGCGGAAAAAGGCCTGGCCGGCGCATACCGGTTTGTCGAATTCGGCGGTTCGCAGGAGCGCTTCGATGCGATGAAGGACGGCAAGGCGGCGGCGAGCTGGCTCAACCCGCCGTTTGACCGCAACCTCTTTGCCCTCGGTTTCGGTTCTCTGGGCACGACCCAGGAATTTTTTCCGTCCTATCCCGGTTCGATCGCGGCCTGCCGACGTGACTGGGCCACGCAGAACGGCGAGCGGCTGGTCGGGTTCATCCGCGCCTTCCGCGGCGCCTGCCACTGGCTGCGGGATCCTGCCAACAAGGCCGCGGCGATTGCGCTGCTGCCGGGACGGCTTAACATATCCGCCGAGCTCGCCAACCGCGCCTTTGATGCTTTCGCCAAAAGGCCGCTGCCGGCGATCGACGCCGCGGGCCTGCAGCAGGTGATCGACGTCTACTGGGAAGCGGAAAACCTGCGCACCCCCAGGGGGGCGCCGGAAAAGTACATGGATCTGTCGTACCAGCAGCGTGCTGAAGCATGATTCGGTTTTTATCAAAACAAACCTGATGACGGAGGAAAAGATGCGCAAGCTGATGAGCACTACCGTGTGTGTTGCCGCGTTGATTGCATTGCCGGCCGTTGCGGCCGAACCAGCCGACAGGTATCCGTCGAAACCGATACGCATCATGGGGCAGGGTGTGGGGAGCACCGCTGACTACCTGTCGCGTTACATCGGCCAGCGCCTGACCGAGCGCTGGGGGCAGCCCGTGGTGGTGGACAACCGCGCCGGTGCCGGTGGCACGATTCCCACGGATGTGGTTGCGAAGGCGGCGCCCGACGGTTACTCGCTGGTGATGGGGCATGTCGGCCCGCTGGTGAGTGCGGTGTCGCTGTACAAGAAGATGCCCTACGATCCGCAGAAGGACCTGGCTCCGATCACCCGCACCGCGACACTGGTTACGGTGGTTGTTGTGCATCCCTCGGTACCGGTCAACTCGGCAGTGGAACTGATCGCATATGCGCGGCAGAAGGGCGGCATGACATATGGTTCCGCAGGCAACGGCAGCATCAGCCACCTGACCGGCGAGTTGATGAAAAAAGTAACCGGCCTGCAGTTGCAGCATGTACCTTACAAAAGCGCCGGCGCGGCATTGACCGCAGTGCTCTCGGGCGAGGTGCCGTTGTCCTTTTTGTCGCCCGTGACGGCCTACGCCCAGTTGAAGGCCGGCAAAGTCAAGGCGCTGGCGGTTTCCAGCAAGGAGCGTTTTGCCGGCGCACCGGATATTCCCAGCGCGACCGAAGCGGGCCTGGCCGGTGTCGAGGCCGAGTTGTGGTTCGGATTGCTGGCAACTGCAGGCACACCCAAACCCATCATCACAAAACTCAATCGCGAGATTGTCGGCATTCTCAACAGCCCGGATGTCAAAAAGGGTTTGCTCGAACGCGGCGCGATTGCCACGCCTTCGACGCCTGAAGAACTGGCTGCGTGGATCCGCAGCGAGTTGCAGAAATGGACGCCGATCATCAAGGCCTCCGGAATTGTCGCGGGCTGAGCAGGCAGCCCCCGGGCCGGGGGAAAATTTCAAGTGATTGATTTAATGGAGAATATTTAATGGCGCGGAAATCGAAAAAAGCGGAGCCGAAGCGCGTCACGGCGGCTGCCATCGATCCGAAGAAACGGGTGTCTTCGGCGCCGGACGGTTTGTACGATCCGGCGAATCCGCAGCATCGCTGGGAGCGTCCGCTGCAGGCGCCGGGGCGCATGCAGGTGGATTTCGAGGAGCGCGTCGATTTCCGGCGGCTGCACGAATACCGCCTCGCGCGCACCCGCAATGCGCTGAAGAAATCTAAGCTCGGCGCGCTGCTGGTGTTCGACCAGATCAACATGCGTTACATCTCGAGCACGGTGATCGGCGAGTGGGCGCGCGACAAGCTGACGCGCTGGTGCCTGCTCACCGGCAATGGCGAACCCTGGGTCTGGGATTTCGGTTCCGCGGTGCGCCACCACAAGCTCTATGCGCCGTGGCTGCCGAAGAACCACAACATCCCGGGCCTCGCCGGACTGCGCGGTGCGGTGTCGCCGAAAGTCGGCCTGTTCGAGGCGGCGGCAAAAGAGATTTACGACATCCTCAGGCAGGAAGGTGTCGCCGACATGCCGATCGGCATCGACGTGGTCGAACCGCCGTTCCTGTTCGCGCTGCAGAAGTTGGGCCTCAAGGTGATGGACGGCCAGCAGGTGATGCTCGACGCGCGCGAGATCAAGAGCCACGACGAGATAACGCTGCTCAACATGGCCGCGGCCATGGGCGACGGCGTCTACCAGGACATTTTCGAAGCGCTGAAGCCGGGGGTGCGCGAAAACGAGGTCGTCGCGATGGCGGCCAAACGTTTTTATGAAATGGGGTCTGACTGTGTGGAAGCCGTCAATGCGATTGCCGGCGAACGCTGCAGCCCGCATCCGCACAATTTCACCGACCGCATGATCCGTCCCGGCGACCAGGCCTACTTCGACCTGATCCATTCCTACATGGGCTACAAGACCTGCTACTACCGCACCTTCACGGTGGGTTCGGCGACCGCGGCCCAGCACGACGCCTACCGCAAGGCGCGTGAATGGATGGACAGCGCCATCGATTCGCTGCGACCGGGGATCAGCACCGACCGTGTTGCCCAGGCCTTTCCGAAGGCGCAGGAAATCGGTTTCGAGAGCGAAATGGCGGCCTTCGGCCTGAACTTCTGCCACGGCCTGGGCCTCGGCCTGCATGAACGGCCGCTGATCTCGCGGCTGAATTCGTTCAAGGACTCGTACGAGCTGAAGGCCGGCATGGTGTTCGCGGTCGAGACTTTCTGCCCGGCAAAGGATGGGGTTTCCGCGGCGCGCATCGAGGAAGAAGTGGTGCTGACGCCAGACGGCGCAAAGGTGATCACGCTGTTCCCGGCGCAGGAACTGCCGATCGCGAATAAATACTGAGTGCGTGAATGGTGATAGGTAACTGGTAACTGGTGATTGGTAAAACCCCATCTCTTCTCACCGATCACCAGTTACCGGTTACCCATCACCGCCAACAACGGATACAAAAAAGCCTGAACATGGATACAACCGTGAAACGCAACAAAAATGATGGCGCTGCTGCAGACGACATCGGCCGTGACATCAGGCTCGAACTGTTCCGCATGCAGCTCGAACTGCGGCTGTGCGAGAAGCGCGCCTACGACCTGTTCCTGCAGAACCTGATCAAGGGCACCAGCCACCTGTCGCTGGGGCAGGAGGCCATCGCGGCTGCCTTCGGCGTGGCGATGCGTCCCGACGACTGGACCTTCTGCACCTACCGCGGCCATGCGCACACGCTGGCGCGCGGCGCGTCGATGAGCGGGGTGCTGGGCGAACTGATGGGACGCGAATGCGGCCTGCTCGGCGGCAAGGGCGGTTCGATGCACCTGACCGATGTGTCCAAAGGGGCAATGGGGTCGTACGCCATCATCGGCGCGCACCTGCCGGTGGCGGCAGGCGCGGCCTGGAGCGCGCAGTACCGCGGCACCGAGCAGGTTTCCGTGTGTTTTTTCGGCGACGGCACCACCAACATCGGCGCTTTCCACGAGGCGCTGAATTTCGCGGTGATCTGGAAGCTGCCGGTGATCTTCGTCTGCGAGAACAATCTCTACATGGAATACACCCCGATCAGCACTGTGACCGCGGTCGAGCATCCGGCGGCGGATCGCGCGGCGGCATACGGCCTGGAGAAGATCGTGGTCGACGGCAACGACGCCGACGCGGTGTACCGCACCGCGAGCAAGTACATCGCGCGTGCGCGCAAGGGCGGCGGACCGGCGCTGATCGAGTGCATGACCTATCGCCATTCCGGCCATTCGCGCGCCGATCCGGCGAAATACCGGCCCGAGGGCGAACTGGAGAAGTGGCTGGAACGCGACCCGATCAAGATCTACCGCGAACGCCTGCTCGGGATCGGCATCGTCGAGGCGACGCTGAACGAGATCGAAGGTGAAGTCATGAAGCAGGTGAACGAGGCCACCGAGATCGCCAAGGCCTCGGCGCCGCCGTCGCTGGACGGCATCTTCCAGCATGTCTGGGCCGACGGAGGTGCGTCATGGCGGAACTGACCTACCGCGATGCGGTGGCCGCGGGCATCGCCCAGGAAATGGCGCGCGACGAGCGCGTGGTGTTCCTCGGCGAAGACATTGCGCACGCCGGCGGCGTGTTCAAGGCTACGGTCGGCCTGCTCGACAGGTTCGGGCCGAAACGGGTGCGCGACACGCCGATTTCGGAACAGGCCATACTCGGTGCCGCGATGGGCGCGGCGATGACGGGTCTGCGGCCGATTGCCGAGATCATGTTTTCGGATTTCCTGGCCGTGTGCTGGGACATCGTCGCCAACGAGATCGCCAAATCACGCTACATGACCAACGGCCAGGTACAGGTGCCGCTGGTGATCCGCACCGCCAACGGCGCGGGTTCGCGTTTCGGCGCGCAGCATTCGCAGTCGGTGGAGAACTGGGCGATGATGATTCCCGGCATCAAGGTGGTGGCGCCGGCGTTCCCCGCCGACGTCAAGGGCCTGATCGCCGCCGCGGTGCGCGACGAGGATCCGGTGCTGGTGTTCGAGCAGAAGTCGCTGTACCCGATGAAGGGCGAGGTTCCCGACGGAGAACTGGTCGACGAGCTGGGCAAGGCGCGGGTGCTGCGCCGTGGCAAGGACTGCACCATCGTCGCGCTCGCCCTGATGGTGCATCGCGCACTGGGTGCTGCGGAAATCCTCGAAAAGCAACACGGCATTTCCTGCACCGTGGTCGACGTGCGCTCGCTGGTGCCACTGGACCTGACGACCATCCTCGCCGAAGTCGCGGCGACAGGACGGCTGGTGACTGTCGAGGAGAACCCGCGGCTGTGCGGCTGGGGTGCGGAAATCGCCTCGATCATTGCCGATGAATGTTTCTGGGAACTCGACGGCCCGATCATCCGCATCACCACGCCGCACATCCCGCTGCCCTCGGCCGACCGGCTGGAGGACAACACGATTCCGTCGGTGGAGCGCATCGTGCGCGAGATCGTGGAAAAGATTGATTGAACTACAACATCAATTAACAGGATGGACAGGATTAACAGGATGAACCCCGTTCTTTGCACAACCTCAGGGCCGGGGTTTGCTGTTAATCCTGTAAATCCTGTCCATCCTGTTAATCCGCTTTTGCTGTCTGGCAGTAATCATGTTTTTCAGGAGCAGTGAATGGATGTGATCATGCCGCAGCTGGGTGAAACGGTCGCCGAGGGCACCGTCACCCGGTGGTACAAGAAGGTCGGCGACAGCGTGAAGGCCGACGAGACGCTGTTCGACGTCGAGACCGACAAGGTCAGCACCGAGATACCGTCGCCGGTGGCCGGCGTTGTCGCCGAGATCGTGGTGGCCGAAGGCGTTACCGCCAAGGTCGGCGCGACGCTGGCGATCATTCGCGAAAGCGGTGCAGCGAAACCCGCTCCGGCCGCAGCGGCGCAGACACCGGCGGCTGCACCCGCGGTTTCAGCCGCGCACGCGCCTCTCCGTGCGCCGTCCTCTTCATCGCGCGCCAGCGCCGCCGACCGGCTGTCGCCGGTGGTGCGGAGGCTGATCGCCGAACACAGCCTCGATCCGGCGGACATCGCCGGCAGCGGCCGCGACGGCCGAATCACCCGCGAGGACGTCACCGGGTTCATCGCCAGCCGCGGCGCAAAACCCGCCGCAGCGCCGTCTCGAGCGGCGCCAGCACCGGCGCCGGTGGCGGCAGGACAGACCGTGGCCTTCAACAGCGTGCGCAAGCGCGTCGCCGAGAACATGGCGAAGTCCTGGCAGACCTCGCCGCATGTGCTGCAGGTGGTCGAGGCCGATTTTCACCGCGTCGAACAGGCGCGCAAGCTTCATGGCGCGGAATGGAAGCGCCGCGAGGGTTATTCGCTGACTTATCTGCCGTTCATCGTGCGCGCGGTGTCGATCGCGCTCGGCAAGTTTCCGAAACTCAATGCCAGCCTTGCCGGCGACGGACTGCAGCTGCACCGCCGCATCAACATCGGCATCGCTGTCGATCTCAATTTCGACGGCCTGGTGGTGCCGGTGCTGAAGGACGTGCCGGCCAAGTCACTGCCGCAGATCATCCGCGAAATCAACGACCTGGCGAGCCGCGCCCGAGCCGGAAAGCTGCGCCCCGACGAGATGACAGAGGGTACCTACACCATCACCAACAACGGCGCTTTCGGCACCGTGATCACCGCGCCGATCATCAACCAGCCGCAGGTGGCGATCCTGTCGGCCGACGGCATCCGCAAGAAGCCGGTGGTGATCGAGGGCGCCGACGGAGACGCCATCGCGATCCGGCCGGTCGGCGTGCTGGCGCAGAGCTTCGACCACCGCGCGGTCGATGGCTCGTATTCGGCGGCGTTCCTCGCCGAGGTGAAAAATGCGCTCGAGTCGCGCAACTGGACGCAGGCGCTGGAGGCCTGAAAACGAATTAACAGGATGGACAGGATTTACAGGATCAAAAAGCAAAAACCCGGATTTGCATGTCTGTCCGGAGCCCAGAAAAACGCACGCCTGGTTTTATCCTGAACATCCTGTCCATCCTGTAAATTGATTTTGAGTTCTTCTTTAAGGAAACGACATGTCAGACATGAAAAAACACAAGCTCGGCTGGATCGGCATCGGCCGCATGGGCTACGCGATGGCGGAGCGCCTGGCGAAAGCCGGCTGTGACATCACCGTGTGGAACCGCACCCGTGCCAAGGCCGAGCCGCTGGCGAAATCCGGCGCCAAAGTGGCCGACAAGCTGACCGATCTCGCCGGCTGCGACATCGTGTTCACGATGGTGTCCACCGGCAAGGACGTCAAGGAAGTGCTGTTCGGCGCGAACGGGGTGCTGTCTGCGGGCGGCAAGCCCAAGATCATCGTCGACAGCACCTCGATTTCGCTGGAGGAATCGGCCGAGATCCGGGCGAAGCTCGGTGAAAAGGGCGTCAAGCTGCTGGCAGCGCCGGTATCCGGCAATGCCAAGGTGATCAAGGCCGGCAAGCTGACGGTGGTGGCCTCGGGTCCGCAGGACGCCTTCGACGCGGTGAATCCGTACCTGCAGGCCATCGGCCGCGGCGTGTCCTACGTCGGCGACGGTGAACTGTCCCGCATTGCGAAAATCTGCCACAACGTGATGCTCGGGGTGGTGATCCAGAACCTGTGCGAAATCACGGTGCTCGCCGAGAAGGCCGGCATGAAACGCCATGCCTTCCTCGATTTCCTCAACAAGAGCGTGATGGGATCGATGTTCACCGCCTACAAGACCCCGGCGCTGTCGAACCTCGATTTCCATGTCACCTTCACTCCGGAACTGCTGCGCAAGGATATCGATCTCGGGCTCGCCGCCGGCCGCACCCACGGGGTGCCGATGCCGACCACGGCCATCACCCGCGACCTGGTTCAAACTTTGATCGGGAACGGTTACACTGACCAGGATTTCTCGACTTTGCTGCTGTTGCAGGCCCGGGCATCAGGCATCGAACTCAAGCCCGAAAATGTCGACATCGGCGACGGACTTTAAAATAACCAAGCTGAGGAGAAGGCAATGAGAACGGCAATAAAACTGGGGCTGGCGCTGCTGGCCGCGACTGCTGCACCCCTGACCGCGCTGGCCGCTGATTTTCCGACCAAGCCGGTGCGTTTCATGATCGCGTTCCCGCCGGGCAGCTCGACCGACATCGTCGGCCGTCTCTACACCAACAAGTGGACCGAGTTGTGGGGCCAGACCGTGCTCGCCGACAATCGTGGCGGCGCCGGCGGTACTCTCGCGGCCGGTGTCGCGGCCCGCGCCACGCCGGACGGCTACACCCTGCTGATGCATTCTTCGGGCTACGCGTCCAATCATCTGCTGTATGCCAATCTGCCTTACAAGACCAGCGATTTTGTCGACATCGGCCCCCTGGCGATGCAGCCCAATGTGCTGGTGATTCCAAACACTTCCGCCTACAAGTCGGTGCAGGACCTGATCAATGCGGCCAAGGCCAAGCCCGGTTCGATCAATTTCGCGTCGGCCGGCGTCGGCAGCGGTACGCACATGAACCTGGAGAAGTTCAAGCTTGCAGCCAAGGTGAACCTGAATCACATTCCCTACAAGGGCTCGGGCGAAGTGCTGGCTGACATCGTCGGCGGGCGCGTCGACTTCTACTTCTCGCCGATTTCCGCCGGCATGGGTCATATCCAGGGCAAGCGCCTGCGCGCGCTGGCGGTCAGCACGATCAAGCGTTCCGGTGTGCTGCCCGATGTGCCGACCATCGCGGAATCCGGCGTGCCCAAGTTTGATTTCTCTCTGTGGTTCGGCGTCTGGGCGCCCAAGGGTGTGCCGCAACCGGTCATCAACAGGATCGCTGCCGCGATCAAGACCGCGGCGGCCGATGCCAACGTCAAGGGAAAACTGGCCGCGCTGGGCAATGACCCGATGGACATGAATCCCGCGCAGTTCGCGAAATTCGTGCGCGAGGAAATCGAGGTTTCGCAAACCATCGTCAAGGCCGCGGGCATCAAGCCGCGATAAGCCTGACTTGCAGTCGATGTCATGCGGGCGGCGCTGTTTGCGCCGCCCGTTTTGTTTGATCCGCAGCAGGGGCGGTGAGCAATGAAATTCCGGCAGTTGGGCAGAAACGGTCCTGAAGTTTCGGCGATCGGCATGGGCAGGGGGGCGACGCCGGTGCAGTACGGCACGCCGCTGGAGGCAGATTTCAACGCCGCCATCGCCCGGGCGCTGGATCTGGGGATCAATCATTTCGACAGCGGCGACGATTACTGGAACGGCCGGCACGAAGTGCTGCTGGGCCGCGCGCTGGGCAAACGCCGCCGCGAGGTGCTGATCACATCCAAGTTTGGCAACATCACGCTGCCTGACGGCAAAAAGGCGACCGACGGCAGGCCCGAATACCTGACGAAATGCTGCGACGTCAGCCTGAAACGTTTCGGCACTGACGTCATCGACATCTACTACCTGCACCGGGTGGATCCCGCAGTGCCGATCGAGGATACCGTGGGCGCGATGGGGGATCTGGTGCGCGCCGGCAAGGTCCGGTACATCGGCCTGTGCGAGGCCGGCGCCAATACGCTGAGGCGCGCGCATGCCGTACATCCGGTGACGGTGCTGCAGACCGAATATTCGCTGTGGGCGCGTGACGTGGAGGACGGCATCCTCGCGACCTGCCGCGAACTGGGCATCGGCTTCATCGGTTACGCTCCGCTGGGGCGCGGCCTGCTGACCGGGAAGATCAGGGGCGTGGAAGACATTCCAGAAAACGACCGCCGGCGCCGCCATCCGCGGTTCCTGGCAGACAACCTCGCAAGGAACGTCAGGCTGGTAGCAGGGCTGGAGGAGGTTGCGAAGTCCGTGGACGCGACGCCGGCGCAGGTCGCCATCGCCTGGGTGCTGGCCCAGGGTGATTTCATCGTGCCCATACCGGGCACCAATCACGCTGCAAACGTCGATCTCAACGCGGCCGCCGTGCAGCTGGTGCTGCCCGATGTGGTACTTGCCGAACTGTCGGAGCTGTTCAAGCCGGGCGCCGGCGCCGGAACGCGCTACAGTGAAGCGCAGATGAAAGGAATGGGACTGTGATTGCCGAATCGAATCCGCTGAATCTCGAGCCGCGGCTGCTCGCCATCATGCAGCAGGACTACCCGCGTTTTTCCGACGCCGAATATGCCCGCCGTCACGCCGCGCTTGCGGCCGTGATGGAAAAACACGGCTGCGACCACCTGCTGGTGGTCACCGACCACCGCAGCGGCAATGCGCCGCAATGGGTCACCGGCTGGCCGGGCACGGTCGAGGCCTACGTGATCTTAAGGCCCGGCGAGAAGATGGTCATGCACATGGAATGGCACAATCATTTCCCGCTGGGAAAAAAACTGGCCAAAGGTGTTGATGTGCGCTGGGGTGAACACCGGGGCATCGCCAAGACCATCGAAGAA
>JBFWOE010000053.1:0-17738 GCA_050250695.1 Burkholderiales bacterium
CCATCCTCAGTGTCTGTAGATCAAGCATGTCGTTCCCGAATCACAGGTTGATGCACCACACAGCATAACCGTCGCGGTGCATGGACCAAATGCTGAAAAGAGGCGCCATTATCGTTTAGATCATGGAGCCGGGCCAGCCCTTGACAGTGCGGCGAGTGCCCTCCTACAGTCGCCCCTCCCGCAACCGGCCGTTCTCCATGACCACGATACGCACGCCCAACATCCCCGGATTTATCCCCGCGACCCGCAAACCCCGGACACCGTTTCCTGCCGGCGCCTGCGACTGCCACGCCCATGTGTTCGGGCCGCAGGAGCATTTCCCGTATGTAGCCAATGCCGCATACATCGCCCCGGATGCACTGACCGCCGATTACGTCGGCATGCTGAAGAACAACGGCTGTGACCGCGGCGTGCTGGTGCAGCCCAGCGTCTGCGGCACCGACAACCGCTGCATGGTTGACGCACTGCGCTCGGGACTGCATGAGCTGCGCGGCATCGCGGTGGTCGAAGCAGACATCAGCGACCGTGAACTCGAGGAACTGCATGCCGCCGGTGTGCGCGGGGTGCGCATCAACCTCGCCTCGGATACCGAAGGCCTGACGCTGGCCGACGGCGAACGCCTCGCGCCGCGGCTGAAGTCGCTGGGCTGGCACCTGCAGTTCTACCTCGACCTGCCGAAAATGCCCGAAGCCGCGGAGAAACTGGCGAAGCTGAAGATCACCATCGTCATCGACCATTTCGCGCGCTGCCCTGCTGCGGACGGCGTGACGTCACCGGCATTCCAGGCGCTGCAACGGCTGGTGAGCCGCGACAACGTGTGGGCCAAGATCATGGGGCCGTACTTCGTGTCGAAGAATGCGCCGCTGTATCCCGACGTCACCCCCATGGCGCGCGCGCTGGTGGCCGCGGCGCCGGAGCGCATCGTCTGGGGCACTGACTGGCCGCATCCCGGCGCGCGTGCGCTGATGCCCGAAGATGCGCTGCTCGCCGATCTGCTGGCGGAGTGGGTGCCGGATGAACGACAACGGCACAGGGTGCTGGTGGAGAATCCGGCGCGGCTTTACGGATTCTGATTCCGTGAATTATTAAAATATCAATAAAAACAAATACTTATGATTTACCCTCTTTTTCCCGGTCGAGCGCGCGCAGATGCTCGAGCTTCTCGGCGATTTTTGCTTCCAGTCCGCGGTCGGTGGGCTCGTAGAACTTGAGCGGCGACATGCCGTCGGGCAGGTAGTTTTCACCGGCGGCATAGGCTTCCGGTTCATCGTGGGCGTAACGGTACTCGCGGCCGTAACCGAGATCCTTCATCAGTTTCGTCGGTGCATTGCGCAGGTGTTCGGGCACCGGGCGCGAGGCGTCATTGCGCACCAGTTCGATCGCACGCTTGTGCGCGACATAGGCCGCGTTGCTTTTCGGTGCGACCGCGAGATACAGCGCAGCCTGCGCCAGCGCCAGTTCGCCTTCGGGCGAACCAAGGCGTTCGTAGGTTTCGCAGGCATCCAATGCCATGCGCAGTGCGCGTGAATCGGCCAGACCGATGTCCTCCACCGCCATGCGGATCAACCGGCGGCCGAGGTACAACGGATCGGCGCCACCGTCGAGCATGCGCGTGAGCCAGTAGAGCGCGGCATCCGGGGCTGAACCACGCACCGACTTGTGCAGTGCCGAGATCTGGTCGTAGAAGGCATCGCCGCCCTTGTCGAAACGGCGCAGGCTCTGGGTCAGCGTCTGCTTGACGAAGGCTTCGTCGATGTCGGTCTGTCTGGCTTGTGCCGCGGCCGTGCCGACCTGCTCCACCATGTTCAGCAGGCGGCGGGCATCGCCGTCGGCACAGGCCACCAGCGCGTCGCGGGCCTCGTCAGAAAAATTCAATTTAATCAATAACTTGTCAGTGGCACGCGCGAGCAGCCCGGCCAGATCATCATTGCCCAGCGGCTGCAGCACGTAAACCGCGGCGCGTGACAGCAAGGCACTGTTGACCTCGAACGACGGATTTTCCGTGGTGGCGCCGATGAAGGTGATCAGACCCTGTTCGACGAAGGGCAGGAAGGCGTCCTGCTGCGATTTGTTGAAGCGGTGCACCTCATCGACAAAAAGGATGGTGCGGCGTCCGCTCTGCTGCAGCACGACTTCGGCACGCGCCACGGCTTCGCGGATTTCCTTGACGCCGGCAAGCACAGCGGAGATCGCGATGAATTCGGCGTCAAAAGCCTGCGCCATCAGCCGCGCCAGCGTGGTCTTGCCCACGCCCGGCGGGCCCCACAGGATCATCGAATGCGGCTTTCCGGCTTCGAAAGCGAGACGCAGCGGTTTGCCGGCGCCGAGCAGATGCTGCTGCCCCACCACGTCGCCCAGCGTGCGCGGGCGCATGCGCTCGGCCAGCGGCGCATCGGGCTCACGTTTCGCGAACAGGTCGTTCACGGCCGGCCGCCGGGTTATTCGCTGATGACGTCCGCGCCGGGAGGCGGCGCAAAGCGGAACACTTCGGCGGCGATGCGCGGATTGCGCTCGACATCGGCAAAGGTGATCACCGTGACCTGGCCGAACTGGTCGCGCAGTTCCATGGCTTCGAGCCCCGACTTGCCGAAGCCCATGCGCACGCGCTCGAACACGGTATCGCGGTTTTTCGGCACCGCCTCCAGCCAGTCGAGGCCGTTCTGCACGCCTGAATCGGACAGCGTGAAATCGCGCTCAAGGTCGTTGCTGCCGGCAAGCAGCGCCGCGGGGCTCGCACCCAGCGCGCTGTCGAGCTTGCGCACCGTGACCTGGTTGAGGTCCTTGTCATGGATCCACAGCCGGCTGCCGTCGCCGACAATGGTCTGCTCGTAGGGTTTGTTGTAATCCCAGCGGAATTTGCCGGGCCGCGAGAACTGCATCACGCCCTGCGCCTGCTGCAGCGGCTTGAGGTTCCTGTCGAGCACCATCTGCGCGAAACGCGCCTTCAGCGTCTGCGTCTGGCCGAGAAAGTTCTTCAGCGCCTCGGTGCCGGCGGCGGTGGCCATCACCGGCATCAGCAACAGCAACAGAAGGAATATGCGCATCAGTTGGCCCTGCGGATGCGTTCGATGCCCGAGATGCGGCCCGAGCGCAGCGTGATCGTGGTCAGGAAGGGATTGGCCAGCGTCGGATAATAATAAAATGACTTCTGGCCTTCGCGGAAATTGTCATACGACTGGTGGTCGGGTTTGCCGGCGCGCAGCACCAGCTCCCCCTCGGTCATGCCGTGTTCGAGGCGGATATAGACTTCGAACGCCATGCCACGCGGCTGCGCTTCGGCCGCGGCAACGACGGCAGGCGGACACAGCAGGGCCAGCAGGGTCAGGAAGCGGATCAGCATGGACTTCAGACAGTGCAGGGCCGGGAAAGTTGTCTGCCGGCCGCGTTCAGTCTGCATCCGGGGCTGACGCCGGCGCCAGCACTTCACGGTTGCCGTTCGACTGCATGGGTGACACCAGCCCGGAGCGCTCCATCTGCTCGATCAGCCGTGCCGCGCGGTTGTAGCCGATGCGCAGGTGGCGCTGCACCAGCGAGATCGACGGCCGCCGCGTCTTCAGCACGATGGCCACGGCCTGGTCATAGAGCGGATCGGCCTCGCCGTTGCCACCCTCGCCGCCGTCAATGCCGGCTTCGGCCGAGGCTTCCGGGCTTTCGAGGATTTCCTCGATGTACTGCGGCTGCGCCAGGCTCTTCAGGTGGTCCACCACCTTGTGCACCTCCTGGTCGTCGACAAACGCCCCGTGCACACGCTGGGTATAGCCCTGCCCCGGCGGCAGGAACAGCATGTCGCCCTGTCCCAGCAGCGCTTCCGCCCCCATCTGGTCGAGGATGGTGCGCGAATCGACCTTGGCCGATACCTGGAAGGCGATGCGCGACGGAATGTTGGCCTTGATCAGGCCGGTAATGACGTCGACCGACGGCCGCTGCGTGGCGAGTATCAGGTGGATGCCCGCGGCGCGCGCCTTCTGCGCCAGCCGGGCGATCAGTTCCTCGATTTTCTTGCCGACCACCATCATCAGGTCCGCCAGTTCGTCGATGACCACCACGATCAGCGACATCTCGTGCAAAGGCACCGGATTCTCCGGCGTCGAGCTCAGCGGATTGTTCAGCGGTGCCTTTTTCTTGATCGCATCGCGCACCTTCTGGTTGAAACCCGCCATGTTGCGCACGCCCAGCATCGACATCAGCTTGTAACGGCGCTCCATTTCGCCGACGCACCAGTTCAGCGCGTTGGCCGCCTGGCGCATGTCGGTGACCACCGGGGCCAGCAGGTGGGGGATGCCCTCGTAGACCGACAGTTCAAGCATTTTCGGGTCGACCAGGATCAGCCGCACCTGCGACGGCGGCGCCTTGTAGACCAGCGACAGGATCATCGCGTTGATCGCCACCGATTTTCCGGACCCGGTGGTGCCGGCGACCAGCAGGTGCGGCATGCGCGCGAGGTCGGCGACCACCGGATTGCCGGCAATGTCCTTGCCCAGCGCCAGTGTCAGCGGCGAGCCCATGTCGGCATAGACCTGTGAGCTGACGATTTCCGAAAGTCGCACCATCTGCCGCTTGGGGTTGGGGATTTCCAGACCCATGTAACTCTTGCCGGGTATGGTCTCCACCACGCGGATGCTCAGCACCGACAGCGCACGCGCCAGGTCGCGCACCAGGTTGATGATCTGGCTGCCCTTGACGCCGACAGCAGGTTCGATCTCGAAACGGGTCACCACGGGGCCGGGATAAGCGGTCAGTACCTTGACCTCGACGCCGAAGTCGAGCAGCTTTTTCTCGATCAGCCGCGAGGTGAATTCCAGCGTGTCTGCGGAAACGGTCTCTATGTTGGCGTCGGCCTCGTCGAGCAGGTTAAGCGGAGGCAACAGCGTATCCGGCAGATCGCCGAACAGCGGCACCTGTTTCTCGCGCTCGACGCGCGCCGATTTCGGGATTTCGATGCGCGGCGGCTCGATGCGCACCGGCTCATGTGATTCGATGATTTTCTTGCTGTCTTCGACGGCATCCTCGCGGGCCACTGCCGCCACGGCGCCGGCCTTGCGGTCGGCGCGTTCCTGGAGTTTGCGGATGGCAAATCCGTACAGCGCTTCCGACCAGCCGCCGATTTTTTCTATGACAACCAGCCACGAGGTGCCGGTGAACAGGCTCAAGCCGGCCGCCAGCGCCGCCAGCAGCAGCAGCGTCGCGCCGGTAAAGCCGGCAATCCCGGCAAGCCCGTTGCCGACCACCGCGCCCAGCACGCCGCCCGGCACTCCCGGCAACTCGGCTTTCAGGGTATACAGCCGCAGGGATTCAAGGCCGCAACTGGCCAGCATCACCACCGCAAATCCGATCAATGCCACGGCATACGACCTGCGATCGGCTTCACTGACGGTTTCGATGCGGCGAAAGCCCCACAGCACCAGCGAGGCACAAAGCACCACCGTCCAGTAGGCGGACATGCCGAACACGAACAGCAGCAGGTCGGCCACGTAAGCGCCGATGACGCCGCCGGCATTTTCAATGTGATCGACAACCGCACTGTGGGACCACCCCGGATCGCCCTTGTGAAAACTGAACAGCACCAGCAGCAGGTAAAGCGCACCTGCGAGGAAGGCCAGCCACCAGGATTCCCGCAGCAGTGCGGCAATTTTCGGCGGCAGCGGGTTGCGGGCTGACTTGGCGTCGGCTGTTTTGTCGATGACCGGCATCAGGCTGTCGGGGTTTTGCGCTGGGTAATGTCGTTAACCCGATGATTATAAGTGAAAAGCATGTGCGACCTGCAGCGATCGGCAATGGCCGCCCCATGCTCCTCCAAAAAAACAAACCCCGCCGGATGGCGGGGTTTGTCGGTAAACCGCGGAAGGTATCCTCAGCGAACCACGCACTCCTGGCTGGCGCCGCCCGGAACCGCTCCGCCGCCCACGCCCAGCGTGAACGGCAACTGGCTCAGGTTAAGGCCCGGGTCGCCGGGCAGCAGCACCGGCGGCTTCTGCGGATCCTGGGCAAAGCCGAACTGTCCTTCGCCGATGATCTGCGTGCCGCCACTGTTCTGCATGATGTAGCTGCCGGTGTAGGTCGTATGGTAGGTGCCCGGCTCCAGCGATCCACAGTCCGCGGCGCAGGCCACGGTGTCGCCCGAGGAGCCCCGGATGCCGATGGTTGCCGTTGAAGTGCCGATCTTGTAGGCGTCCTGGTCACCGCGCTTGCCGATGAGGCCGGTGACTGTCCTCAACCCCCCCTTCAGCAACCGCATAAACATGCCGTCGTTCTTCGGTGCATCCTTGTTGAACGAATAGGCTTCCAGCTTCATGGTGCTGTTGGGACGCATCGTTGCCGCGCTGCCGTCGGTGAAATTAATCTGCGCGTAACTGTCGCGCTGTGTGGTCAGGATGTCGCCGGGCTGGACTTCGGACTTCTGGGAAAGTATGCGTACCGAACCGTCTGGACGCTGCACCGACATGGTTCCGCTCAGATGCGTGATCACACCGGCGCCAGCAGCGTAAGCGCCTGCGGCAGTTATGGCCAGAATGGCCGCAGAAATGCACATCAACAGATTTTTCAGTTTAAACATGATTACCCCCTTCTGAGCACGACTCAGCAGACTGCATAAATCCCGGCACAACCATCCCAATTTCGATCCCGTTTATATACCACAAGCGACCTGCCGGAAAGGAACAGCTGCACACAAGCCCATGAAAACGTGCGAAAAATCACAAATGCCGGATTTCCAGCCTGGAGCGATCCCTAACGCGAGGATCCGCGATGCGCCATCGACTGGCGGTCCAGCACAATGATCTTGCGCTTGTCAGTACATATGAGGTTCTTTTCCTGCAGATCCTTGACGACCCTGCTCACCATTTCCCGCGACGCACCGATCATGCGCGCGATTTCCTGCTTGGCCGGCGCCTTCTGCACGATCCAGTTGCCGTCAATGTTTTCGGCCATGTCGATGATCAGGCGCGCAACGCGCCCGTAAACGTCGATCAGTGCCAGGCTCTCGATCTTGCGGTCGGCTTCACGCAGGCGTTTGACCATGTTGCGCAGGACCAGCATGGCAACCTCGGCATTCTCTTCCAGGCATGACAGGAACGCTGTCCTCGGGATGCGCAGCATCTCGCAGGGTTCCAGCGTTTCAACCGTCGCCGAGCTTGGGAGATCATCAAGCAAACCCATTTCCCCGAAGAAATCCTGTGCGGCCATCATGGTCAGGATGACTTCGCGCCCTTCTTCATCCGGAATCAGCACCTTCACGCGGCCGGACAGGATGATGTACAGCGCTTCTGTTTCCTCGCCGGCCCGCAGAATCGCGGCGCCACGCGGATAACTCCGGTGCTGAACACACGAAACCAGCATCGCAATCTGCTGGTCCGAAAACGATGAAAACAGCGGAACCGTTTTCAGGATCTGTGGATTCACGACAATGGGCGCGGGCATGGGGCTCAGTCTCGATATCCGGCTGATCTGTCGCCACGGCAGGTCGCCATGGACGTTCGGGATGCCATGTTGCCAGATTGCGCGTGAATAGTCATGTGCTCGTTTATTTGCAGACTCCGCCCGCGGCGCCCTTGACCGTTTTTCCGGAGGCGTTCGCAGCCGCTGCATCCGACAGGGTGCACGACCCGCCGCTGAAGGACACGCAATCGGTGGATTTGATGAAAGCCGCCAGCAGGGCGTCGAGATTCAGGGGCGGCGCCTCGGTAATGAACAGGGCTGCTCCCAGCGCCGCATTCGGCACCACTGTAATGTTCCCGGTAACCGTTATCGGGTAGGCATTTCCGAGGATGCGCACCAGTGATGTGTCGCCAATAAGATGGAACATGTCGCTGTTGGGATTGAATACCCCGCTGTCGAACGGCGGGAAAAATGGTCCGCTGCCGCCTTCCAGTCGTAATCCATCCGGCCCGCCCACAGTCAACTTCGCTTCGCCTGACGAGTAGACCAAGGCTGCCGCGTCCGCCCCCGCTCCCGTTGCCGTGCCGCCGGTCAGAGCCATGTTCCCCAGTGTTTTTACCAGCAGCGTTTCTCCCGAGGGCAGGTTCCCGGTGAAAACACCCGCGGAAGCTATGGCCCTCAGGTTCGAGCCTGTTGCCGTCGCCGTTCCACCGGTCATGTTGAAATCCTGATCGACTTGAATATCTACCCTGGCACCCGAACGCACCAGGGCGCCCGCATCGGCTTCGGCAAAAGCGCCTCCACCGGTATTGTCTGCCGTTGCGGCCCCCGCCTGCAGGTCGACATTGCCCGTCACCTTGAGCTGTAGATCGCCGTCGGACTCCAGGCGTGCTGCAGCTATGGCATTCGCAAACTGGCCAGGTATCGGCTGCGCGGTTGCGGTTCCACCTAGAATGTTCAAATCGCCCTGGATTACGGGGGAAAACACTGAATGAGCGAGTATCTGCGCATTCGCGGTGGCGGTATTTCCACCTGTTGCCGCGTTGGAAGTTCCGCCGGCAAGATTCACATCCCCGGCAACGCTCAAATCGAACGCAGTCCCTTCGAGCATGGCGCTGGCACTGGCAGACTGCGATGGCCCGGCGGTACCAGCTACCGATGCCGTACCGCCGGTCAGGTTGGCATTGCCCCCGATAATCACGGAAGCGACCCCTCCGCGGACCAGTACATCCGCCGATGTTTTCGCCGTGGTTGGTGCGGTTGCAAGCGCTGAACCGGCGGTCGCCGTGAAATCCCCAGCCAGATTGATGTCCAGTCGGCTGTCGGCGACCAGCCTTGCATCAGCCTGTTCGCCAGTAGCCGCCGTGCCTGAGGTAATGGTGAAACCGTTCACCGGCCGCGCCGCCGTACCCAGCGTGATATTGGCCGCCCTCACTTCGAGGGGACTGGCGCCCGGGGTCATCATGGTTACCACGCCGCTCGCTCCCAAAGGCGCATTGCCAAACAAATCGGTCGCCAGTGCATTGGCACGCAGGTTCAGGTCACCGGCGAGGAAAATCGATCCCTGCAGATTGATGTCATTGCCGGCAGCCAGTACAAGGTTATGGTCAAACCTGGTGCCGGCCGTGCCGATCGAACCGCCGGGCAGCATGTTGACATCCCGCGCCGCGATCAGATTCAACGACCCGCCGGTCTGGTTGTTGTTGATGAAGCTGGTCGGGATCGCTATGCCTACGTCAATGGTGCCGCCGCCGCTGATGCCGGTGGCGACGATGTTGACGTTGCGCCCATTGATCGCTCCAGCGCCCAATGTCCAGCTGTCCGCCTCGAGCAACACATCGCTGGCCGTCCCGATACCGATGATCTGAGTGCCGCTGATGCTCTTGTAGCTGATTTGGCTGGCCGCGAATCCGCCGGGGAACGCGGTAGTGCTGGCGACCCCGGTATCGCCCGCCTGACGGGTCTCCAGGGTAATCTGGAACGCGCAATTGCCGGCCCCGTGGCCTGCCGCGATTCCCGTGCATCCGGATGGAAAGACGGGAGTCGTCGAATTTGCGGTGTTGTTGTCATTGTCCAGGGTAATAGTCGCCGCACCGGACACATTGTTGTAGGTCCTGACTGTCAGGGCATTCAGGGTTTGCAGACCCGCGTCGTTGCCTGCGCCTGTCAGCTGCGAGACCGGCCCGGAGGAATAAATCGTGATATCTCCGCTGCCCGCGCGCACCGGCGCGTTGATGGCAACGCTGCCGAGCGCGGCACCGCCGGGATTGTTTGCCAGGGCGATGCCCAGGGAAGTCATGCCCGGCGCATTACCCGATGCGATCGTAATATCGCCGTTGTTGGTCAGCACCGGCCCGTTGACTGTAATGCCATCAGCCGCCTTGAGCACTATGGTTCCGCCGGCGGAGGTGGCGGTGATGCCTCCGGCACCGATAGCCAGTGTGCCCGTGTCGTTCCCCAGCCCGTCATTGGCCGCAATAACTGCTGATGCAGCAGTAAAGCCGATACCTGCGCCACCCAGCGTGATCCCGCCCTGATTCGAAGTCACCGTCGCTGTCCCGGTCACATCGACAACGCCGGTCTGAGTGATGCTGCCGGTATTGGCGGTCAGGATCAAGTTTCCACCAACTGTCGACGCATCCAGCAGTATCCCGCCCTGGTCGAAATGCGAAACATTGCCGGAAGTATTGAAAGCGACCCGGTTGATCGAATTGTTGCTCCCGCTGTTGACCGAAGCGCTGCCGGCAAACACGTCAAAATCATCAACATTGGTCAATGCCCCGACGACCAGAAGATCTCCCAGGAGCGCACTTGCCGAACCAAAAGTGATGTCGCCGCCATTGCCGGTCAGGGTCTGGTTGAAACTGACATCAGCGCCGTTTGAAAGGAACACGGTGTTCGCCGGACCGGCACCAACCGTCACCGGATCGTTGTAGGCCTGCCCCGCCACTCCGGCCGTCGATACCAGGCCACCGTTGATGATCGTGCTTCCCGCCGCATCCGTCGCGAGGCCGGACAACGCGGTTGTTCCGCCGACCTGGCCGGTAAACGTGGTGACGCCGCCGGAATTGACGATCAACCCGCCCGGCCCGTCCACGGTGGAAGTGAACGTAACCGGATTGGCTCCGCTGTTGAGCGTGGCGACCTGGCCTGCCGGAACGGTGGTATCCGACAGTGATACCGCGCCCGTAACCGTGATATCCCCTGCCAGTCTCGACGGCAAGCCCGCCGCCCTGGACAATCCACCGGCAATAGACGAAACATCCGCTGTCGCGTCTCCCAGCTGGAACATGCCTGTGGTTGCCAGTGATGATGCGACGCCGGTGGTCAATCCATTCAGGAATGAAACATCCCCGGCAGTTGCCGCCAGCGACACGCCATTGGTCACATTGAGCGCACCTGCAAAAGCCGTTGAGCTGCTTTGCGTGACATTCAAGGTGCTGACCTGCTGCGTTCCCATTCCCTGGAATTGCACAACATCGCCCGAAGTCACCGCAAGCGTACCCAGGCGGGTGGCTCCGACATCACCGGCAATCGTAATGTCACCCGAACCCGCCACAAGCCCCAGATTCTGTCCGCTGGCCGTGTTGCCGGTGATGCTCTCCGTCGAGATGTTGCCGCCGCCGGACGTCAGGATTATGGAAGTCAGCAGCGTCGCAGGACTCAGCAACGAGACGTCGCCGCCTGAAGCCGTCAAATTGTGTGCGAGGCTGATTCCTGACGATCCGGTGAGTGAAATATTTCCGGTCGTCGTGGTCAGCGTGCCATTCGTGGCCAGCGTTCCGCCATTGCTCTGGAAGCCTATGGATCCCGTGCCCGTACTGTAGCTGTAGGCCGGGAGCGTCAGCGTGGTTCCGGCGATTGCCGTAATGCCGGTATTGGGACCGTGCAATGCCGGCACACCTAGAACCAGTGCATCAGCATCCTGAATGGAAATATTCGGACCGGACGCATTCAACGTAACCGTGCCGGTAAAGTTGTTCGTCGCTGAATTCAGGGCGATGGCGCCGGCACCGGCATTGACCGTGGTAGTGGCCGACAGAATCGTACCCGCGGTCTGCGTTACCCCCGCTCCGGTCAATGTCAGATTTTGTCCAACAGCATTGATGCCGGCACCGATTGACAACGCACTGCCTGTTGTCGCGATCGATACCGTGCCACCCGTATCACTCACCGCTCCGGTCACCGTCAGTCCACCCGCATCCGACAGCGTGAACCCGCCCGTGCTCGTGAACCCACCCAGGTTCGTCACCGCCGCCGTGCCGATGTTCACCGTCCCACCCGCCGAACCCGTCAGCGTCCCCGCCGTCACCGTCCCGCCGCTCTGGCTGATATTCCCCGCCGCGCTCAGCGTCGCCGTCCCCGCCCCCGCGTTCACATTCCCGCCCAGCGCAATGTTCCCGCTCGTCGTCGTCGTCAGCGACACGCCGTTGCCCGACACACTGCCCGTCGTCACCGACAGATCACCGCTCGACGTCGTGATCGAGCTCAGACTCGTGCTGTCACTCACCGCTCCGGTCACCGTCAGTCCACCCGCATCCGACAGCGTGAACCCGCCCGTGCTCGTGAACCCACCCAGGTTCGTCACCGCCGCCGTGCCGATGTTCACCGTCCCACCCGCCGAACCCGTCAGCGTCCCCGCCGTCACCGTCCCGCCGCTCTGGCTAATTGAACCGCCTCCTGCAATTAGGGTTACGTCACCCCCAGTCGTTACGTTGGCACCTAGAGCTACTGAGCCCGGTTCCCCGCCGCTTGTGACCGAGCCGCTGCTGACCAATTTGATCGCGCCCGTGCCAGACGAGATCACGTCGTTAACGGTCAGGTTTCCAGCGCCCAGGGATCGATTGGTTCCTCCGGATCCCGTCAGCGCACCGCCTGCGGCATCGGTTTCGTTGTTATCCGTATTGTTGGCAACCAGAGTGATTCGACCAGCACCGTTGGTCGCAACACCAGCGTTCACCAGAATCGATCGACCCGCCTGCATGGTCAGATTGGCGTCGGTCGTTGTGGTCAGATTGATCGCGTCAGTGATCGTAATGTCGTTCTGCGCCTGCAATATTACGTTCGCACCGGCACCATCAAGGGTTGCAGGCGAAATCGAACACAACGCCTGATCATCACCCGCGCCGCACGTCGCATCCGCAAAAATTGCCACGTCGGCCGCGGAATCCGTTCCAGCATTGGCAACCGTGATGTCTATGGGATCGAGCAGCAAGGTCCCGGTTGCGCCGTGCGGCGCGCGAAGATCCGTCTTGCCATGGAACTCCAAATATCCCTTGCCAGACACCTCGGCAAATCCGCCATTTCCACCGTTTGCACCGCCGCGTGCGGTGATGGTTCCGTAATGTCGCGTGATCTCGTCCGACCAGACGATCACCCTGCCACCATCTCCATTGTCGATCGCGTCCGCAGCGATCAGAGCATTAGGGCCTATATAGGTACGTTGTGCGCTGGGGATGTCGGGGTTTTTTCCATGGTAATCCCCGCCAATCAGGGCGACGCCCCCTCCTGCGCTACCTGTAACATCGACGATGGCTTGATCCAGCAGACCTACTCGGTTCCCAAGCAGCCGGATAGTTCCGCCCTTGCCGGCTTCGCCTTTGGCTGCAATCGTTCCGGATGTCAGCAGCTCGCCCGTTTCTGCCTGGACCGTGATGCTGCCGCCCTGCAGTCCGTTGGCCGTGGTCTTACTGCCGGCCTCCAGCGTCACATCCTTGACTGCCTTGAACACGACCTTGCCGTTCTCACCCATCACTGCGGTATTGGCATTGGCAACACCGCCGTGTTTTACCAGCGTGCCGTACATGCCGATCCTGCCACCGGATGCGATCAGCTGCCCGAGATTGATGGCCTGGTTGTCGGGTGCAGTAACCTGCACCCGCACTTCCGGAGTCTGGGCATCGACCAGTTCGACGCTTTTTCCGGCAACCAGCATGATCTCGCCCCGCGGACTGCGGATGATGCCGCTGTTCCGCACATCCTGACCGACCAGATACACCATGCCGCCAGTCACAGTATTGATCGTTCCCTGATTGGCAACCGCGCCCGCCCCTGGCGTTTCAGAAAAACGCATCCGGCCGGCCAGAAAATCACTGTCGGACAAGTTCAGGGTGGAAGCCAGAAACCCGGCTACGTCGATATTCGCACCGGGGCCGATCGTGATGCCATTGGGGTTCACCAGAAACACACGCCCATTGGATTGCAGCGAACCGAGCAGCACCGAGGGATTGATGCCGACGACACGGTTCAGAACACTGCTGGACTGGGACTGCTGGATGAAGCGGGCAATTTCATTGCCCGCTATGGAGAACCCCTGCCAGTTGATGACCGTGCCCGGGGTGTTGGTGACCGTCAGGGTATTGCCCTGCGAGGAAATGCTGGCCTGGCCGTGCGCAACGACTCCGCCGGTGGGATTGGCAAAGGCAACGCTTCCCGCAAAACACGATGCGACCGCAACAGCGATCGCATTGCGCCGGCAGTTATTGTTGCTTCGGCCAACCTTGTCGTTACGTCGTTGCATCACCCTCCCCACACTGCACAGGCGCCATCTTCGACTTACTGACCGTGACCCGATAAAACCCGCTGTTTAGTCTAATCCTCTGTTCCGTTCAGCGATGTGACGCCAGTCACATTTGGAACAGGCCGCATTAATAACATAAGTATATGTTTTATAAAAGTATTTTTAATTTACATGCTAAAAAACGTAGCCGGCGGAAACATGCCACCGATTGGCGTGGGTGCGCCCCGCCGCAGCACCGAACTGTGTCCCGTCATGCATGACCTGGGCGTAATCGGCCTTGACGGTAAAATTGGTGCCGTAACTCATGCGCAAACCAAAACCTGCGCTGTCCATGCTGACCCGTTCCAGTTCACCCGGTTGCCGCGAATTGCGACCGACCTGCCCCGTGTCATAAAAAGCCAGAAACCGCAGCTTGGCAGTGTCGAATCCCATGTGCGAGCCCAACTCGGGCGTATACACCTCCCAGTTGGAACGAAACCCCTTGTCATTGGACATGTAACGCTCATTGAATCCACGTATGCTTTCCGCACCACCCAGACCGAATTGCTCGGCGGCGATCAACGCATCCCGTGAATATTGCGCATCAGCCTTCAGCCGGAATTGCCAGTCCTTCAGGAAACTCCGGGTATAAACACCGCCAAAGCGCCAGATACGGTAAGCCGCCCTCGCATCGCGGCGGGAATTTTTGAAATTGTGATCGACGCCGTCATTCCCTCCCGGAATGTTCTGGGCATATCCGAAATAAAATGCGAGTTCACGCCCGTCCTGCCGCAACTGCCCGCTGTAAGTCAGGCTGGCCGGATGCACCGTGATGTCGGGCACAAAATTGAAGTTTCCGCCGACCGGGGTCACGAGGTTCTGGTAAGCACGGTAATCCAGGCCGTAAACCAGGCGCTGGTCAAGGTCGCCGAGTTTGCCCAGATTCTGGTTGTAACGCAGTGCGTAAATCGCACCCTGCCCGGACACATCGAACAGATCCTGCACTGTCCCCGAATTGACCGTCGAATACCCTGCGATCAAGTCGATGGAATGTCCCCTTGCATAAAGGGGGATGCGGTATCCGAGACCGTAAACCTCCACATCATTGATATTGTGCGGTGAAGTGACGTACTGCAGCGTCAATACATGATCAAGATCAAAAAGATTGGCATGCTGGTAGGCAAACCCCATGCGGTAAGTACCTGTTTCCTTGTTGCCGGTATTGTCCATGCTGATGCTGTACCTGGCCGGGGGAACGTCGGCAACGCGGATTACCGCATCGACCTCGCCGTCGCGGGCACCCGGACGCAGCAGCACGGCACTCTGCTTGGCCGGGTTTTCGTTGGCGACTTTCACGCTGGCCGAAATTTCCCTCGTCAGCGGGGTCGTTCCGGGAGCCAGCGACGGCACACTGCGGCGCACGTTTTCTGCACGGAAGTGCTGATTGCCTTCAACCAGCACCCTGGCGATCCTGGGTTCGACCACCCTGAACATGACGTCACCACGCTCCAGCTCCTGCTCCGGAAGCGTGATCTGTATGCCCGCGTAGCCGCTGGCTTGGTAGAGTTCCTGCAACGCCTCCAATGCACGCTGCACGTCGCCAAAATCCTTCTGTTTTCCCGTGTAAGGCGCAAGTTGGCGGTCTATGGCTTCTTTCCGGAGCAGGGTATTGCCGTCAACACGATAACCGCGGATCTCGAACCTGAGGGCGCCGCCCGGCGCGGCGTCCGTGGCCGAAGCGCCAGCCTGTGCCAGCACGATGGCGGACTTCCTGGACGGTATCCGGGTCGCGAGATCCGGAAAGGAATTGGATAGCTCCCCCAGGGAATTGCTTTTCGCCAGGACTATGCCATCTGCGGACAGTCCGGCAGCATGGGACTGAAACATGCTGGCCAGGAACAAAACCAGCCCTGCTGCAACCGGCCAGCGCTCCGCTGGTCTCCCCCATCCCCGAAGGCCCATCGCATCCTTTCCAAGACGCCTTTTGATCAGCACGACCGGCAGGCGCTTTCCCAGACTTTTCATTATATAGCAAGGAGTTAATGCGCATTCCACAGGTACCGTCGAAGTATCGCGATATACACGGCAAACTGCTACATTCCTGATTTTTCGACATTTCAATCCAACCCCTGAAAATCATGCCTGCTATCTCCAAACATGCCCGCGTTCTGATTCTTGGCTCCGGCCCGGCGGGATATTCCGCTGCGGTATACGCAGCCCGCGCCAACCTCAAACCCGTGCTGGTCACCGGTCTTGCGCAGGGCGGTCAATTAATGACGACCACTGACGTCGATAACTGGCCCGCGGACGCTGACGGCGTCCAGGGACCTGAACTGATGGCCCGATTCCAGAAACACGCCGAGCGGTTCAACACGGAGATGGTCTTCGACCATATCCATACCGTCCGGCTGAAGGAAAAACCGATCACCCTCGTCGGAGACCAGGGCACCTACACCTGCGATGCATTGATCATTGCGACTGGCGCATCAGCCATGTACCTCGGCTTGCCATCCGAGGAAAAATTCATGGGCAAAGGCGTATCGGGTTGCGCAACCTGCGACGGTTTTTTCTACAAGAACCAGGAAGTCGCTGTCATCGGCGGCGGCAATACAGCGGTCGAGGAAGCGCTGTACCTGACCAACATTGCCAGCCATGTCACCATAGTCCATCGCCGAGACAAGTTCCGAGCCGAAGCCATCCTCGTCGACAAACTGAACGAACGGGTTGCCTCCGGCAAGGCGACCATTCTCTGGGATCATGTCCTTGATGAAGTGCTGGGCGACAATACAGGAGTGACCGGCATGCGCGTCAAGCACGCCAAATCCGGCGCCGCCACTGAAAAAAAACTGCAAGGGGTGTTCATCGCCATTGGTCACAAGCCCAACACCGACATCTTCGAGGGGCAGCTAGAAATGAAAAACGGCTACATCGTCACGCAAAGCGGCCTGAACGGCAATGCGACCGCCACCAGCGTGCCGGGTGTGTTTGCCGCCGGTGACGTGCAGGACCATGTCTATCGCCAGGCGGTAACCAGCGCCGGTACCGGCTGCATGGCGGCGCTCGACGCGCAGAAGTACCTGGAGAGCAAGGAACTCGTCTGACCCGGGAAAACGGAAGAACGGGATGGGCCGTGAAAAAATCCAAACCACGCCACGATCACCAAAATCCGGCGGATGAAGGGATTTTTCGTTCTGCCATTCAGGATGTGATGCCACTTGCCCCGAGCAGGCGGGTACATATCGAACGTCCACGCCCGCAGCCGATAGCTGCACAGCGCCAACAGGACGACGAAGCGGTGTTGCGCGACTCGCTCAGCGACACCGGAGCCTGGGAAAGCGGGCTGGAAAGCGGCGATGAATTGCTCTACCTGCGCAACGGCCTCTCATCCCAGCACCTGCGCCGGTTGCGCCGCGGCCACTGGGTCATACAGGACCACCTGGATCTGCACGGCCTGACCGTTCCCGAAGCCCGGCAATTGCTGGTCCGGTTCCTGGCACACTGCATGCGCGAGGGATTACGCTGCGTGCGCATCGTTCACGGCAAGGGATTACGCTCCCCAAACCGTGAACCCGTGCTGAAAAAAAAGGTGGCCGGCTGGCTGATGCAGCGTGATGAAGTGCTTGCCTATTGCCAGGCACCCGTTACCGCAGGCGGCGGAGGCGCCGTGCTGGTACTGCTGCGCGCTGCGAAGCGAGTCCCACTGGGGGGTGCCGCGTAGCAGGTCCTTCCGGGGGGCGCCGCGGCAGGCCCTAGCGGGGGGACGGATCGCGCCGGGGAAAATCTAGACGGCAGCCTCGTCGGTTTCACCGGTGCGGATGCGGATCACCTGGGCGACGTCGCTGACGAATATCTTGCCGTCGCCGAT
>JBFWOE010000054.1:0-17587 GCA_050250695.1 Burkholderiales bacterium
CTTTCCGCAAAGTGACGTCCGGGCCTACTTCGGCAAATGCTTGTGCAGTTCCACCGGCCGGCGCTTCGCGCGCAGCCGCAGGTTGAGCATTTCCACCGCCACCGAGAACGCCATCGCGAAGTAGATGTAACCCTTCGGGATGTGGAAGCCCCAGCCTTCGCCGATCAGCGCCACACCGACCAGGATCAGGAACGACAGCGCCAGCATCTTGATGGTCGGATGGGTATCGACGAATTTGCCGATCGGCCCGGCGGCGAACAGCATCACGCCGACCGCGATGACGATGGCAATCACCATGATGGACAGCTCATCGACCATGCCCACTGCGGTAATCACGGAATCCAGAGAAAACACGATGTCGATGATGGCGATCTGCAGGATCACCGCGCCGAAAGTGGCAGTCGCTGCGGCAACGCCGGCGTGTTCGTCTTCGGCGCCTTCCAGGGCGTTATGGATTTCATGCACGCTTTTCCACAGCAGGAACAGTCCGCCGCCGATCAGGATCAGGTCGCGCCCGGATATTTCCCTGCCGAACATCCCGAACAGCGGCGCAGTGAGCGTCATCAGCCAGGACAGCGTGAACAGCAGGCCGATGCGCGTCAGCATCGCAAACGTCAGGCCGATCGTGCGCGCCCTGGCGCGCTGGTGTTCGGGCAGCCGCCCGCAGAGTATGGAAATGAATATGATGTTGTCGACGCCGAGGACAATTTCCAGCGCCGTCAGCGTGGCCAGTGCAAGCCAGGCATGCGGGTCAGCCAGCCATTCCATTGCGGCACCTTAATCGAATTAAAACAGGCAGTTGAAAATCTTCGCAGCCGGCAAAAACGGACCGTGGAGTCCCGGCGCAGTGCAGTGACACATTATAAATGGCTTTTGCGTCACAATTCCGCAGTTGCCGACGTGCACGGCAATTCCGCAAACCTCGCACTCCGCCTGGTTTTTTCCATGACAACCGGAAAATTGAACCCATACTGAAAATGTCCATCGATCTCGATCAACTGCGCCGCTGGATCGGCAAAAAAGAAATCCACCACGACATTGCCACCGCTTTTCCGGTGGCGGCACTGGCCGCAACGCTGGATCGCAGGGATGCGGCGCCGAAAACCGGCGACCCCATTCCCTTGAGCGGGCACTGGCTTTATTTCCTCGAAACCGCAGTGAATGCCGACCTGGGGCACGACGGCCATCCCAAACGCGGCGGTTTCCTTCCGCCGGTTCCGCTGCCGCGACGCATGTGGGCGGGCGGCCGCATCATTTTCCACGCACCAGTGCGCATCGGCGACAACATCAGCCGCGAATCCGAAGTCATGTCGGTGGAAGCCAAGTCGGGTAAAAGCGGCAACCTGGTTTTTGTGATGGTGCGACACACGGTCAGGGCCGGCAGCACGGTCGCCATCGTCGAAGAACACGACATCGTCTACCGTGAAGCCGCCAAGCCGGGTGAAGCCGCACCCGCAGGCAAACTGGCGCCGCAGACCGCGGCATGGCGGCGCGAACTGCAGACCGGAGAAGCCGTGCTGTTCCGTTATTCGGCGCTGATTTTCAACGCCCACCGCATCCACTACGACATCGATTACTGCCGTGACGTCGAGGGATATCCCGGGCTGATCGTGCATGGCCCGCTGCAAACCACGCTGTTGCTGGATCTGTGCCGGCGCCACGACCCGCGCCCGGTGCGCACCCTCGACTACCGCGCCACCCACCCGGTGTTCCACCAGGAAAGGTTCAGCGTCAACGGCCAGCCAGCCGCCGACGGCAACTCGGTGGAATTGTGGACGGCGAACGCCGCCGGCTGCTACGCGATGCGCGGCACGGCGACGTTCTGAACCCGGACGATCACCAGTTGGCTTCGCGATCCGGTGTGGCGCCGATCTTGTGGATCGACAGGTCCGAGCCGTTGAATTCCTCTTCGCGCTCGAGGCGGATGCCGAGCACTGACTTGAGGATGCCGTAGGTCACGAAACCGCCGACCAGCGCGATCACCACGCCCAGGCCGGTGCCGATCAGTTGCGCCATCAAACTGACGCCGCCGAGTCCGCCCAGTGCCTTCGCCCCGAATATGCCGCAGGCGATGCCGCCCCACACCCCGCACAAGCCGTGCAATGGCCACACCCCGAGCACGTCGTCGATCTTCAGCCGGTTCTGGGTCAGCGTGAACATCCAGACAAACAGCGCGCCCGCCACCCCGCCGGTGGCCAGTGCGCCCGCCGGATGCATCACGTCGGAACCCGCGCATACCGCGACCAGGCCGGCCAACGGTCCGTTATGCACAAAACCCGGATCGTTGCGGCCGACGATCAGCGCCGCGACAATGCCGCCGGCCATCGCCATCAGGGAATTGACGGCGACCAGCCCGGAAATCTTGTCGATGGTCTGCGCCGACATCACGTTGAAACCGAACCAGCCGACAGTCAGTATCCACGCGCCCAGCGCGAGGAACGGAATGCTCGACGGCGGCTGCGCCGCAACGCCGCCTTCCTTGGGATAACGGCCGATGCGCGGTCCCAGCAGGATCACCGCCGCCAGCGCGAGCCAGCCGCCCACCGCATGCACCACCACGGAACCGGCGAAATCATGGAAAGCGGCCCCGGCCACCGACTCGATCCATTGCTGTACGCCGTAGCGGCCGTTCCACGCGATGCCCTCGAAGAACGGATAGATCAGCCCGACGATGATGCCGGTGGCGATCAGCTGCGGATAAAACCGCGCGCGCTCGGCGATGCCGCCGGAAATGATCGCCGGCACTGCCGCGGCAAAGGTCAGCAGGAAGAAGAACTTGGTGATTTCAAAACCGCTTTTCTGCGCCAGCTGCTCAGCGCCGACCATGAACGACACGCCATAGGCGACGCCGTAGCCGACAAAAAAGTAGACGATGGTGGAAACCGCGAAATCGCAGAGAATTTTCACCAGTGCGTTGACCTGGTTCTTGCGCCGTACCGTGCCGACTTCGAGGAACGCGAAGCCGGAATGCATGGCCAGCACCATGATGGCGCCCAGCAATATGAACAGCGTATCGGTACTGATTTTGATGGCTTCCATGTAACCTCCTCCGGGAAATGAACCGCGGTAATAAAGCAATACTTGTTCCTGATTTTAACTAATTGTTTTTATTGATATTTATGGCAAATGCCGACCCTTGTTCGCACATCAATAGTGCATCACGCCAATTTAGGCACTAAAAAGGTGCGGTCGCCCGGGTTTCAGCGCAACTCGCAACTGCAGCCGCAATCATCCCGACAAAGGGCCGGTAAATCATTGAAGAAATTGGTATATTCAGCCTCCATGTCCTCCGTGCCCGCAGCCCAACCTCCCCAGGGCGACCGTCCGCTGACGCTGGCGCAAATCGTCGGCGACCTGATTGCCGACGGCATGGTGCCCAAGGAAGAAGCGGAAAAACTGGTCGCCAACCGGCGCTACAGCCGTGCCGACGTGCATCCGCTGGTGGTCGTCGCGGACCAGAAATGGAAAGACCCGAAAAATCCGCGCAAGATGCTGACCGTCGAAATGCTGACGCAATGGCTTGCGGACAAGGCAAAACTGCCTTACCTGCACATCGATCCGTTCAAGATCGACTTCACTGCAGTCACCAAGGTGATGTCCAACGCCTACGCCGCGCGTTACAAAATCCTGCCCGTGAGCGTGACCACGCGCGAAGCCACCATCGCCACCGCAGAGCCCTGGGTGCGCGGCTGGGAAGCCTCGCTGAAACAGGTGCTGCGCCTCGACATCAAGCGCGTCATCGCCAATCCGGTCGACATCCAGGGCTACATCGTCGAGTTCTACAACCTTGCCCGCTCGGTCAAGGGCGCCGCCGACAAGGACAAGGGCGCGGTCTCCGACATCGCCAATTTCGAACAGCTGGTCCAGTTGGGACGCAGCGGCCAGCTCGACGCGAACGACCAGCACATCGTCCACATCTGCGACTGGCTGTTCACCTACGCCTTTGAACAGCGCGCCAGCGACATCCACATCGAACCACGACGCGACGCGGGTAACGTGCGTTTCCGCATCGACGGCGTGCTGCACCAGGTCTACCAGATACCGACCCCGGTGCTGGCGGCGATGACCTCGCGCATCAAGATCCTCGGCCGCATGGACGTGGTCGAAAAGCGCCGCCCGCAGGACGGCCGCCTCAAAACCATCACCCCGGAGGGCGACGAAGTCGAGCTGCGGCTGTCGACGATGCCCACCGCCTTCGGCGAAAAACTGGTGATGCGGATATTCAGCCCGGAAAACCTGGTCAAGGATTACCGCGAACTGGGCTTCTCCGAGGAAGAAGAGAAGAAATGGTCGCAGATCGCCGGCGCCCCGCACGGCATCATCCTGGTCACCGGCCCCACCGGCTCCGGCAAGACCACCACGCTGTATTCGACGCTGAAACACCTCGCCGCGCCGGAAGTCAACGTCTGCACCGTCGAGGACCCGATCGAGATGGTCGAACCCTCCTTCAACCAGATGCAGGTGCAGTCAGCCATCGGCGTCAACTTCGCCGCCGGCATCCGCACGCTGATGCGCCAGGATCCGGACATCGTGATGGTCGGCGAGATCCGCGACCTCGAAACCGCCGAGATGGCGATCCAGGCGGCGCTGACCGGCCACCTCGTGCTGTCAACACTGCACACCAACGATTCGCCGGCGGCCGTGACCCGCCTGCTCGACCTCGGCGTGCCGCCCTACCTGCTGCAATCAACGCTGCTCGGCGTGATGGCGCAGCGCCTGGTGCGCACCCTGTGCCCGCACTGCAAGGAACAGCACGACTACGACGACGAGGTCTGGAACGCGCTGGTCGCGCCGTGGAAGGCGCCCAACCCGCGGGGCAAGACCTACATCAACAAGGGCTGCCTCGAATGCCGGATGACCGGCTACATGGGCCGCGTCGGCATCTACGAAATGATGGTGATGACCCAGGCGCTGCGCGAGCGCGTGGTGGCATCCGCCGATCTCGACGTGCTGCGTGATGCCGCCTGCAAGGAGGGCATGAAACCGCTGCGCATCAGCGGTGCGATGAAAATCGCCGCCGGCCTGACCACGGTGGACGAGATCATGAAAGTCGCACCGCCGCCGTCCGGCGACCGCCGCCACCAGCCGCGCTGAATTCACGGCGCAAGAATCGGGTCGCCATGATCCGCGGGCCGGCGTTATGCTGCCCGGCATGAAACAACCCGCTTCCGGAACACACCCCGACTACGCACGCATCGCGCAGGCCATCGACTGGCTGCATCGCCACGCGGCGCATCAGCCCGACCTCTCCCGCATCGCCCGCGCGACAGGCCTCAGCGAACACCATTTCCAGCGCCTGTTCACCCGCTGGGCCGGCGTCAGTCCCAAACGTTTCCTGCAGTTCCTGACACTGGAAGACGCACGGCGCCGCCTGGCGGAAACGCGCAGCACGCTGGACCTGGCCGCGGCCGTCGGCCTGTCGGGCGGCAGCCGGCTGCACGACCTGTTCGTCACGCTGGACGCGATGTCTCCCGGTGAAGCGAAACTTCGCGGTGCGGGGCTCGACATCCGCTGGGGTGTGCACGACAGCCGGTTCGGAACGGCGCTGATCGCCGCCACCGCGCGCGGCGTGTGCGCGCTGCAGTTCGTCGACGAGGGGGACGACAGCCACGCCATGCTGGCGGCGGCCTGGCCCAACGCGCGGCTGATCCGCGACCAGGAGGGCACCGCGGCGATTGCGCGGCGCATCTTCGACCCGCTGGAACACGCGTCGCAACAGCCGCTGGCACTGCTGGTCAGGGGCACGAATTTCCAGGTGCAGGTTTGGCGCGCACTGCTGGCGCTGCCTGTTGGCGCCGTCACCACCTACGGCGATCTTGCGCACGCACTGGACATGCCGGATTCGGCGCGCGCGGTGGGCACCGCGGTCGGCGCCAATGCCATCGCTTACCTGATTCCCTGCCACCGCGTGATCCGCGCCACCGGCGCTCTGACCGGCTATCGCTGGGGCAGCGCGCGCAAGGCGGCAATGCTCGGCTGGGAAGCCGCGCGTTCAGGCGAACGGCAGCAGCGCCTCTAATCCGGTCTCGCCGGCGATACGCCGCAGGTCGGCAAGGGTGTCTTCGGGAAAGGTAATGCCCGCCTCGCGATTGCGCACATCGTTTTTCGCTTCCATCTCGCCCGGGTAAAACACCTCGTCGAATCCCTGGGCCAGCGGCACCGACTTGATCTCGCGGATGAACTCTTCCATGCGCGCGTTGAATTGCGCCAGCGGCTGGATCGCGGCGATGTAGATGGCGATGAAGAAATGTCCGCAGTTGCTCTTCTCCGCAGTCTTGTACGGGCTGTGCACCGCCGACAGGAAGCCGCTGCCGGTAAGCACCCCCGACAGCATGTCGACCATCGCCGCGATCGCATAACCCTTGTGCTCCGCCATCGGCAGGATGATGCCGTCGATCGCCTCCTGCGGATCGGTGGTCGGCGCGCCGTCGGCGCTGATCGCCCAGCCCAGCGGAATCGGCAGCCGCCTGTTGCGCGCAAGGTAGATCTTTCCGCGCGCGACGCCGGTGCTCGCCATGTCGACCACGAATGGCGCGTGTTTTCCGGCGGGCGCCGCCACCGACCACGGATTGGTGCCGATGATTTTCTTGCGGCCGCCCCAGGGCGCCATTGCCGGACCGCCGTTGGAAGTGAGCAGCATCACGCACCCCTCTTGCGCGCCCATCAGCGTGTAGTACATGCAGGTGCCGAAATGGTTGGACATGCGCACGCCGACCGCGGCGATGCCATGTACCTTCGCCCTTTTGACCGCTTCTTCCGCGGCGTGTTTCGCCAGCACGTGGCCGACACCGTCGTGGCCGTCGATCACCGCCAGCGCGCCGGCATCGACGACAAACTCCGGCTGCGTCAGCGGATTCATGACCTTGTTGCGCAGGCGGTCGAGATACCAGCCAAGGCGCAGCACGCCGTGCGACTGGTGGCCCCACAGGTCGGCCTGCACCAGCGTATCGGCGATCAGCCGCGCATCGTTTTCGGGGAGGCCCTGCGCGGAATAGACCGCCGTTGCGAAATCAAGCAGCTTGCTTGCATCAACAGGTGCGGCAGGCATGTGGCAGGCTTTCGCAACGATCAATGGGAACGGCTGAGCAGCCGCATGCCGCGTTCGAGGCCGTCGAGCGTCAGCGGGAACATGCGGTCGCCCATCAGTTCGCGGGTGATCGCGATCGATTCGTGGTAATTCCACACCGCCTCGGGCTGCGGATTCAACCAGATCGCCTGCGAATACACGGAAAGCGCGCGCTGCAGCCACACCGCGCCGGGTTCCTCGTTGCTGTGCTCGACGCTGCCGCCGGGATAGGTGATCTCGTACGGGCTCATGGTCGCATCGCCGACAAAAATAACTTTATAATCATGGGGATACGTATGCAGCACATCCCAGGTCGCGATGCGCTCGGTGGCGCGGCGGCGATTGTCCTTCCACACCCGCTCGTAGAGAAAATTGTGGAAGTAGAAATACTCGAGGTGCTTGAACTCGGTGCGCGTCGCCGAGAACAGCTGCTCGCAGACGCGGATGTGGTCATCCATCGAACCGCCGATGTCGAAAAACAGCAGCACCTTCACCGCGTTGTGACGCTCCGGCACCATTTTCAGGTCCAGCCAGCCCGCGTTCTTCGCCGTCGAGCGGATGGTGTCTTCCATGTCCAGTTCTTCGGGCGCGCCGGTTCGCGCGAACTTCCTGAGCTTCCTCAGCGCCACCTTGATGTTGCGCGTGCCGAGTTCGACGCTGTCGTCGAGGTTCCTGAACTCGCGCTGGTCCCAGACCTTCACCGCGCGGCGGTTCCGTGACTCGTGCTGGCCGATGCGGATGCCTTCGGGGTTGTAGCCGTAGGCGCCGAAGGGACTGGTGCCCCCGGTGCCTATCCACTTGCTGCCGCCCTGGTGGCGGCCCTTCTGTTCCTCGAGCCGCTTTTTCAGCGTTTCCATCAGCTTGTCCCAGCCGCCGAGGGACTGAATGAGTTTTTTCTCTTCCTCGCTCAGGTGTTTCTCGACCATCCTGCGCAGCCATTCCTCCGGGATAACCGCCGCAGCGGCATCGATGCCGACCACACCCTTGAAATAGGCCGCGAACACCAGGTCGTAGCGGTCGAAGTATTTTTCATCCTTGACCAGGCAGGTGCGTGCGAGGTGATAAAAATCCTCAACGCTGCCGAAAGCGACCTGTTTCTCCAGCGCCGCGACCAGCACCAGGAATTCCTTGATCGACGCCGGCACCCCGCCCTGGCGCAGTTTCAGGAAAAACTCGATCAGCATGCGGATTCCCGGGACAATGCGGAAACCACCCGGTTGCGGCCGCCGGTTTTCGCGCGATACAGCGCTGCATCGGCAGCGCGCAACAGGTCCGCAGGCGTATCAGCGTCGGCCGGCCACGCGGCAACGCCCGCCGACAGCGTGTTGCTGAGCACCAGTTCGCCGAAATGCACCGGATTCGCGGCAAACCCGACGCACCAGGCTTCGGCGCGCTGCACGGCGCCGGCCAGCGGCGTATGCGGCATAACCACCACAAACTCCTCGCCGCCCCAGCGGCACACCAGGTCACCGACACGGCAGTTGTCGGACAGGTAGGTGGCCAGCGACTGCAGCACCGCATCACCTGCCTGGTGGCCATGGTTGTCGTTGAGCGCCTTGAAACGGTCGATGTCGAGCAGCACCAGGCTGACCGGATAGTTCTTCTGGCGCCGCGCCAGTGCCAGTTCGCGTTCCAGTGCGCCGTCGAAATAACGCCGGTTGTAGAGTCCGGTCAGGCTGTCGCGCAGGGCCTGGTCCTCGAGCTGTGTTTTCAGCACGCGGATTTCATCGAGCTGCCGCTGCAGGCGTTCATTGGCCGACAGCAGGGTGCGTTCCGCTTCGCGCCGCCGGGCCACCTCCCGGCGCAGACGGCGATTGAACACCGTCTGCAACACGGCCACCAGCGCGCCGAGCAGCGCCATCACCAGGGCAATCGCGAGGCCGCGGTAATACCAGCCCAGGTCGCGCGGGATCGCCTCGTCGAAAATGAAACCGTCGAGGCTGTATTTCTGCGGCAGCATGCCGAATTCGGAGTAGACGCCCGCAATGCTGTTCCAGCGCCCCGGGTTGACGTGGCCGATGCGGATCAGGTCCGGCTGCATCAGGCGGCGCATCTCATCGGCTTCGAACAGCAGGTGCTCGCGGGTGTGGCGCTTGCTGTAGCGCTTGAGGATCAGGTCGGCGATTTCCTCCGGATGCTCCATCGCGTACTGCCAGCCTCGCAGGCTCGCCTCGCGGAATGCGGCTACGCGCTGCGGATCGCGCTTGAGCACGCGCTCCGAGGTGAACAGCGTGTCGCCGTAGAAATCGATGCCGCTGGAACGCGGCGAATACAGGTTGTGTGCAAAACCCATGCGCTTGAGCTGGAACGGCTCGTCGGTCGAATAACCCGACTGCGCCTCGACCCTGCCCTGCACCAGGTCGTCGATGGCGAAACTGTGCGGTACTTCGGTAATGTCCTCCCGCGCCATGCCCTCGCGCTGCAGGTAGGCATAAAGCTCGGTTTCCTGGGGCAGCAGCATCACGCGTTTGCCGGCGAGGTCGTGCACCGACTTCGCGCCGCCGCCACGCGCGATCAGCACCAGCGGCGAATGTTGCAGGATCACCGCCAGCACCACCACCGGCCGGCCCAGCCCGCGGTGCAGCGCCAGTTCCGAGGCGCCGATGCCGTAATCGACCTGGCCGTCGATCACGCTGTCGACCGGGTCCTGTCCTTCGCGCACCTCGCGGATGTCCACCGCGAAACCGGCGTCGCGGTAGTAGCCCTTCTCGGCAGCCGCGTAATAACCGGCAAACTGGAACTGGTGTTTCCATTTCAGTTGCAGTACCACCTTCTCGGCAGGCCGCAGGTCCTGCGCGTACAGCGGCAAGGCCGCCGTCAGCAGCGCACCGACCAGCGTAACGGCCTGGAGCAGCTTGAAGTGGAAGCTGGTCAGCATGGGATGGGTGACTGGTGACTGGTGACTGGTGACTTGTAATTGGCAATCCGTCACCAATCACTAATCACTGTTTACCAATTACGGCTTTCTCCGCGACATGAACACCAGGCGTTCGAAAAGATGCACGTCCTGCTCGTTCTTGATCAATGCGCCGTGCAGCGGCGGCACGATCTTGTGCGTGTCCTGGCTGTGCAGCGCTTCCGGCGGGATGTCCTCGGCCATCAGGAGTTTCAGCCAGTCGAGCAATTCCGAAGTCGTCGGCTTTTTCTTCAGCCCCGGCACGTCACGGATCTCGAAAAAGGCGTTGAGCGCCTGCGCCAGCAGCTGTTTCTTGATGCCGGGGAAATGCACGTCGACGATTTTCGCCATGGTGTCGGCGTCGGGGAAACGGATGTAGTGGAAAAAACAGCGGCGCAGGAAGGCGTCGGGCAGTTCCTTTTCGTTATTGCTGGTGATGATCACCAGCGGCCGGTGTTTCGCCTTGACCAGCTGCTGCGTCTCATAGACATAAAATTCCATGCGGTCGAGTTCGCGCAGCAGGTCGTTGGGGAATTCGATGTCGGCCTTGTCGACCTCGTCGATCAGCAGCACCGCCGGCTCGTCCGATTCGAAGGCCTTCCACAGCATGCCCTGCACAATGTAATTGCCGATGTCCTTCACCTTCGGGTCGCCGAGCTGCGAATCGCGCAGCCTTGAAACCGCGTCGTATTCATACAGGCCGTGCTGCGCCTTGGTCGTCGACTTGATGTGCCACTCGTGCAGCGGCCGGCCCAGCGCCTTCGCCACTTCCAGTGCCAGCATGGTCTTGCCGGTGCCGGGTTCGCCCTTGATCAGCAGCGGACGCTCCAGCGCCAGCGCGGCATTCACCGCCATCATCAGGTCGTCGGTGGCGACGTAGTTTTCGGTACCGGTGAAACGTAACATTATTTTTCCTTTAAAATCAAATACTTATGAGGAGCGCGCAAGGTCGGCCCGGCGGTCGATGTCGAGCAGCACGCCCGGATCATCGCATTCGATCAGGCGCACCAGTGCCTGGTTGCGCTGGACGATGGGTCGCGCGCCGCTGTCGCCGGTGAGCGCCTGCAGCTCATGCAGGAAGCGCCGGCCAAAACCAACCGGATGACCGCGGTCGCCCTGGTATTCAGGCGCAACGATTTCGGCGCCGGTCGCCAGCGCCTGCGCCACGCGCATGATGGTGTCCGGCCGGATGCGCGGCATGTCGGCCAGCGCGACGATCCAGCCGCCGGCCTCCCTGGTCGCCGCCACGCCGTGGGACAGGCTCACGCCCATGCCGCGCGCCGCCTCGGGACAGACCGAAACTTCGCAGCCTTCCTGCTCGAGCATTTCCGCAACCGGAAAATCGCCGGGGCGCACCACCGCGGTTACCGCGAGGCCGGCCGCGATCAGGTTACGTGCGGCATGCGCAGCGATCGCCACGCCGTCCTCCAGCGGATGCAGCAATTTGCCGCCGCCGAAGCGCGATCCCGCGCCCGCGGCCAGCAACACCGCCACCGCGGGTTTTTCAGTCTGCGCCATGCCGGTGATTATAATGGCCACACCCTGAAAATTCCCCTCCGGATTGCCCCCATGCCGAAGTTCTGCGCCAACATCACCATGCTGTTCAACGAAGAGCCGTTCCTGGAGCGCTTCGCCGCCGCCGCGAAGGCCGGGTTCAAGGGCGTCGAATACCTGTTCCCCTACGACTACGACAGGGAAGTGCTGGCCGAAGCGCTGCAGAAAAACGGCCTGGTCCAGGTCCTGCACAACCTGCCTGCGGGCGACTGGGGCAAGGGCGAACGCGGCATCGCCTGCCATCCCAAACGCAGCGGTGAATTCCAGGATGGCGTCGGCCGCGCCATCGAGTACGCCACCGCGCTCGGCTGCAAACAGGTCAACTGCCTTGCCGGGATCCGCCCGCAGCATCTCGATCCCAACGACGCGCGTGAAACCTTCATCCGCAACCTGCAGTTCGCCGCGCCGAAATTCGCTGACGCAGGCATCAAACTGCTGATCGAACCCATCAATACCCGCGACATCCCGGGCTTTTTCCTGAACTACTCGAAACAGGCGGTCGACATCATCAAGGCCGTGGGTTCAAACAACCTGTTCCTGCAGTACGACATCTACCACATGCAGATCATGGAGGGCGACCTCGCCCGCGGCATCGAATCCAACCTCGCGCTGATCCCGCACATGCAGCTCGCCGACAACCCGGGGCGCAACGAGCCGGGCACCGGGGAAATCAATTTTCCGTTTTTGTTCAGGCATATCGACAAAATCGGCTACCAGGGCTGGATCGGCTGCGAATACAAACCCGCAACCACCACCGAGGCCGGACTCGGCTGGGTCAAACCCTTGCTGGTCTGAACCGGCAGAGGCGGTGCCCCGGCCGCTTGACGGCCCGGGCCGTACACCCACAGAATGCTTTATCAAACGGGCGCAAAACAACAACCCGTCGCCCCATCCCGAATTCACCCAACCGGAGGAGAAACATGAAAACATCCCGCATTGCATCCGTAATCGGCCTCGCCGTCGCCGCGACGTTTGCCGGCACCGTCGGCGCGCAGCAGCTGAAAATGATGACCGGCCCGCAGGGCGGGTCGTGGTACCCGCTGGGCGGCGCGATCCAGGGCATCGTCGAAAAAGCCATCCCCGGCGCCAGCATGCAGGTGCTGCCGGGCGCGGGCATTTCCAATGTCGTGGGCGTGAACTCCGGCAAGGCCGAACTGGGCTTCGGCAACGCGGTGTCCTCGGTTGACGGGGTCAACGGCGCAGCGCCCTTCAAGGGCAAGCAGAGCAACGTGTGCCAGGTCGCGACGCTGTACTTCCAGTATTTCCATGCCGTCGCGCTCGCCGACTCCGGCGTCACCGACATGGGCAAGGCCCAGGGCAAGACGCTGACCACGCAGCAGAAAGGCAACACCGGCGAACAGATGACGCGCGACGCGCTGAAGGTCTACGGCCTCGACTACAGCAAGATGTCCAAGGTCAACCACGGCAACTACACCGACTCGGTGTCGCAGCTGAAGGACGGCCACGCCCAGGTCTTCACGCTGATCACCACGGTGCCCGCCTCCTCGGTGATGGATCTGGCCTCTGCGCGGGACATCAGGGTGCTGGAGTTCCCCAACGACAAATTCGCCGCGCTGCAGAAAATCAACAAGGGATACGACAAGCGCATCATCAAGGCCGGCAGTTATCCGAAGCAGGACAAGGACGTGCAGACCATAGGCACCTGGACCCACCTGATCGCCAGCTGCAAGCTGCCGACCGACACCGTCTACAAGATCACCAAGGCGCTGGCCGAAAACGTCGATGGCCTCGGCAATGTCGTCAAGGCGGTCAAGGGCCTTTCGGTGAAGGACATGGCAGCCGACGTCGGCGTGCCCTACCACCCGGGCGCGAAGAAGTACTACCAGGAAGCCAAGGCGCTTTAATCCGCGTCAACCGGCAGCGGCGCGAAACCTCGCGCCGCTGTTTTTTTGACCGGAGTCCGCCGAAATGTCCGTCGCCCGCGCACTGAAGGGATTGATCGTCGCCATTGCGGTCGGCATGTCGATCTATCACCTGACCATCGCCTTCATCGGCGCCCCGCAGCAGCTGTTCTTCCGCAGCACCCACCTGCTGTTCGCGCTGGCGCTGGTGTTCCTGATGTACCCCAGCTTCCGCAGCAAGGCCCCCGCGGAAGGCGCGATCCGCGACGACGCCGGCGGCATCATCGGCGGCGCCGGGCAGGAAACGCCCGTCGCCTCATGGTGGGACTGGATCCTGATCGCCCTGTCCTGCGTCACCATCGGCTATGTCTGGGCCAATCACGAACACCTGCTGACACGTTTCGTGTTCGTCGACGACCCGACCGCCACCGAGCTGGTGCTCGGAGGCATTTTCACCTTCATCGTGCTCGAGGCCACGCGCCGCATCATCGGCTGGGCGCTGCCGGTCACCGCGGTCATTTTCCTCGGCTACGCCTTCTTCGTCGCCAAGACGCGGCCCGAGCAGATCATCGAAATCATGTACCTCACCACCGAGGGCATCTTCGGCGGCACCCTCGGGGTGTCGGCGGCGTACGTGATCATGTTCGTGCTGTTCGGCGCCTTCATGGAACGCACAGGCATCGGCCGGCTGTTCATGGATTTCGCGCTCGCGCTGACCGGCCACACCGCCGGCGGTCCGGGCAAGGTCGCGGTGGTGAGTTCCAGCCTGTTCGGCACGGTGTCGGGCAGCGCGGTCGCCAACGTGCTGGTTGACGGCCCGATCACCATCCCGCTGATGAAACGCACCGGTTTCCGCCCGCCCTTCGCCGCCGCGGTGGAATCGGTCGCCTCCACCGGCGGCCAGATCATGCCGCCGATCATGGGTGCCGCGGCCTTCGTGATGGCCGAATTCCTCGCCGTCAGCTATTTCCAGGTGACGATGTGGGCGATCATCCCCGCGGTGCTGTATTTCCTTGCCGTGTTCTGCGCCGTGCATTTCGAATCCAAGCGCGTCGGCCTGCTCGGCCTGCCCAAGGCGGAATGCCCGCGCCTGGGCCAGGTGATGCGCGAACGCGGCCACCTGTTCATCCCGCTGGTGACCATCCTCTTCGGCCTGATGGCCGGCTACAGCGCGCCGCTGTGCGCGCTGGCGGGCACGCTGATGTGCGTGCCGGTGGCGATGATGCGCAAATCGACGCGCAAGGACATCAACCTCGGCACCATCTTCAGCGCGCTCGAGGAAGGCGCGAAGAATTCGATCGCCGTGGCGCTCGCCTGCGCCTGCGCCGGCATCGTCATCGGCGTCATCACCCAGACCGGCGCCGCGATCAACTTCACCTCGGTGGTCGTCGCCATGTCGCGCGACATGCTGCCGCTGGCGCTGCTGCTGACCATGTTCGCGGGCATCATCCTCGGCATGGGCATGCCGACCACGCCGGCCTACATCGTGATGGTGTCGCTGCTGGTGCCGGCGATCATCAAGCTCGGCGCGATCGCGCCCGCCGCGCACATGTTCGCCTTCTACTTTGCCATCCTCTCGGCAATCACCCCGCCGGTGGCTCTGGCGGTCTACGCCGCAGCCGGCATCGCCAAGGCGCCGCTGTGGCAGGCCGGCTGGACGGCGGTGCGCGTCGGCGCCGCGGGCTTCATCGTGCCCTTCATGTTCATATTCGAACCCTCGCTGCTGATGATCGGCGAATGGCACGTGATCCTGCAGTCGTTCACCACCGCCGCGATCGGCACCATCTGCCTCGCCGCCGGCCTGTTCGGCTACCTGTTCCGCGAGGCACGGATCTGGGAGCGCGCCTTCCTGCTCGGCGCCGCCATCCTGCTGATCAAGCCCGGCCTGGTCACCGACATCGCCGGCGCCGGACTGGTGCTTGCGGTCGCCGTCAGCCAGCTGGTGATCCGCAAGAACGAACCGCCGCCGGTGCTGGAACGCCCGGTCGCACACCTCTGACGCGCCTATAATCGGCAGCACCCCGTATCCAAGCGCGCCTCACGGCGCGCGATCATTTTCAAAAGGAAAACATCATGAGCAACGTCGGCTTCATCGGACTCGGCATCATGGGCAAACCCATGGCCCTCAACCTGATCAAGGGCGGCCACACCCTTTTCCTCAATTCACGCAGCGGCGTGCCGAAGGAATTGACGGATGCGGGCGGCAAGGCCTGCGCCACAGCCAAAGATGTGGCTCAGCAGGCCGACATCATCATCACCATGGTGCCGGACACGCCCGACGTCGAAAAAGTGCTGTTCGGCAAGGACGGCGTCGCCGAGGGCTTGGGCAAAGGCAAGACCGTGGTCGACATGAGCTCGATCTCGCCCATCGCGACGAAAGAATATGCCAATAAAATCAATAAATTAGGATGTGATTACGTCGACGCCCCGGTCTCCGGCGGCGAAGTCGGCGCCAAAAATGCGGCACTCACCATCATGTGTGGCGCCCCGCAGGCCGCCTTCGACAAGGTGAAACCCCTGTTCGAACTGATGGGCAAGAACATCACCCTCGTCGGCGGCAACGGCGACGGCCAGACCTGCAAGGTGTGCAACCAGATCATCGTCGCCCTGAACATCGAAGCCGTGGCCGAAGCGCTGGTGTTCGCGTCGAAAGCCGGCGCCGATCCCGCGAAAGTGCGTCAGGCCCTGATGGGCGGCTTCGCCGCCTCGCGCATCCTCGAAGTCCACGGCGAACGCATGATCAAACGCACCTTCGACCCCGGTTTCCGCATCGAACTGCACCAGAAAGACCTCAACCTCGCCCTGCAAGGCGCACGCGCCATGGGCGTGTCACTGCCGAATACGGCAACCGCCCAGGAACTGATGAACTCCTGCACCGCCAACGGCGGCGCCAAATGGGACCACTCCGCGCTGGTCAAGGCGCTGGAGCGGATGGCGAATCATGAAATAACAAAGCAGTAGTTAGCCACTTAAGCACCTTGACTTCGCCCTTATATGAGCAGATCAACGCAGAGCCGTCGTCCTCGCTCACCATCAGACTTGAAGAGAGAACTACAAGATCAGGTGGCTTTGCTCGAAAATGCATGCAACTCCTATGACTCAGGACTAAAGCCATCAGGAAAACATATCGCCCTGATTCTTCGAGTCTTGCTACATCACCATAAACAATCACAATCACTTTTTCAGCAACTAAACCTACGAACAAAACGCTTTTTGGATACAACCGAGCCTTTTAACACCAATCTCTTAACACCATATTGCCCGCTCTGTGTTGTTGATGTTATCGGCAGTAATTACATCCCCCTTTGCCTAACGCAATTCCCATCACCAATGCGATGGATCCCTTTCCCTGAGTGGTGGAACAATTGCGTAGTAAAGGACAACAAAGGGCATTCATTCAGTCGAAGAGAATTAATCTTAAATATCGCAGACACCGACGGTGGCGCGCACGACGATCCGGAACTTGATGAAAATTACATGAAGCTATCAAGAGAAAATTCTCTTGGTTGGCATCACGTGGAAGGCAACTCCATAGACGAAATAATGAAATCACAAGGTTCATCTAGCTCATTCACTGGACCGGAACTCCCTTGCGTTCGTCAGATAGCACATGAAATTTTAGTCACCCTAAAAACAAAGGCTAAGGATTTTTTATTAATCAAATATGGGGCGGCTTCCTAACTGCCTAATTATTTGATTGTAAGCAAGCGTAGCCGTATGTAACGAAGAACTCATAGCCCGCGTAGGGTGCATTAAGCGAAGCGCAATACCCCGCATGTAAAACTCACGCGACCAGGCCTGCATCCAAAGGCCACCGAACTCATAAGTAACCATTTCCGAGCCACCTGACAGTCAATGTCACTACCCGTCTGCCCAAAATTACTGCCTGCAGATCTCGCATTATTGGTAGAAAAATTCGGTGAAACTTGGGCCGCCTCAAGCATTCGCCCTTCCCCAAAACCCGAAATCCTGAATCATTGGGCCACCCTTGTTCGATCTTGGGCGTCAGACCCAGAACTTCCACTGCTTGTCAGAAAACACCGGAACAACCGCGGCTCACAGATCATTCACCTCAGCGGACGGATTTTGATTCCCAGCGACAACAGCGCCGCTCACTGGGCATTCACACTGGCCTCCGAGGGTATTCGCCCTACTCTTGATCAAATCAGGTCATGGTTCGAGCAAGACAAAATTCCTGTAGTCATGATC
>JBFWOE010000055.1:0-17379 GCA_050250695.1 Burkholderiales bacterium
GGGCAGCATGGTGGCTGCGGCCGCCGCCGCGCGCGCGATAAAAATCCCGCTGATCGTCGCCGGCGGCATCGGCACCGGCGAACAGCTGGTCGCGGCGCTGGCGATGGGCGCCGACGGCGTGGCCATGGGCACGCGTTTCCTGGTATCCGAGGAAATCTGGGCGCACCGCCTCTACAAGGAACGCCTGGTCAAGGCCGGCGAAACCGACACCACGCTGCTGCTGCAGAGCATGCGCAACACCCAGCGCGCGCTGAAGACCGGGCATGTCGCGATGATCCAGCAGCTCGAACACGAACACGCCGACACCCAGACGCTGTTGCCGCACATCATGGGCACCATCGGCCGCAAGGCCTACGAAACCGGCGACTACGAAAAAGCCATGCTCTCCTGCGGGCAGGGCGTGGTGTTCGCCGACCGCATCGAACCGGTGGCGGCGATCGTCGACCGCCTCGAAACCGAAGCGCATGCCGCGATGAAACGTTTGCATGCGCTCTACCACGCACCATCACAGGCGGCCGGCCGCGCCGCCTGATTTTCACGAGGAGATTCTGATGTCCAATTTCAAGTCATTCTTTTTACTCATGTTTTTTGCCGCGTTCAGCATGGCTGCCGGCGCCCAGAATTACCCGACGAAAACCGTGCGCCTGATCGTGCCCTTCGCCGCCGGCGGCAGCACCGACATCATGGGCCGCCTGGTCGGGCAAAAACTGAGTGAAGCCTGGGGCCAGCAGGTCATCGTCGACAACCGTCCCGGCGGCAGCACCACGATAGGCACCGACATCGTCGCCAAGTCCGCGCCTGACGGCCACACGCTGCTGGTGACGCCGGCGCCGTTCACCATCGTGCCCAGCCTGCTGAAAAAACTGCCATACGATCCGGCCAAGGATTTCGAACCGATCACGCTGGTCAACACCACGCCGCTGGTGGTCATCGTGCATCCCGGCGTGCCGGCGAAGAACATCAAGGAACTGGTCGCTCTGGCCAAGGCCAGGCCCGGCGTGCTGAATTTCGGTTCCTCCGGCAGCGGCGGCTCGAACCATCTCGCAGGCGAGCTCTTCAATGCCATGGCCAACGTCAGGATCACCCATGTGCCGTACAAGGGTAACGGTCCGGCAATGATCGACCTGCTCGGCGGACATATCGACATGGCCTACAACGGCCTGACCTCGGCAATGCAGCACATCAAATCCGGCAAGCTGCGCGCGCTCGGCGTCACCAGCCTGAAACGCAGCGCAGCCCTGCCCGACATGCCGACACTGGACGAGCAAGGCCTGAAGGGTTTCCAGGCCGTGGCATGGAACGGCATCACCGGGCCCGCGGGCACCCCGAAAGCCGCAGTGGACCGCATTGCCTCGGATGTCGCGCGCATGATGAAGTCCCCGGAACTCGCCGCCTTCCTCAAACGCGAAGGCTCCGACCCGGTGGGCAGCACCACTGCCGAATACCGCGCATTCCTGACCGGGGAAATCGACAAGTGGAAAAAGGTCATCGCGCGCGCGGGCATCAAGTCGCTCTAGGGACCGGGCCATGAGCATCAGGATCAGCCGTGACGACGGCGTCGCCACCGTCCTCCTCGACCGTGCCGACAAGCTGAACGCGCTGTCGGGGGAGATGTACCACGAGCTCGCCGACGCCTTTGCGGAAATGAACGGCGACGATGCGGTGCGTTCGGTGGTGCTCACCGGCGCCGGGCGCGCCTTCTGTGCCGGCGGCGACGTCGGTTCGATGGGCGGCTACGACGTGGTCAGCGGGCGCAAACGCTCGAAGGGCCACCAGCAGATGATCCTCGCGCTGCATCACCTCGAAAAACCGGTGATCGCGGCGATCCGTGGCCCCGCCGCCGGCATCGGCGCCAGCATGGCGCTGGCCTGCGACCTGATCGTCGCCAGCGAAACCGCGTACCTGCTGATGGCATTCAAGAACGTCGGCATTCCGCCTGACGGCGGCGCGATCTATTTCCTGACCCAGCACATCGGCATTGCACGCGCCAAGGAAATCGTCTACAGCGCGCGCAAGCTGCCCGCCGTCGAAGCGCAGGAGATGGGCCTGATCAGCAAGATCGTGCCCGATGCGGAACTCGAAACTGCGGCTCTGGCGCTGGCGCGCGAAATCGCCGGCTCGGCAACCTATGCGCTGACCCTGGCCAAACGCATGTTCCAGTACATGTACGTGCCGACCCTGGAACAGCTGCTCGAACTCGAAGTGCTGGCGATCAGCGGCGCGCGCATGACCCAGGACCATGTCGAAGGCGTCACCGCGTTCAAGGAAAAACGCAAGCCGCGGTTCCAGGGAAAATAATAAATAGTTGTTTTTAATCAAGCACTTATAATAAATGCCTGACTGGAAAAAACAGACCCTCGCCGAAGCGCTGGCCGCCACCGCGGCGGCGCACGCACAGGATGAAGCGCTGGTCATCGCCGGACGCCGGCTGACCTGGGCCGAGCTGCGCGACAACGTGCGCGAAGTGGCACAGGGCCTGCGCGCGCTCGGCATCGGCCGCGGCGACCATGTCGCGGTGTGCATGGGCAATTCGCTGGAGTGGGTGATTTTTTTCTATGCCGCCGCGCGCATCGGCGCGGTCACCGTGCCGGTCAACACCCGCTTCAAGGCCGACGAGATGCTCTACTGCCTGAAGCAGGCCGACGTGAAGCTGCTGTTCGTCGCCGACCGTTTCCTGAAAATCGATTTCATCGCCATGCTGCGCGGCATCTGCCCCGCGATCGACGCCGCGCTGCCCGATCCCGCGCTGCCGCTGCTGCACACGGTGGTGGTGCTGGGCAAGGACGTGCCGCGCGGCGCGATCGGCTTCGCCGACCTGCTCGCCAAGGGTGCGCTGCACGAGGAAGCGTATCCGCCCGAGGTCAAACCCGACGACGTGCTGCTGATGCAGTTCACCTCGGGCACCACCTCGCACCCCAAGGGCGTGATGCTGAGCCACGACAACATGCTGCGCAACGCCGCGTATGTCGCGGCGCGTTTCCACCTGCGAGCCGGCGACCGTTATTACAGCGCACGGCCCTTCTACCATGTCGCCGGCACCACGCTGTCGCTGCTCGCCGCGCTGGTCACCGGCGCCTGCCTGTATTCCTCGCCGTCGTTCGACGCCGAGGAGGCGCTGGTGACGATGTGGAGCGAGGAATGCACGCACACCTCGGGCAACGACACCATGTTCCTGATGTTGCTCAACCATCCGGACTTCGAAAAATACCCGCTGAAGTTGCGCAACGGCTGGGTGTCCTGCGGACCCGAAGTCTCGCGCAAGGTGGTCGAGCGCATGGGCATGAAAGGACTGGTGCAGGCCTACGGCCTGTCGGAAGCCTCGCCCAACGTCTGCATGTCGAAACATGACGACGACCTGGAGAAACGCATAGCCGGCTGGGCGCATGTGCTCGACGACGTCGAAGTGCGCATCGTTGATCCCGAAAGCGGCGCCATGCAGTCGCCGGGAAAATCCGGGGAAATCCGGGTGCGCGGCTGGAGCGTGATGCAGGGCTACTACAAAATGCCCGAGCAGACCGCGAAAACAATCGACGCCGAAGGCTGGCTGCGCACCGGCGACCTCGGCGTATTGGATGACGACGGGCGGCTCAAGTTCCTCACCCGCATCAAGGACGTGTTCCGCGTCGGCGGCGAAAACGTCGCCCCGGCCGAAGTCGAGGACGTGCTGCACCAGCACCCGAAGATCAAGCAGGCGCAGGTCATCGGCGTACCCGACCCGCGGCTGATCGAAGTGCCCGCGGCGTACGTGATCCTGCGCGAAGGCGAAGCGGCAACGCCGGAAGAACTGATCGCCTGGAGCAAGGAACGACTGGCGAATTTCCGCGTGCCGCGTTACCTGAAAATCGTCGACAGTTTCGAACAAATCGGCATGACCGGCAGCGCCAAGGTGCAGAAGAACAAATTGCGCGCGCAGGCGCTGATTGATTTTGGGTTGGAAGAAAGCAAAAAAACCTAGCCACAGAGGTCACAGAGGACACAGAGAACTTCAAAAGCGACGCCAGCAAAGTTCACACAGCCACACGATGTTTTTCTCTGTGGACTCTGTGTCCTCTGTGGCCAAGCTTTTGTTTTTATTTTAATTTTTATGGAATACACCCTCAAACGCCCCGACGGTTGCGACATTTTCTACACCGTCGACGACTGCACCGATCCCTGGCGCAAACCGGAGACCATGCTCTTCGTGCACGGCCTCGCCGAATCCGGAGAGGCGTGGCGGGCGTGGGTGCCGCATTTCATGCGCCGCTACCGCGTGGTGCGCATCGACCTGCGCGGCTTCGGCCGCTCGACGGCCATGCCCGCCGAACACGAATGGAGCATGGACGAACTGCTGGACGACATCGAGGCGCTGATCCGGCACCTCGGCTGCGCCCGGGTACATCTCGTCGGCGCCAAAAGCGGCGGCTCGATGGCGCTGGCGATGGCCGCCCACCGCCCGGCGCTGGTGCAGACCCTGATCGGGGTCACGCCGCCGGTGCTGCCCGCCGCCGGCGTCGACGACTGGGTCAGACACATCAACAGCAAGGGCGTGCTCGACTGGGCGCGCCACACCATGCAGGGGCGTCTCGGCAGCGCGGCCACGCAGGCCGAGATCGACTGGTGGGTGCACAACCTGCAGGGCAAAACCCCGCTGTCGACGCTGCAGGGCTACCTGCGCTGGGTGCCCAAACTCGACATCCGCGAGGACGTCAAACGCATCACCTGCCCGACGCTGATCATCACCACCACCGGCAGCGGACTGCGCTCGGTGGATGGTGTAAAAGCCTGGGTATCGCAGGTGAAATCCGCCGAACTGCTGGTGCTCGACGGCGACGCCTGGCATGCCGCCGGCGCCTACCCCGACCGCTGCGCCGAGGCGGCGCTGGAATTCCTCGACCGCAACCCATCAACCGCAAAAGCCGCATGAATCCGCATTCAGCAACCCGTTGTTTTACAGCCAAAGGAAACATCCGATGATCGATCTGATGAAACAGTCCCCGCTCGGCACCTACGTCGAGCACCTGAAAAAGGGCGAACTCGCCTACCAGTTCAGCAAGGACGACAACAAGGCCTTCTTTTATCCGCGCGCGATCGCGCCGGAGAGCGGCAGCGCCAACATCGAGTGGCGGGTATCCAAGGGTCTCGGCACGGTCTACACGACCACTGTCGTTTATTACAAGGGCGAAGCGCCGCTGAACGTGGCGATGATCGACATGGACGAGGGTTACCGCCTGATGAGCCGCGTCGAGGACATCGACCCGATGCAGGTCAAGATCGGCATGCGCGTGAAATTCAAGGTGCATCCCGGCGACGACAAGACCCTGCCCTATCCGGTGTTCACGCCCGCGGGAGACGCCAAATGAGCGGTCTGAAAAAAGGCAGCATCGCGGTGGTCGGCGCGGCCGAATCCGACCTCGGCCAGGTCGCCCCGCACACATCGCCCGTGGACCTGATGGCGCAGGCGACGATACGCGCGCTCGACGACTGCGGCCTGAAACTGAAGGACGTAGACGCGCTGTTCGTCGCCGCCACCCAGGTGCGCATGGGACCGATGCAGCTCGCCGAATACCTGCGCATCAAACCGAAAGTGTTCGACGGCACGCAGATCGGCGGCTCGTCGTTCATGACCCATGTCGCGCATGCGCAGATGGCGATCCAGCTGGGCCTGTGCGAAGTCGCGGTGATCGCCTACGGCAGCACCCAGCGCTCGGTGTCGCGCGCCGCGGCCAGCCCGCGCGAATTCAATCCCTACGAAACGCCGTACCGGCCGATCCTGCCGATCAGCGCCTACGCCATGGCGGCAGCGCGCCACATGCACCAGTACGGCACCAAACGCGAACACCTCGCCGAAGTGGCGGTCGCCGCGCGCAAATGGGCGCTGATGAATCCCAAGGCCTGGGAAAAGGAACCGCTGACCATCGAACAGGCGCTCAACGCGCGCATGGTGTCGTACCCGTTCACGGTGCGCGACTGCTGCCTGGTGGTCGACGGCGGCGGCGCCATCGTGCTGACCTCGGCGGCGAAGGCCAAAACCCTGAAGAAAAAGCCGGTCTACGTGCTGGGCGTCGGCGAAACCCTGTCGCATGCCAACATCTCCAGCCTGCCCGACTTCACCGTCACCGGCGCATCCGTGTCCGGCCCGCAGGCCTTCAGGATGGCCGGCGTCACGCCGAAAGACGTGAAAATGGCTTCGCTCTACGACGCCTTCACCATCAACCCCATCCTGTTCCTCGAAGACCTCGGCTTCTGCCCGAAAGGCGAAGGCGGACGCTTCGTCGCCGACGGCGCGATCGCCCCCGGCGGCAAACTGGCGGTCAACACCTCCGGCGGCGGCCTGTCGTACTGCCACCCCGGCATGTACGGCCTGCTGGTGATGATCGAGGCCATACGCCAAGTGCGCGGCGAATGCGGCGAGCGGCAGGTGAAAAACTGCGACGTGGCCCTCGCGCATGGAAACGGTGGCGTATTGTCGAGCCAGTGCACGGTGATCTTCGGTTCGGAAAACACACTGTGATTACCGTGCACACGATCGCCTCCGGGGTCGCATCCCCGAACTCATGTTCGGGGCCCCTGCTCCGCCCTGCGGCGATCACCGTGATCTTTGGTTCGGAAAACACCGTGTAAGCTCTGAGTTGCCCTGCCCGGATGCGGATCCCGCCCGCATCCGGATTTCACGAACGGAGGAGACCGCTGGTGAAACTGGAACTGTATTACGCACCCAAGACCTGCGCGCTGGTGCCCTATGTCGCCCTGACCGAAGCCGGCGCGGAGTTCACGGTGCACAACATGAATTCGCGCTCGGGCCAGTTGAAGACGCCGGAATACCTGAAGCTCAATCCCAAGCACAAGGTGCCGGTGCTGGTGATCGACGGCAAACCGCTGACCGAAAATCCGGCGATCCAGATCTGGATCCACCGCAATTTCCCCAAGGCCCAACTGCTGCCGGCCGACTCGCAGCAGGAAATCCAGGCGATCTCGCTGATGTGCTGGTTCGCCTCGGGCATCCATCCCAAGATGACGCCCAACGCCCGCCCCGACAATTACTGCGACCTGCCGGACTCCGCGGAATCGGTGAAACGCGTCGCCAACAGGCTGCTGTTCGAGGAATTCAAAATCGCCGACAAAATGCTCGCCGGCCGCGAATATTTCTTCGACCATTTCACCACGCCCGACGCCTATTTCTTCTGGTGCCTGCGGCGCACGCTGAGCTTCAAGCTAGACCTCTCGGCCTTCCCCAACTGCATGGCGCATTACGCGCGCATCGGGCAGCGCCCCAGCGTGCAGAAGCTGATCGCCCATGAAAAGGCGGTAGACGCCGAATTCGCGCGCACCGGACAGGCAATGAACTGAACTCCGCCATGAAACTGAAAATCCTCACCTCCAACAGCACCCGCACCGTGCTCGATGCGCTGATTCCCGCCTACGAAAAATCCAGCGGCAACACGGTGGCCATCGTCGCCGACTCCGCCAAGGCCATGGTCGCGAAGATCAAATCCGGCGAGGCCGGCGACGTGGTGATCCTCGGCACCGGCGCGGTGAAGGAACTCGCCGAGGCCGGCTTCGTCGTCCCCGCCAGCCGCCGCCCCTTCGCCCGCGCCGTGGTCGGCGTCGGAGTTGCCAGGGGCACGCCGCATCCGGACATTTCCAGCGTCGATGCACTGCGCAAATCGCTGCTGGCCGCGAAATCCATCGCCCACACGCTGCACGGCGCCAGCGGCATGTACATCCCGACGCTGCTCGAGAAACTCGGCATCGCCGCCGAGATGAAGCCCAAAACTGTCAACCGCACCGGCGGCTACATCGGCACCGTGGTGGTCGCCGGCGAAGCCGAGCTGGCGCTGCAGCAGATCCCTGAACTGCTGGCGGTGCCCGGACTGGAAGTGGTCGGCCCGCTGCCCGCCGAAGTGCAGAAAACGCTGGAGACTTCGGTCGGCCTGTTCAGCGCCTCCACGCAGGCCGCGGCGGCGCAAATGATGCTCGACTATTTCCAGCAGCCGCAACATGCCGCATTATTCAAGAGCAAGGGCCTGGAACAGGCCGCACATTCCTAAAACAGACGAGGAGAACGCCATGACCCGACACACAACCATCCTGATCGCACTGCTGACCGCGCTGGCGCCGGCCGCCGCACAGGCCGCCGAGGGTTATCCGTCGCGGCCGGTGCGCTTCATCGTGCCCTACCCGCCCGGCGGCACCACCGACCTGGTCACGCGCGGCATAGCCAGCAAGCTCTCCGAAACCTACGGCCAGCAGTTCGTCACCGACAACCGCGGCGGCGCCAGCACCATCATCGGCGCCGACCTCCTGGCCAAGGCCTCGCCCGACGGCCATACCATCGGCCTGCTCACCCAGACCACGATGTCGATCAATCCCAACGTGGTGAAGAAACTGCCGTACGACGCGGCCAGGGACTACGCGCCGATCACCCAGACGGTGTACGTACCCTTCATGATTGCCGCCCATCCCTCGCTGCCGGTGAAAACCGTGCCCGAACTGATTGCGCTGGCGAAAAGCAAGCCCGGCAGCATCAGCTACGGCACACCCGGGACGGCGTCGACCAACCACCTCGGCGGCGCGCTGCTCGAACACCTCGCCGGCATCAGGCTGCTGCACGTGCCGTTCAAGGGCTCGGGCCCGGCCACCAACGCCACGCTGGGCGGACAGGTCAACTTCGTGATCACCGGCATTTCGACGGTGACGCCGCATGCCAAAGCCGGACGCATCAATATCCTCGCCATCGCCGCCGAAAAGCGGCATCCCAACTGGCCGGACATCCCCTCCACCGGGGAAGCCGGCCTCAAGGGCTACAAGTCGGGCACCTGGTTCGGCGTGCTCGCGCCGGCCGGCACACCGAGCGCCGTCGTTGCCAGCCTGCACAAGAACATCGCCGCCAGCCTCGAAGGCGGCGAACTGAAAAAGCGGCTGACGGCGATCGGTTTCGACGTGGTCACGCAATCTCCGCAGGAGTTTGCGAGGTTCATGAAGGAAGACCGCGCGCTGACCGCGAAGATCATCAAGGCTGCGGGCATCAAGCTCAACTGAGGACACCCGCGCAAGGGAGGGGGCCATGCTCAACATCCGCAAACTGGGACAGGCGCTGGGCGCCGAAATCACCGGCCTCGACCTCGCGCGGCCGGTATCCGACGGCGTGTTCGAAGAAATACTGGCCGCCTTCCATGAACACGCCGTCGTCGTCTTTCGCGACCAGAAGCTGACGCCGGAGCAGCAGATCGCGTTCAGCCGGCGTTTCGGCGACATCGACGTCAACGTCCGCTCACGCTTCAACAAGCCGGGCTACCCGGAAATCTTCGTCGTCTCCAACATCATCGAGAACGGCGAACCGATCGGCGTCACCGATGCCGGCCGCTACTGGCACACCGACCACTGCTACGTGAAAGAGCCCAGCCGCTGCTCGCTGCTCTACGCGCTGGAAATCCCGCAGCAGCCCGGACAGTCGCTGGGCGACACCCTGTTCTCCAGCGCGGTGGCCGCAGCGGCGGCGCTGCCCGCGGAAATCGCCACGAAGCTGGCCGGCCGCAAGGCGGTCAACAGCTACAGCTATACCTACGAGCGCAAGGTCAATGAATTCAACCGCACGCCGCTCAAGGCCGAGGGCCGCAGCGCGCCGCCGGACATCGAACATCCGGTGCTGCGCACCCATCCCGACACCGGAAAAAAATGCCTGTTCGTCAACGAGGGCTACACCACCCGCATCAGCGGCCTGCCCGAAGACGAAAGCCGGCAGACGCTGGATTTCCTGTTCGCACACCTGAAGCGGCCGGAATTCATCTACCGCCACCAGTGGCGGCTCCACGACCTGCTGCTGTGGGACAACTGCGCCGTCCAGCACAAAGCGGTGTTCGACTACGCGCTGCCGCTGCGCCGGCGCATGGAACGCACGACCATACGCGGCAGCGCGACCTGGTGATTGTTGTCGGGCAATTCCAGTTGGAGTGTCCCGCGACTAAAATTCAAGTTATTGTTTTTATTGATATTTATTATCTTGCGCCATCGGGTCCGGAATTCCTGCCCTGACCCAAGGCGTACCACCGCTCCATTGCGCATTGCCGCAGCCTGCGTTGGCCATTGACGGTGTCATGTCGCATGGATATCTTATAGATATCCAAAAGGAGCAGCATCATGGCCCCCCGTTACACTGCCGAGCAGATTGCCTTCCGTTATCGGGTCACTGACAGCCCGGGCGGTGTCACGCGAGACACCGCGAAACGCATCGCTGAACGCCTCGGTGTGGACGAAACCCAGGCCATCCACCGCGCCCTGCACGAACTCGCGCTGCGGGTGTTGCCGCAGTACGAACCCGACGACGCCCCGCTGAGTGCGGCGCAAATGCGGCAGATCAAAAAACTCTCCCCGCAGGGCAGGATGCGCTCGGTGCGCTCCAGCCTGTTCGACAGCAAACCGGCGAAAAAATGAAACCCTGGGGAGAACCCACCGCCGGCGAGATCGTGTGGTGCCGCTTCCCCGACAACATCCACCCGCGCCCCAAGCCGCGGCCCGCGCTGATCGTAATGGTGTTCGACGATGCCGCGCCGTTGTTCACGGTGCGTGTCGCTTACGGCACCAGCCAGAAAACCAGCCAACTGTATCGCGGCGAATTCGCCATCCTGCGCGCGCGCAATCCGGCAGCTTATTCCGCAGCGGGATTGAGCTACGACACCAAGTTCGATCTGCGAAAATTGGTCGATCTGCCCTACACTGCGGAATGGTTTTCAGTGCCCCCGGCTGCGCCGCAAGGACAGACACCTTTGCTGGGCACCTTGCACCCGTCCATGGTAAGGGCGGTGCAGGCGGCGTATCGTGAGGCCGGCAAATGATGTGGCAAGCGTTCCTGGATCTACTCCAGCACTTTCATGCTTGCAGGGCAACTGCGCCGTCCAGTACAAAACCGGTGTTCGACTACGCGCTGCCGCTGCGCCGGCGCATGGAACGCACGACCATCCGCGGCAGCGCGACCTGGTGATTGCCGCAGAGCATTTCTGGTCAGGATCGCCCGCGAAACTTAGAGCACGTAACAAAATGAATGTGGCGTGGATACTCAGCGCCCCCTCACCCTCGGTCCCTCTCCCGGAGGGTGAGGGAAGCAAAGCCCTTCTCCCACCGGGACAAGGGCACACGTGTAGCGGAGCAGAAGGGGGGGGAGGAGGGAAGATTTTCATTTTGTTACGCGCTCTTATATAAGTATTTGTTTTTATTGATATCATTCACTTACGCTGGGCCGCTGTTTCCGGCGTTGTTTTGTGCAGCACAGATATGCCAGGCACTGTCCGCTTTTGCAGTAAGTTGAGTAACGTATGCGGGCTTGCAAGGCAGGGTTTAAGCACATGAAACAAAATACCCCGAAATTTAACGCCAGTTCAGGAGACAGGGCTGCAGGTTATACAGCAAAACTGTCGCCCAATATTAAAGTTAGCTGCCTCAAATAACTACAGTACCTGACCGGCCATGGCTAAAAAATTCGCGGCAGATGCCGCAATGAGTTTGAGCGACGAGAGTGACTCCAAATCTTGGTGGGCGGGCTGGAAGAGACACTACTGGCCTGCCGACTTGCTGCGACGAGGCTTCCGCTTCTACACCTACGACAAACAGTCACGAAAAATTTTTGCGCTTGTTGAGGTGGTACGTGGAAGCTCGTTCACTTATCGAACACTCGACGAATTCGCGCGAAAGGTCCGACAGCTTATCGGTCGGACACCGAACCGCGACAACGCCTACTGGCGGGGGCTACCTCGGCCAACAAACAAACGCTCGTGCACCGGGTACGCTATCGACTGGAAGACCGTGCAGAGGGTGGACATCCCCTGGCGTGGTCGTTTTCCACAACTGGGATGGGCGCGCATTTCCTCCGGGTTGCCCAGCCCTTCGGTGAACGCCGATCAATCATACGTCGAAGGTGATCGCAAGTACCGCAAGCACCTCAAGATCGAGAGAAGTAGCAAGCTACGGGCGGACGCGCGAGACTATTGGCGCTCACGACTTAAAGGCCTGCGATGCCTTGCCTGTGGGTTCAGCTTCGAACGGCGATATGGCAAGTGGGGTTCTGAGTTTGTCGAAATGCATCACTTGGTGCCGCTCGCAATGATTAGGAAAATCCACGAGAGCAATGTAAAGAAGCTTGTTCCTCTCTGTGCGAACTGCCATCGCATGGTCCATTTGCAGCCCAAGTCGCCGCTGACCATGAACAAATTGACTCGAATGTTGGCGGCAAACAGCCGCTCTCACGCCGACACGCGAAAAAATCGCGAGCACGGGTAAAGCGGGACGTTATGCCGCTTGACGCCGCGCTCGCCAAGTCCGAACAATGGATGACCAAACGTGTGTCGCTCACCGACGGAATCACTTTCGAGACAACAAATCGCTTGCGTGTTGCCGTTGCGTTGTTGCATTTGTCTCTTGAGCACCAAACAGGAATTCATTCGCTCGTTAATATTGGTGTCATTGGTTCCGCGTTTGCTCTGCTCCGACCACAATTTGAGGCATATGTTCGTGGGATCTGGTATCACCGCTGCGCCACCGATGCCCAAGTTTCGTCGTTTATTGTTGGAGAACAACCGCCGAAGATCATCGTACTGATCGAGGAAATAGAGAAACTTGAGGCATTCGACGAAAAGCTACTTAGCGCTACGAAACGCCAGATCTGGCCCAGCCTCAATGACTTCACTCATGGAGGCACCACCCAGGTCAAAGCTCGCTGCACGATGAACGAAATCACGCAGAACTATCGAGAAGAACACATCGCTAATCTACTCGCAGCATCTGCAACTTGGTCGCTTCTAGCAGGCGTTGCACTTGCTGCTGCCGTGGGAACGGAAACACTCGCCCGCGAGTTGCACTCCAAATTTAAAGACATTTATGGACCAACGACATAGCTGCACGTTAACTCACTCCTCCGCCCGCTCTGCCGCCAGCTTGGTCCTGAACAGCCAGTCGCGGTAATCGTCCATGTCGCCGTCGAAGGGCTGCAGCTGGCCGTCGGCGACGATCAGGAACTGGTCGGTGGTGGCGCGCAGCAGGTGGCGGTCGTGCGACACCAGCACCAGCGTGCCTTCGAACTGCGCCAGCGCCACGGTCAGCGCCTCGCGGGTTTCAAGGTCGAGGTGGTTGGTCGGTTCGTCGAGCAGCAGCAGGTTGGGCCGCTGCCAGACGATCATCGCCAGTGCCAGGCGTGCCTTCTCGCCGCCGGAGAAATGGGTGATCGGATTGAGCGCCATCTCGCCGGGGAAATTGAAGCCGCCGAGGAAGCCGCGCAGTTCCTGCTCGCGCACCCGCGGCGCGATCTTCGCCAGGTTCCACAGCGGTGATTCGTCGTCGCGCAGCATTTCCACCTGGTGCTGGGCGAAGTAGCCGATCACCAGCCCCTTGTTGAAGTTGGCGCTGCCCGACAGCGGCGGCAGCACGCCGGCGATGGTCTTGATCAGCGTCGACTTGCCGGCGCCGTTGATGCCGAGCAGGCCGTAGCGCTGGCCGCTCTGCAGTGAAAAGTTGATGTTGCGCAACACTACCCTGTCGGCGGCCCCATCCACCGATTCCGAGCGATAACCCGCATCCACGCCCTCCATCACCAGCAGCGGATCGGGCGCGCGCAGCGGTTCGCGGAATTCGAACTGGAACGGCGCCGAGACATGCAGCGGCGCGAGATCTTCCATCTTCGCCAGCATTTTCATGCGGCTCTGCGCCTGGCGCGCCTTGCTCGCCTGCGCCTTGAAGCGGTTGATGAAGGATTCGAGGTGCGCGCGCTCGCGCTGCTGCTTCTCGATCATGCCCGCGGCCAGCACCACCGCGGCGGCGCGCTGGCGCTCGAAGTCGGAGTAGTGTCCGGCGTAGCGCTTGAGCTTCCTGTTGTCGATGTGGACGATGACGTTGACCACGCCGTCGAGGAAATCGCGGTCATGCGACACGATGACCAGCGTGCCCTGGTACTTCTTCAGCCACTCCTCGACCCAGAGGATGGCGTCGAGATCCAGGTGGTTGGTCGGTTCGTCGAGCAGCAGCAGGTCGGAGGGGCACATCAGCGCCTGCGCGAGGTTCAGCCGCATGCGCCAGCCGCCGGAGAAACTCGCCACCGGCTGCTCCATCTGGTCGTGGCTGAAACCCAGGCCGTGCAGCAGCTGTTCCGCACGCGGCCGCACCGTCCACGCATCGGCGTCGGTGAGGTCGGCATATACCGAGCCGATGCGCTCGCCGTCGTTGTCGGCCTCGGCCTGCGCCAGTTCGGCCTCGAGGCGGCGCAGCGTGGTATCGCCGTCGATCGCGTATTCGATCGCAGGGCGATCCAGCGCCGGGGTTTCCTGCGCGACATGGGCGACGCGCCAGCGCTGCGGGAAATCCACCTCGCCCTGGTCGGCATGCAGTTCGCCGCGCAGCATGGCAAACACGCTGGATTTTCCGGTGCCGTTGGCGCCGATCAGGCCGATCTTGTCGCCGGGGTTGAGCGCGACATCGGCGCCTTCGAGCAGGACCTTGGCGCCGCGCCGGAGCGTGATCTGGGTGAAACGAATCATGGAATTCCGCGGGGCCTGCGCAGTCAAAGGGGCGCATTCTACGCAGGTTGCCGCGCCGGCGTGCGGAATCCGGTCACTAAACGACGGCGGGAGCGCGCTACAATCCGCCGCATCAGCCATGAAAGCCCTCACGATGAACCCCGGTTACAGAATTTTCGCCGCAACCCTGGCCCTGCTGGCCATCACCACCCTGCCCGGCTGCAAATCCACCACCGCCGGCGGCGCAGTGGGCGCCGAGCGCAAGCAGCTGCTGCTGGTGTCGTCCAGCCAGTTGAACCAGATGGCCGCCAAGGCCTACACCCAGCTGCAGGCGGAATCGTCGAAAAAAGGCGTGCTCAACACCGACGCCGCGCTGACGCGGCGGGTGCGCGCCATCGCCACCCGCATCACGCCGCAGACGCGCGCCTTCCGCGCCGACGCGCCGGGCTGGAAATGGGAGGTCAACACCATCACCAGCGACGAACTCAACGCCTTCTGCATGCCCGGCGGCAAGATCATGTTCTATTCGGGACTGGTCAAGCGCCTGAATCTGACCGACGACGAGATCGCCATCGTCATGGGCCATGAAATCGCCCACGCGCTGCGCGAACACTCGCGTGAGCAGGTGTCCCAAGAAATCGCCGCGCAGACCGCAATCGGCCTCGGCGCCGCGCTGCTCGGGCTCGGCGACGGCGCGACCCAGCTGTCGGGCGCCGCCTACGACGCGCTGATCTCCACCCGCTTCAGCCGCAGCCATGAAACCGAGGCCGACCGCATCGGCCTCGAACTTTCCGCGCGCGCCGGCTACGACCCGCGCGCCGGCGTCACGCTGTGGCAGAAAATGATCAAGGCCAGCGGCGGTAACAGCCCGCCGGAATTCCTCAGCACCCATCCGGCCGGCGCCAACCGCATCCGCGAAATCGAATCGCTGCTGCCGGCGGTGATGCCGCTGTACAACGCGGCGCGACGCTGAATGCGGCAGCGCTGTCGTCCGGCTCCGCCACAGTAGAATAGGCCGGGTCCGATCCGGAACCCTGCTGATGGCACGCAACGCTCCCCTGCTGGTCGCAGTACTGATTGCAGCGGTAATTGCCGTTGCCGGCTCCGCCGTGCTGGCGCGGCTCGAACTGGTACGCATACTCAATGCTTTCCAGGCCGACGCCCGCATCATGCACCGCGTGCTCAGCCAGCGCGCCGCGCAGCATGACGCGATCATGGCCATGCTGGCGCTGCTTTCCCCCGTGAACGACGGCAGCCGCGGGGCATCGCGGGTCAGCTCCGTCTATCCGCAAGTCATCGATGTCCGAACCAGAAACGGCGACCTGCCCTGGCAGGATTCCGTGCTGGCGGAGGCGGATGCGCTGTCCCGGCGCTTGGGGCGTGCCGTCCCTGCCCATGTGGATTTCGCCGCCGGACGCTACACCCTGGTCCATGCCACTGCAGCCGCGGGACACGCCGTGCAGATCAACCTCTCCGCAGCAGTGCCGTGGGACGAATGGCCGGTGAACCCGCAACAAAGCCCGGTGCGCGTGACCCTCGAATATGAAGGACAGCGCCATGTGCTTCAGCATGGCGCCGCGAACGACGGCCCCTGGCATTACGACTTCAACAAACCGCTGGCCGCCGCCAGCCAGCCTTTCGAGGTGGTCGCCTTCCGCACCGCGGACTGGCGCGACCTGCCGTGGTGGCAAATGCTGACGTGGTCGGCATTGTGCTTCGGCATCGCCTTTGCCGTTCTCGCGGTGCAGGCGCAACGCACCCGGCGCCGCCGGGCTGAAGAGTTACTGCGCCTGGGACAGGTTTCGCGCCTCAACGCGCTCGGCGAACTCGCTGCCGGCATGGCGCATGAACTGAACCAGCCGCTCACCGCGCTGCTCGCCAACACCCAGGCTGCGAACCGCCTGCTCGCCGATGAACCGCCGGACATCGCCACCGCCCGTGATGCCTTGCACCGCACCGTCGAGCAGGCGCGGCGCGCATCGGAGGTCGTCGGCCGCCTGCGCCGCACGGTCGAACCTCCCGGTCGCAGCGGGCAGGCAGGCACGGTCGATCTGGCGCAAGCCGTGCGCGATGCACTGTACCTCCTCGAGCCCGAATGCCGGCGCCAGCAAGTGGCGCCTGTCGTGCACGCCGACGCCGTCACGGTACGGGCCGATCCCGTCGCGGTGGAACAGATCGTGCACAACCTGATCACCAACGCGCTGCAGGCACTGGAACAGGTCGCCCCCTCACAACGCACATTGGCCATCAAGGTTGCCAGCGCCGATGGCTATGGCATGCTCACGGTGCAGGACAGCGGCCACGGCATTCCGCCGGAAGTGCTGCCGCGACTGTTCGAACCGTTTTACACCACGCGCTCCGGCGGACTCGGGCTGGGACTGAGTCTGTGCGAATCGCTGGTCACCGGCATGGGCGGCAGCCTGACGGCAGCCAATGCCGAAACGGGCGGCGCGATATTCACGCTGCGCATCCCGCTGGCAAAATCGCCATGAGCAGCACACTGTCACCCCTGATTCACCTGATCGATGATGATGCGGCAGTACGCGACGGCCTGGCGCTGCTGATCGGCACCGTCGGCCTGCGCGTGCAGACCTGGGCCGATCCGCAGGCATTCATGACGCAGTTCGACCGCAACAGCATAGGCGCCGTCGTGCTCGACGTGCGCATGCCCGGCATCAGCGGCCTGACCGTACTCGAAAAACTGGTGGCCGAAGGCGTCGATCAGCCGGTGATCATGTTGACCGGCCACGGCACGGTGGAACTGTGCCGGCGCGCCTTCAAATCCGGCGCCGCCGAATTCCTGGAAAAACCGGTCGATGACCAGAAGTTTCTGGACGCGCTGCAGGCTGCCGTGCAACTGCACGTGCGCTCGCGCGAGCGCAACCGCGACGACCAGATCGGAAGA
>JBFWOE010000056.1:0-17276 GCA_050250695.1 Burkholderiales bacterium
TGCCCGCGGGCGGCGCCGTCTCGGGTTTCGACTGCGGACCTGGCGGTGCGCTGATGGACGGCTGGATCATGGAGCATCAGAACCGCGCCTACGATGCAGGTGGCGCATGGGCCGCCGCTGGAAAACCGCTCCCGGAATTGCTGGAACGGCTGCTGGCCCATGAATTTTTCAGCCTCCCCCCCCCGAAAAGCACGGGGCGGGAAACCTTCAACCTGGAGTGGATACGCAACGCGCTGGCCGGCAGCGCAGCGCCGGCGGACGTGCAGGCCACGCTGTGCGAACTGACGGCGGCGGCCATTGCCCGCGCGCTGGATGCACACTGCGCGGATGCCGCCGAGCTGTTCCTGTGCGGCGGCGGCGCCCGCAACGACACCCTGCGCTCGCGCCTCGGCGAGCGGTTGCCGGGGCGCCGCATTGCAACCACGGATGAACTCGGCATTGCGGCGGAACTGGTGGAAGCGGCTGCATTTGCCTGGCTTGCGGCACGGACGCTGGCCTGCGAACCCGGCAACCTGCCGCGGGTCACCGGCGCGCGCGGCCCGCGCGTACTGGGCGCGGTTTATCCGGCATGAAACGCTGCGCCCGAGTCAAATAAAAACGGGGGCTGCGCCCCCGTTTGCCTCATCGCGGCAGATCGGATCAAGCGGAAAACGACGAGCCGCAGCCGCAGGTGGAGCTGGCATTGGGATTCTTGATGACAAACTGCGCACCTTCGACGTTTTCCTGGTAATCGATCTCAGCGCCCGTCAGGTACTGCAGGCTCATCGGATCGATAAGCAGCGTGACGCCGCCCTTCTGCAGCGAAGTATCGTCCTCATTCACGGCCTCGTCGAAAGTAAAGCCGTACTGAAAACCGGAACAGCCTCCGCCGGTCACGAATACACGCAACTTGAGATCCGCGTTGCCCTCTTCCTCGATCAGCTGCCGCACTTTGGCCGCGGCGTTTTCGGTAAACACCAGCGGTTCCGGCATCACTTCTGCTACTGCATTCATGGTTTGCTCCTGGTTCGGCTCCACATACAGAGCCTCATTATATCCCTGCGTCGCTTGCGGCGATCACTCCGCCGAAGCGGGCTTGAATTTCACGACCTTTTCCGCCTTGACGTCATCCTGGTAGACCAGCCGACCCTGGACAACGGCACCCAGGTGCATTTCCAGCGTCCGGTAATAGACATCTCCTGTGACATTCGCCTTGCTCTGCAGTTCGACATAATCCGCCGCATGTACCGGGCCAACCACGGTGCCGTTGATAACCACATGGGAAACACGGATTTCACCTTCGATGCGTGCGGCTTCGGACAGCACCAGGGTGCCGGGCTTGCCTTCCGCGGAATTGACGTTGCCGTGAACACGGCCATCGACGCGAAGGCCGCCGTCAAATGTCAGGTCTCCCTCGATGACTGTGCCAGCCCCGATCAGGCAATCGATGCGGTTTTGCGGTTTATTGGATTTATTGCCGAACATGGGTTGATCTCCTGCTATGAAATCGTGATGTTGTGCGTCAGTTTGGGCGTATCCGAATTGCCTTCGAATATGCGCACCTGCAGTCCCTTCACTTCCGCGTCTGGCGCAATCCTGAACATGCCTTCGACGCGCTGGAAGAGCTTGAAGCTGACCCGGTATTCCTTGGCATCATCCCGACCGGAATCAGGCGGCAGCATCAATGCCACTTTACGGCCATCCTGCTGCAGATTCAACACAAACTGCAACCGCCCGTTGAATTCCTTGGCCCGCGCCCCGGTCTGCACCAGCAGCAACTGGTAGCGGTATTCCCCGGGCACTGCTTCCGGCAGCAGGCGGAAACGGTTGACGCTGATGGCGCCCTCCTTGCCGGTCGCGGTCAGTGACTGGAAAAAGGCCAAATCTTCCTTCAGGGTCGCATTTTCCTGTGACAATGCCTTGACCTGCCGCGCGAGGTCGCCATAGGTGGCGCGTTCGATCTGCAACCGGCGTTCTGCCGCCGCGGTCCTGGCGTTCAGATCGGCCAGCTCAGCCTTTTGTCGACTGACAGTTTCGTCCAGTTGCGCGCGCAACCGCGCTGCCTCGCTCTGGCGGAAGCCTGCATATTCGAGACCGAAGTCATAGGTAAACCAGCTGACGCCGGCAACCACCCCGACCAGCACCAGCATGCCCGCCCAGCGCCAGTACCAGGGCATGTGCGGACGCACCGCCAGCCGCGGCGCATCGATGCCGAAACGGCGGGCAAACATCTTCAGCGCCCGTTTCATGCAATCACGGCAACAGTGCGATCTGCGTCAGCCCGGCATCTTCCGCAAACCCGAACATGATGTTCATGTTCTGCACGGCCTGGCCGGCGGCCCCCTTGACCAGATTGTCGATCACCGAAAGCACGACAACGGTGTCGCCCCCTCCGGGCTGATGTACAGCAATCCGGCACTGGTTGGCACCCCGCACCGAACGCGTATCGGGATGGCTGCCCGGAGACATCACATCGACAAATGCTTCGCCGGCATACCGCTTTTCGTACAAGGCCTGCAGATCGGCACTCTTGGTCAGGCGCGCATAAAGCGTTGCGTGTATGCCGCGGATCATCGGAGTCAGATGCGGCACGAACACCAGTCCGACGGGGCGGCCGGCGGCGCGCGCCAGTCCCTGCGCGATTTCCGGCTGATGACGGTGGCCCGTCACGCCGTAAGCCTTGAAATTGTCAGCCGCCTCGGCATGCAGGATGTGGGTTTCAGCCTTGCGGCCCGCGCCGGACACCCCTGATTTGGCATCTGCGATCAGGTGGTCCAGGTCGACGATGCCGGCCTCGATCAGGGGCAGGAATCCCAGTTGCACCGCCGTCGGGTAACAGCCCGGGTTGGCGATCACGCGTGCCTGCTTGATTTCGGCACGGTTGATTTCAGGAAGTGCGTACACCGCTTCGGCAACCAGTTCCGGGCATACATGCTTCATTTTGTACCACTGTTCCCATACCGCGACATCGCGGATGCGGAAATCCGCGGCCAGGTCGATGATCCTTACCCCGGCATCGACCAGCGTACGCGCCTCCTGCATGGCCACGCCGTTGGGCGTCGCAAAAAACACGACATCGCACTGATCCAGTCCGGCGGCGGCGGGTTCGCTGAATTTCAGGCTGACGCGGCTGCGCAGGTTGGGAAACATGTCAGCCACCGGCATGCCCGCTTCCTTGCGCGAAGTGATTGCCCGCAATTCGCAATGTGGATGCTGCGCCAGCAGGCGCAACAACTCGACGCCGGTGTACCCGGTGCCGCCAACGATTCCTGCCTTGATGGTCTTCCTGCCGGTCATGTCATTTCACCCCATCCTGTCTGCTCGCGGCGACAAAGTCGCCAGAGACGACAAAGCCGCCCTTGGGCGGCTTTGTCCGGACCACTTGTTCTGCCAAATACTGCGTTAACGCTTGGAGAACTGCTTGCGCCGCCGCGCCTTGCGCAAACCGACTTTCTTTCGCTCGACCTCGCGTGCGTCGCGCGTTACGAGCCCGGCCTTGCGCAGCGCAGGCTTCAGGGCGACATCATAGTCGATCAGGGCACGGGTAATGCCGTGGCGTACCGCGCCGGCCTGGCCGGATTCCCCGCCGCCATCGACGTTGACGCTGATGTCGAAGTCCTGCAATTTCTCAACCAGAACGAGCGGCTGGCGCACGATCATGCGGCCGGTTTCACGCGAGAAAAACTCGTCCACCGGTTTGCCATTGACGACGATGCTGCCTTTGCCGGGCTGCAGGTAGACGCGCGCGACCGCACTTTTGCGCCGGCCGGTACCGTAATTCTTTTGAACTGCCATGGTCAGTGATCCTGGATTAGATATCGAGAGGCTTGGGCTGTTGTGCCGTGTGTGGATGATCCGTGCCGGCGTAGGCTTTCAGTTTTTTCAGCATCGCGTAACCCAGAGGTCCTTTGGGCAGCATGCCCTTGACCGCCTTTTCGAGTGCGCGGGTCGGGTGCTTGGCCTGCATTTTCTCGAAATTGGTGGTGTACAAACCGCCAGGATAGGTGGTGTGGCGATGGTACAGCTTGTCTTGCGCCTTGTTGCCGGTGACCCGCAGCTTGTCGGCATTGACGACAACGATAAAATCGCCGGTGTCGATGTGACGGGTGAACTCGGGTTTGTGCTTGCCGCGCAGGCGGTGCGCGATTTCGGCGGCGAGACGTCCCAGCACCTTGCCGGAGGCGTCGACCACAAACCAGTCGCGTTTGACTTCGTGCGGTTTGGCTGAGTAAGTCTTCATGCTCTCTGTCCTGCGCGTTTTCTGTGATTCAGGGAAACCGCGAATTTTATGGGAAATCAAGCAGATGTGTCAAACTTTAAGACCGGCCCCCGCAACACGCATGAACCTCATGGCTTGAGATTTATTCTTTTAAAAACAAATAGTTATAACAGATGACTGCTTGGGAACTGACCAATACGCTGGCTGCTTTCCTGCTGCCGCCAGGGGCGCTGATCCTGCTGATCGCAGGCGGTTACCTGTTGCGCCGCGCGCATCCGCATGCCGCACGCGCGCTGCTGGTTGGCGGTCTCGCCGGTCTGTACCTGGTTTCCATGCCGCTGGTGGCGGGTTTCCTGCTGCGCAACTGGGAAACTCCGCCGGTAAAATTAATTTTGAATGCCGGTCAGGCCATAGTCGTACTCGGAGGAGGCAAATACCCGCAGGCGCCAGAATACGCCGGCGATACGGTATCTGGCGCAACCCTCGTCCGCCTGCGTTATGCAGCGCACCTGCACCGGACCAGCGGCCACCCCGTGCTGGTAAGCGGCGGCAGCCCGGACGGGAGCACCGTCAACGAAGCGCAAACCATGAAACAAACCCTGGAACAGGAATTCGCGGTACCGGTACGCTGGGCGGAAGGAGGCTCCGACAACACCCTGCAGAACGCGCGTCTCAGCTACCGCATGCTGCGGTCAGAGGGCATACACACCATATTCCTGGTCACGCACGCCTGGCACATGCCTCGCGCCCGGCTCGCCTTCGAGCAATCCGGATTCCGCGTCATTCCGGCGCCCACGGCACACACCACCAGCGGTCCGCTGAGCATCCTCGATTTCATCCCTGATGCGCGCGCCCTGCACGCGAGCTCGCTGTTCTGCCACGAAATCATCGGCATGTTCTGGTATCGTTTGCGCCTGCTGTTTCAGGCGCAGGCAAGGGAGTTCCCATGAAAGCACGCATCAAATGGATCGAGAACGTCAGCTTTGTTGCCGAATCAGGCAGCGGTCATGCGCTGGTCATCGACGGCGCACCTGAGGGTGGCGGCCGCGATCTGGGACCACGCCCCATGGAAGTGGTGCTGATGGGCACCGGCGGCTGCACCGCCTACGACGTCATGCACATCCTGCGCAAGTCACGCGCGCCGGTCACCGATTGCGTGCTGGAAATCGAAGCCGAACGCGCCGCGGAAGACCCCAAGGTGTTCACGAAAATCCACTTCCACTTCATCGTCACCGGCAGGGACCTGAAGCCGGCAATGGTCGAGCGTGCGGTGCAACTCTCCGCGGAAAAATACTGCTCGGCTTCGATCATGCTGGGCAAGACCGCGGCCATCACCCACGATTTCGAAATTCTCGAAGCCGGGGCCTGAGCGCTACAGAACGAACGCCGTTCCGGTCATCACTTTCGAGGACGCCTGCATCGCGGCCTTCACCGGCTCCGGCAGTTCGGCGCCGCCGTGATCCCGGGCACTGGTGGCATGGCGCGATTCGTCGTCCCGCATCTGTTCCACGATCGCGCGACTCCTGAGGTCCGCATCCGGCAGCCGATCAAGATGGCCTTCGAGGTGGCGCACTACCTGGCGCTCGGTCTCGGCGAGAAAGCCCAGATTCCATTTGTCACCCAGCAGTCCCGCCGCTGCGCCGATCGCAAACGATCCGGCATACCACAGCGGATTGAGCAGGCTCTTGCGGCCGCCCAGCTCGGCAATGCGCTGCTCGGTCCAGGCCAGATGCTCGGTTTCTTCCCTGGCTGCTTCTTCCAGCGCGCTGCGCGCTGCCGAGTCGCGCGCCGTCAGCGCCTGCCCCTGGTAGAGCGCCTGGGCGCAGATTTCACCGCTGTGATTGACCCGCATCAACGCAGCCGCAAGCGCGCGCTGTCCGGCATCCAGGCCGGCATCGGGCAGGTCCTCACCCGGCACACGGCGTACGCTGTGCGCCGGGGCAAACAGTGTGCGCAAACCCTTGTCGAAACCGATGATCAAGTCGTCAATATGCAGCATTTCAGGCCGCCTTTCCGAACAAGCGCTCCAGTTCCTCCCCGGGGTCGGCGGCCCGCATGAATGCCTCGCCGACCAGGAACCCGTGCACATCGTGGGCGCGCATTTTCTGCACATCCTGCGGTTTGAGGATTCCGCTTTCGGTAATCACCAGACGGTCGGCGGGAATTTTTCCGAGCAGCCCCAGCGTGGTATCCAGCGTGGTCTCGAAAGTGCGCAGGTTGCGGTTGTTGACGCCGATCAGCGGTGTTTTGAGTTTCAGCGCCGCACCAAGCTCCCCGGCGTCATGCACTTCGACCAGAACCGCCATGCCCAGCTCACTGGCGGTGGCTTCAAGTTCCTGCATGCGCGACGGCTCCAGGGCGGCGACAATCAGCAGGATGCAGTCGGCTCCGGCGGCGCGCGCCTCGTAGACCTGGTAGGGATCGATCATGAAATCCTTGCGCAGCACCGGCAGCCCGCAGGCGGCGCGCGCGGCTCTCAGATCATCCAGCCTGCCCTGGAAAAACTGGCCGTCGGTCAGTACAGACAGGCAGGCCGCGCCGTGACGCTCATAGGTGGCGGCGATCGCCGCCGGATCGAATGGCTCGCGCAGCACGCCCTTGCTGGGACTCGCCTTCTTGACCTCGGCGATCACAGCAGGCCGGCCAGCCGCGATTTTCCCGAGTAGCGCGCCGGCAAAATCGCGCGCCGGCGCCGCGGCCCGGGCGGCCGCCTGCAACCCAGACAAGGGGCTGCGCGTCCGCGCCGCACCGATTTCCTGCGCCTTCACCGCGAGTATGCGTTGCAGGATATCAGACATGTTTTTGGGTAAAGGCAACGAACTGGTCTAGCTTTTTGCGCGCCGCGCCGCTTTCGATCACAGCCTGCGCTTTTTTGACGCCCTCGGCCAGCGTCGGCGCCAAACCGGCGACATAGATGCTGGCGCCGGCATTCAACACCACAATGTCGCGCGCCGCACCCGGCATGTTGTCCAGTGCGCCGAGCAGCATGTCGCGCGACTGCTCGACACCTTCGACGCGGATCGCACCATTGTTCTGGGCTTTCAGCCCTACATCGGGTGGCGCCACCATGTATTCGCGCACCTGTCCGTCCTTCAACTCACCGACCGCGGTCGGACCGCTGATCGACAATTCGTCAAGGCCCTCCAGCCCGTGCACGATCATCACGCGCCTGCTGCCAAGGCGCTGCAGTACGCGCGCCTGGATGCCGACGAGGTCGGGATGGAACACCCCCATCACCTGCTGTTTCGCGCCCGCGGGATTGGTCAGCGGACCGAGAATGTTGAAAATCGTCTTCACGCCCAGCTCGCGGCGCACCGGCGCGGCATGTTTCATCGCACTGTGGTGATTGGGCGCAAACATGAAGCCGATGCCGGTTTCAGCGATTGATTGCGCAACCAGTTCCGGCTTCAGGTTGATGTTGGCGCCCAGCGCCTCCAGCACGTCGGCGCTTCCCGACTTGCTGGATACCGAACGCCCGCCGTGCTTGGCTATCTTGGCGCCGGCGGCAGACGCAACAAACATGGCTGCCGTCGACACGTTGAAAGTGTGGGCGGAATCGCCGCCAGTGCCGCAGGTGTCTATCAGTTCCGGCACATCGGGCACCGGCACCCGTGTTGCAAACTCGCGCATCACCGTAGCGGCGGCGGCGATTTCGCCGATGGTCTCTTTCTTGACGCGCAAACCTGAAATGATTGCCGCGATCATCACCGGCGACACTTCACCGCCCATGATCTGCCGCATCAGTGACAGCATCTCGTCGTGGAATATCTCCCGGTGCTCGATGATGCGCGCCAGCGCTTCCTGCGGTTTCATCGCCGCTCCTCCTCCAGAAAATTCTTCAGCAACTGGTGGCCGTGCTCGGTCAATATCGATTCCGGATGGAACTGCACGCCCTCGACAGCCAGGGTTTTATGACGCACCCCCATGATTTCACCATCGTCTGTCCACGCGGTGACGGCCAGGCAATCCGGCAGGCTTGCGCGCTCAATGACCAGCGAATGATAACGCGTTGCCGGAAACGGCTGCGGAAGCCCGCGGAAAACCCCCGCGCCCTCGTGCCTGATCAGCGACGTCTTGCCGTGCATCAATTGCCGCGCATGGACGATTTTCCCGCCAAAGGCCTGGCCGATGCTCTGGTGGCCGAGGCAGACGCCGAGGATCGGTATCCTGCCGGCAAATTCCCTGATCAGCGGCACTGAAACGCCGGCTTCGTTCGGCGTGCAGGGGCCTGGCGAGACAACTATGCGCGCCGGGTTCATCCGGGCGATGTCTTCCAGCGCAATCTCGTCGTTGCGGTGCACCGCCACCTCTTCACCGAGTTCGCCGAAGTACTGCACCAGGTTGTAGGTGAAGGAGTCGTAGTTGTCGATCATCAATAACATGGCGTCCCCTCAGTCCAGCCTTGTATCGAGGCCGGCTTCAGCGATTTCGGCGGCACGCAAAAGCGCGCGCGCCTTGCTTTGGGTTTCCTGCCATTCGGCCTCCGGCTGCGAATCGGCAACCACGCCGCCGCCCGCCTGCACATGCAACCTTCCGTCCTTGATGACGGCGGTGCGCAGTGCGATCGCCACGTCCATGTTGCCGTGGAAACCGAGATAACCGACGGCACCGGCATAAACGCAGCGTTTGACGGGCTCCAGTTCATCGATGATTTCCATTGCCCGAACCTTGGGCGCGCCGGACACGGTGCCCGCGGGAAAAGTCGCACGCAGCACGTCAATTGCCGTCAGCCCGGGCTTGAGCTTGGCTTCTACGTTGGAGACGATGTGCATTACGTGTGAATATCGCTCGATCACCATCTGCTCGGTAACCTTCACGCTGCCGGTCTGCGCAACCCTTCCCGCGTCGTTGCGACCGAGGTCGACGAGCATGATGTGTTCGGCGCGCTCCTTGGCGTCCGCCAGCAATTCCGCCGCCAGTGCCGCGTCCTCTTCCGGAGTCGCGCCACGCCGCCGGGTGCCGGCGATCGGCCTCACGGTCACGGTGTCGCCTTCGAGCCGTGCCAGGATTTCCGGCGAGGCGCCAACGACATGAAATCCTTCGAGATTGAAAAAGAACATGTACGGCGAAGGATTGAGTGCACGCAGCGCCCGGTACAGCGACAGCGGCGTGGCATGGAAGGGCTTGCTCATCCGCTGCGAGGGCACCACCTGCATGATGTCACCCTCGAAGATGTATTTCTTCGCCCGTTCCACGGCACGGTGATAGGCCGCTTCGCCGAACCCTGATACCGCCGCTTCGGATTTGACCGGTGCGCTCAGGGGCAAGGTCACCGGGGCACGCAGTTTCTCCAGCAGCACCGCCAGCCGCGCTCTGGCCGCAGCATAGGCCCCCGGCTTGCCTGGCTCTGCATACACCACCAGCGACAGCCTGCCCGAGAGGTTGTCGACGATCGCAATTTCTTCGGAGACCAGCAGCAGGATGTCCGGGGTGTTCAGTTCATCCGGCTTGTCGGCGCGGGCCAGCCGCTTCTCGATGTAACGCACCGTGTCGTAGCCGAAATAACCGACCAGCCCGCCGCAGAACCGCGGCAGGCGCGGATCGGTGGCCACCTTGAAACGCTGCAGATATTTTTCGACGAAAACGAGCGGATCATCGGAATGTTCGCGCAATGTTTCGCGACCGTCACGGAATTCCAGACAGCTGTGGCTGCGCACCTCGATGCGGGTGCTTGCCGCAAGTCCGATGAATGAGTAGCGGCCGGAACGTTCGCCGCCGACTACGGACTCAAGCAGGTAGGTATAAGGGTGGTTTGCGAGCTTCAGGTAGATCGACAGCGGCGTGTCGAGATCGGCGAAGGTTTCCAGCACCACCGGGACGCGGTTGTAACCCGCGGCGGCGAGTCGATTGAATTCAGCTTCAGTCATGTCTTACTCCACGAAAAAAGGACGGAACAGCAACCCGGCACGGCACCGAACAGCGACGCGTATCAGCGACGCCAGGCGCGACGCCAGCGAGGCGCGGCAGGGGTTGTTGCAGCCTTCGTGGAGAACGGCACAATTAAACCTTTACAATCAATGGGATACAATCGGACAGCGCGCCTACTATAGCATCTACCTCCAGATTCTGCACGGCGTGACCCTCGTTGTAGCCATAGGGCACGCAGAACACCGGGCAGCCTGCAGCGCGCGCAGCCTGCACATCGTTGACCGAATCTCCCACCATCAGCATTTGCGACGGCGTCACGCCGAAATGCTCGCAGGCGTGCAGCAACTGCAGCGGATCGGGTTTTTTGCGCGGCAGGGTATCGCCGGCAACCGTCAATGCGAAATAGGGCGCAAGCCCCATGCGTTCCAGCAGCGGCGCGGTAAACGCACCGGCCTTGTTGGTGACGCAGGCCAGCGGAAACCCTGCCGCACGGAATCGTTCCAGCCCCTCGCGCACCCCGGGGTAGATCGTCGTATGCCTGCCGTTGACTTGCGTGTAGAAACGCTCGAACACCGGCAACGCCTGCGCCATCGCCACCTCATCGGCACGGCCGTCGATGTTGCCGGCCAGTGCACGTTCCACCAGCCGTGGTATGCCCTTGCCGACGAAAGTCCTGACCGTGTCCAGAGGCAGGGGTGCAAGGCCCAGCGCCTCCAGCATCAGGTTGGTCGCCGCGGCAAGATCGGGAATGGTGTCGAGCAGTGTGCCGTCCAGATCGATCATTACGGCGCGGACAGGGATTGGAAAATTTCTGTGCATGAGATTTGACTTGTATTACCTGCCGTGCCGCTTTACAGGCGGGTTGCGGCGCCGCGCGCCCGTCCGGTTCAGGCGCCGGCGAGCGCCGAGCGCATCGCTGCGATGGTGGCCTTGTAATCCTTCGCGCCGAATATGGCCGAACCGGCGACGAAGGTATCCGCACCGGCCCTGGCAATTTCCGCGATATTTTCGGTTTTGACCCCGCCATCCACTTCCAGCCAGATATCGCGGCCGCTGCGCTCGATGCGTTTGCGCGCCTCGGCAAGCTTGGCCAGTGCGGCGGGGATGAACGCCTGTCCGCCGAAACCGGGATTCACCGACATGATCAGCACCAGGTCGAGCTTGTCGATGACATGATCGAGATGGTCGAGCGGCGTCGCCGGGTTGAACACCAGCCCGGCCTTGCAGCCGTGTTCACGGATCAGGCCGATGGTGCGGTCGATGTGCTCCGAAGCCTCAGGATGGAACGAAATGATGTTGGCGCCGGCCCTGGCAAAGTCGGGCACGATGCGATCCACAGGCTTGACCATAAGGTGCACATCGATCGGCACCTGCACCAGCGGGCGTATCGCCTGGCATACCAGCGGACCGATGGTCAGGTTCGGCACATAGTGATTGTCCATCACGTCGAAATGGATCAGGTCGGCGCCGGCGGCGACCACCGCACACACTTCCTCGCCCAGGCGGGCAAAATCCGCGGAAAGGATACTGGGAGCCAAGCGATGGTTCATGACGATGTCCGGATGGGGAACCCGGGAATTTTACCCGTTCTGCGACCGCCATACCTTGCCGCCGCTACCGCATTTTTGCAATGCCAACTTCCGCGGACGCGTCGCGGATGCGAGAATACGGCCATGCCCGAACGCAAATACCAGTTTACCGTCGCGCCGCGCGCTAAATACATCGCGGAACAGTCGGATGCGGAAGCCGAACGTTATGCGTTCGCCTATACCATCACCATCACCAACACCGGCGACGTGCCTGCGCAGCTGATCAGCCGCCACTGGATCATCACCGATGCCAACAATCTGGTGCAGGAAGTCAAAGGTCAAGGCGTGGTCGGCGCCCAGCCGAACCTGAAACCCGGCGAAAGCTTCGAATACACCAGCGGCTCCATGCTGGCCACCCCGGTGGGCACCATGCGCGGCAGTTATCAGGTCGTGGCCGAAGACGGCGTGCGCTTCGATGTGCCGATTCCCGAATTCACGCTGTCTGCGCCGCGCGTGCTGCATTAAGACCCCGCGCCGAACTTCCAGGCATGGCGCTGCGCAACAGTTACACGCTGCTCGCACCCTTCTATGACTTCATGGTCGGGCCGGCACTGGCCACGGCGCGCCGGAAAAGCCTGTACCGCCTGCCTGGTGGCAGCACGCACATCCTGATCAACGGCATCGGTACCGGACTCGATCTGCCGCTGCTGCCGCCCGGCCATCGCTACACTGCGCTCGACCTCACCCGCGCGATGCTGGTGCGCGCCTTGCCGCGCGGCGCGGCGCTGGATATCCGCTGGGTGCAGGGTGACAGCCAGCAACTGCCGTTCCGGACAGCCGCCTTCGACCACGTATTGCTGCACCTGATCCTGGCCATAGTGCCGGACACGCGCGCGGCGTTGCGCGAGGCGGCGCGCGTGGTGCGCGGCGGCGGCCGGCTGTTCGTGCTCGACAAATTCCTGCGCCGCGGCGAGTCGGCCTGGCTGCGCCGCATGATCAATCCGCTGGCGCGGCGGATAGCCACCCGGACCGATGTAGTGTTCGAAGACGCGCTGGCCGGCGTGCCCGGACTGCGCATCATTGATGATCAGCCGGCGCTTGCCGGCGGCTGGTTCCGCATGATCACGCTTGAAAAAGCCCCGGATCAGGATTTTCCGGAGTCGTCCGGATCCGCATCGTCGCGGCGCGGCCATGTCAGCCAGACGATGCCGGCCAGCAGCGCCAGCGCCACCGCCACTTCAAACAGCAACCACATCAACCCGCTCATCGCAAACGTTCCTGTTCCAGCGTTGACCCATGCCTGACGCGGACTTTAACAAATTCCCCATGCGCTTTGCGCTGGTACTGCTCGCCGCCGCGCTGAGCCTCGTGGCCTGCCGGTCCACCCCGGAGAAAACACCGCCGCCGGCGGCTCCGCAGCAGCCCGCACCATCGCCGGAGCCCGCGCCGGCACTGCAGCCGGCCTCGCCACTGTCCGGTGGCCACCTGCGACGCGCCGCGTGGACCGACTTGCCCGACTGGCGTGGCGATGATGTCGCCGCGGCATGGGATGCTTTGCTGGCCAGTTGCAGCGTCCTCAGAACACAGACGGCGTGGCATGCGCCCTGTGCCGCCGCGCAAACGCTGCCGCGTCCGAATCGCGACGTGGCACGGAGTTTTTTCGAAAGCCATTTTTCGCCCTACCAGCTGGTGAAGCCGGATGGCGCAACCGACGGTCTCGCCACCGGTTATTACGAACCCTTGCTGCGCGGCAGCCGCACCCCGAGCGGGCGCTATCGTTACGCGGTATACGGAACACCGGACGACCTGCTGAGCATAGACGTGCCGGCTTTCGGCATCGAGGCGAAGGAAACGCGGTTGCGGGCGCGGCTTGACGGCAAACGGGTAGTGCCCTATTTCGAGCGCGCACAGATCGAATCCGGTGCTGCGCCGTTGCGAGGCAGGGAGCTCGCCTGGGTGGAAGATCCCGTCGAACTGTTTTTCCTGCAGATCCAGGGCTCCGGACGCATCGAGTTCGAGGACGGCGGTGTCATGCGCGTGGGGTTTGCCGACCATAACGGCCATCCCTATCGCTCGATCGGACGCCTGCTGATCGATCGCGGTGAACTGGCGCCGAATCGCGCATCCATGCAGGGCATCAAAGCCTGGGCACGGCAGAATCCGGAGAAGCTGCGCGAGGTGCTTGACCACAATCCGCGCTACATTTTTTTCCGTGAGCTGCCCGCCGGGCTGAGCGGGCCGCTGGGGGCCATGGGTGTCCCCCTCACCGCACGGCGCTCGATCGCCGTCGATCCGCGCTACGTGCCGCTGGGCGCACCGGTTTTCCTCTCCACTACCTGGCCGCTCAGCAGCCGGCCGCTGAACCAGCTGATGCTGGCGCAGGACACCGGTTCGGCCATCCGCGGCGCCGTGCGTGCCGATTTCTTCTGGGGATACGGTGACGCCGCCGGACGCGAAGCCGGTCGCATGAAACAGCAGTTGCGGATGTGGCTGCTGCTGCCGCACGGTTACCCGGTGACCGCCGCCGCGAATTAGGCGCCCCCGGTCCCGTGCACATCATCGTCCTCGGCGCCGGGGTTACCGGTGTTGCAAGCGCATGGTACCTGCGCAGGGCCGGCCACAGTGTCACCGTCATCGACCGGCGCGCCGGCCCCGGGCTGGAAACCTCGTATGCCAATGGCGGACAGATATCGGTGTCACACGCCGAGCCCTGGGCCAATCCGCGGGCGCCGCTGCAGGTGCTGCGCTGGCTGGGCCGCGCGGATGCGCCGCTGCTGTTCCGGCTGCGCGCGGACTGGCAGCAATGGCGCTGGGGATGGGCTTTCCTGCGTGAATGCCCCCCGGGGCGGCTGCACAGCAACATCCGCCAGCTTGTCGCGCTCGGCAATTACAGCCGGACTGCGCTGAGACAACTACGCGCCGATACCGGAATGCAGTACGACCAGCTGAGCCGCGGCATACTGCATTTCTACACCAGTGATGCGGCATGGCGTGGCGCACAGCACGCCGCACAATTGATGCGCGATGCCGGCTGCATGCTGGAGTCAAAATCGGCCTGTGAATGCGCCGCGCTGGAACCCGCACTCACGCCTTTGCGCGGGCGCATCGTCGGCGGCACCTACGCGCCGGACGACGAATCCGGTGATGCATACCGCTTTACCCGTGAACTCGCTGCGCTGGGTACGGCGCGCGGCATAACGTTTCACTACGAAACAACGATCGAAGCCCTGCTCACCGATTCAGGCGACGGCATTGGCGGTGTCCGCATCCGCGCCCCGGACGGCCGGACGCAGACACTCGCTGCTGACGGTTACGTGGTGTGCCTTGGCGTATACAGCGCACCGCTTTTGCGTCCGCTGGGCGTGGATCTGCGCATATACCCGGTGAAGGGTTATTCGGTGACGCTGCCTGTGCTCGATCCGCAGAAAGCCTACACGGTTTCGCTCACCGACGACGAATACAAGCTGGTATTTTCGCGTCTCGGAGACCGTCTGCGCATCGCCGGCACCGCAGAGTTTGCCGGCTTCGATACTGCGCTCAACCCCGCGCGCTGCGACGCCATCCTGCGCCGGACCACGGAGCTGTTTCCCGGTGCAGGCGACACCAAGCGTGCTGTCCTGTGGGCGGGCCTGCGGCCTGCGACGCCGTCCAACGTACCGTTTATCGGAAGCACGCGTTTTCGCAACCTGTTTCTGAACACAGGGCACGGTACGCTGGGCTGGACCCTGGCTTGCGGCGCCGCATCTGCGCTCGCCACGTGGATTTCGGGCGATGTTCCCGAAGTTGATTTCGGATTCTGCGGCACGCAGCCCGGACTCTAGGATTGCAGGGCCCAGACCCCGTCCCAGTCCGGCGGCGGCGGATTCCTGCGATAAACTTCGCAGCGCTCCAGATACAGCCGTGACGGCCGATCGTCCGGACAGGCCGCAAGCACTTCGCGGAACAGCTTTTCCGCGTGACCCCAGGATTGCCGGCGGTAATGCGCCACCGCCTCGGCGAAGGCAAAAATGACTTCGTTCAGGTTCGGGAAGGTTTCCGCGGTGTGATGTTCCAGCACCTCACAGATTGCCACCGGCGCCTGCATGCCGCGGACGCGGATCAGGTCCAGCTCGCGCATCCGCAGCGGGCGCGACAATCGCGCCGCAGTGACTCCGCAGATCAGCACACCGGTACCGTAATACTTGTTGGCGTTCTGCAGGCGCTCGGCCAGGTTGACCCGGTCGCCGATCACCGTGTATTCAAGCCGCTTGGGTGAACCGATGCTGCCGGCGACTACGTCGCCCGTGCTGATGCCGATGCCGATGCTGATGGGTTCATGCCCTGTCGGCACGCGCCGCCGGTTCAGCTCGAGCAGTGCGGTCATCATCCGGCTTCCGACCATCACGGCATTTTCCGCATCATGGCTGGATGCACGAACCGAACCGAACACCGCCATGATCATGTCGCCGATATATTTGTCGAGGATGCCGTTGTGCTCAAACACGATCTCGACCATGTCAGTGAAATATTCATTGAGCATTGCCACGGTTTCCCGGGCGCCCAGCCGCTCCGACATCGTGGTAAAACCGCGGATGTCGGAAAAAAGCACACTCACCTCCCTGCTGGTGCCGCCCAATACGGCATCGCCGCCGGCCAGCAGTTCGTCCATCACTGCCTTGCTCATGTAACGCGACATTGTGTTGCGCAACCGCTTCTCGCGCGTGATGTCTTCCATGATCAGCATGGAGCCGATACGTTCGTCGCGCATGTCCTCCAGCGGAACCGCGGTCATGTTCACCGATATCGAGTTGCCGCCCGCCAGCACCAGGTCCGAATCGACCGTGCTGTCGGTTCTCCCGGTGCGCAGCACCTTTTCCAGGCTGTTGGTGACCCAGCTGTTTGGCCCATTGAAAATCTCGCCAATGCCCCTGGCGATCGTCTCCTCCTCGGATTGCCGCAGTATCCGCAGCGCCGACTGGTTGACCTTGCTGACCATTTTTTCGGCGTCCAGCGTGATCACGCCGTTGCTCATGCTTCGCAATATGCTTTCGTTGTAATTGCGTGAATTGCTGACGTCCTCGAACAACTGCGCGTTTTCGATGGAAACCGCCGCCTGTGCGCACAGCGCCGCCAGCCGCCGCTGGTCGCTGGCTGTAAAAGCACCTTCCTTCTTGTTGAGGATCTCCATGACACCGACCTTGTTGCCGCTCCTGGTGGTGATCGGCATGCACAGGATGTTGCGGGTGCGGTAACCGGTCCCCTTGTCGACCTCCGGATTGAAGCGGCTGTCCCTGTAGGCATCATCGATGCTGATGCGCGTGCCTTTGGTGAAACACTCGCCGGCGATGCCCGCATTCGCCGGGAAACGGATGTCACCGGACGACTCGCCGCCAGCCACCCGCGACCACAGTTCGTTGGTTGCTGGATCGTACAGGAACAGCGAACCGCGGTCGGCCCCCAGCAACTGCGTTGCCGCCGCAAGTATTTTCTCCAGCAGCGGATCGAGCAGGATTTCCGAGGTGATCGAACTGACCACGTCGAGCAGCAATGCCTCTTCGCGCTGGGAGCGTTCGACTTTCTCGAACATCCGCGCGTTCTCCAGCGCAGCGGCGGCCTGTGACGAAAGCGCCTCAAGCGCCTGCTGGTCTTCGGCATCAAACTGGCCTTCCCGCTTGTTGAGCGCCTGCGTAACCCCGATCACC
>JBFWOE010000057.1:0-17210 GCA_050250695.1 Burkholderiales bacterium
AAACGCAGCACTTCCCACAGCTCGACATCGCCGAAGGACTTGAAGAACGAAAGGGTGCGCATGATATTGAATTTTTCGGTATCGAGGACGCCGTGCTTGGGCAGCGGAGAACCTGAGGCGATGGCCGCCAGGTCGTTGGCGAACTGCTCCCAGGTCATGTAACGCACCGTCTGGTCGCGCGCCATTGCGCGCCGCACCACCATATCGAGCTCGGTGGGAATCTCCGGGCGGAATTCCGAAGCCAGCGGCGGGTCAGTGTTGAGGATTTCATGCGCCAGTCCGGCGATGTTGCTGGCTGTAAAAGGCATGCGCCCGGTGAGCATCTGGAACATCACCACGCCCAGCGCATAAATGTCGGTCTGCAGGTTGACCGGTTTGTTCAGGTGCTGCTCCGGCGACATGTAGGCCGGCGTGCCAATGCCGTCGACCATGGTCCGCGTGGTGATCTGCATCGCGGCCGAACCGAAATCCGTAATCTTGATGTCGGTGTTGTCCTTGACCATGATGTTGGCCGGCTTGATGTCGCGGTGGATCACGCCGATCTGCGACGCGAAATCGAGCGCCCGCGCGCACTTGTAGATGACCTCGATGACATCGCCCAGCGCCAGCAGGTTGTCGGCGCGGGTGAAACGCTGCAGCGTTCCGCCAGGCACGTATTCCATGACGATGTAGGTGTTGTCCTCGTCCGAAACGGCATCGTAGATCTGGACGATGTGGGGATGATTCAGTTTTCCGGCCAGCGAAGCTTCGGTCAGGAACAGGTTGTGCATCAGCTTGCCGCGCGCATCGTCATCCAGGGCACTTTGCGACACCAGCTTGATCGCCACCTGACGCGAATTGAAGGCGTCATTGGCCAGATAAACCGTGCTGGTGGCGCCTTCGCCGAGTTTTCCGAGGATGTCGTACTTGCCGATCCGCTTGACGGTCAATTCAGCCATAGACCCGAACCTTTGTTTGATGTTGCAGCGCGTCGCGGGGCCGCGAGACAGGCGTGATTAGACCCCGCGCTCCTGTCGAGCGTCAACACCCGATGCGCTAACATGGCAGACACGCCATGACTGCCCCCGCATGACAGACCCGCTGACACCGCGCCGCTGGCAATTCTGGATCGATCGCGGCGGCACCTTCACCGACATCGTCGCGCGCCGCCCCGACGGCAGGCTGGTGTCGTGCAAACTGCTGTCCGAAGATCCGGCACGTTACCGCGATGCCGCGCTAGCGGGCATCCGCGACCTGCTGGGCATACCGCGCGATGCGGCCATTCCGGCCGCGAAGATCGATGCGGTCAGGATGGGCACCACGGTTGCCACCAACGCCCTGCTGGAACGCCGCGGCGAGCGCACCGCGCTGTTCATCACCCGCGGCTTCGGTGACGCGCTGCGTATCGCCTACCAGAACCGCCCGCGCATCTTCGCGCGTCACATCGTGTTGCCGGAAATGCTCTACGACGCGGTCTACGAGGTCGACGAACGCATCGGTGCCCGCGGCGACATCGTCTGCGCGCCAGACACCGCAGCGCTGCGCCGCGACTTCGCACATGCCCGCGCGCTGGGATTCAATGCCGTTGCCATCGTCTTCATGCACGGTTATCGCCATCCGCAGCACGAGCAGATGGCGGCAGCCCTTGCCCGCGATTGCGGCTTCGCACAGGTGTCGGCATCGCACGAAACCAGTCCGCTGATGAAACTGGTGGCACGCGGCGACACCACTGTAGCCGATGCCTACCTGACCCCGGTACTGCGGCGCTACGTCGACCGGGTGCGCGGCGAACTGCCGCAGACGAGGCTGCTGTTCATGCAGTCGGGTGGCGGCCTGACTGATGCCGCGCGCTTCCGCGGCAGGGACAGCATGCTCTCGGGCCCCGCCGGCGGCATCGTCGGTGCCGTGCGTACCGCGCTTGCAGCCGGCCACGACCGCATAATCGGTTTCGACATGGGCGGCACCTCGACTGATGTCGCGCATTTTTCCGGCTGCGATCCCGCGGAACTGGAGCGCAGCTTCGACACCGAGATCGCCGGCGTGCGGGTGCGCGCCCCCATGCTGGCGATACACACCGTGGCTGCCGGCGGTGGATCGATACTGCATTTCGAGGATGCACGCATGCGAGTCGGTCCCGACTCGGCCGGCGCCGATCCCGGGCCGGCGTGTTACGGCAAGGGCGGGCCGCTGACGATTACCGACTGCAACCTGCTGCTGGGCAGGATCCAGCCGGATTTTTTCCCGAAGGTGTTCGGTGCAGATGGCGCACAGGCTCTGGACAACAGGGCCACTCATGCGGGATTTGAAAAAATATTAAATAAAAACAATAACTTGCATTCAATAGAAGCCATTGCCGAAGGTTACATCCGCATTGCCGTCGAAAACATGGCCCAGGCCATCAAGAAAATCTCGGTGCAGCGCGGCCACGATGTCACCGGTTATACGCTGGCCTGTTTCGGCGGTGCAGCCGGCCAGCACGCCTGCCAGGTCGCTGACGCGCTTGGCATGCCGCGAGTGTTCATTCATCCGCTGGCCGGCGTGCTGTCGGCCTACGGCATGGGGCTGGCCGACATCACGGCCATGCATGAGCAGGCCGTTGAAGCCGTGCTCGATGACGAACTGCTGGCCGCATTGTCGCCGGCCCTCGCTGCGCTCGCGCAAAAGTCCCGCGAAGAGGTCGCCGCCCACGGCATCCCCGCAGACCGCATCACCCTGAAAACCCGTGCCCATATCAAATACGCCGGCACCGATACCGCGTTGACCGTCGATTACGGAACCTCTGCCGAGATCACTGCACGCTTCGAACAGGCCTATCGCCGGCGCTACAGCTTCCTGATGCCCGAACGTGCGCTGGTGATCGAGGCAATATCGGTCGAGGCCATCGGCAGTGACCACGATGCGGCGAATGAGCCTGCACCCACCGCAGCCGCTGCCGGTTCGCCCCCGGCCGCGACGCGTGCAGACATGTATTGCGGCGGCCGCTGGCAGCGGGTTGCGGTCCACCTGCGCGATGCCCTGTCCCCAGGCCACCGGCTGCAAGGCCCTGCCATCATCAGCGACGCGCATGCGACCACGGTAATCGATCCCGGCTGGCAGGCCGAGGTCACGCCGCTGAACCACCTGCTGCTGACACGCCACTTACCGAGGCAGCACGCCAGCACCGGCACCCGGGCCGATCCGGTGATGCTCGAGATCTTCAACAACCTCTGCATGTCGATCGCTGAACAGATGGGGGCAACGCTCGCCAACACCGCGTACTCGGTGAACATCAAGGAACGTCTGGATTTTTCCTGCGCGCTGTTCGACGCTGACGGCAGCCTGATCGCCAACGCACCGCACATGCCCGTGCACCTGGGCTCAATGGGCGAGAGCGTGAAGGCCGTGATCGCCGGCAACCGTGGGCGCATGAAACCGGGCGATGCCTGGATGCTCAACGATCCCTATGCCGGCGGCACCCACCTGCCCGACATCACCGTCATCACGCCGGTATTCGATGAATCCGGACGCAACATCCTGTTCTATACCGGCTCGCGCGGCCACCATGCCGATGTCGGCGGCATCACGCCGGGGTCGATGCCGCCCGACAGCCGGCACATCGATGACGAAGGCGTGCTGATCCCGAATTTCCTGCTGGTCGAGAACGGCCGCCTGCGCGAGGCCGAAACCCGCGACCTGTTTGCATCTTCGCGCCACCCGGCGCGCAACATCGACCAGAACATCGCCGACCTGAGGGCGATGGTCGCTGCCAACCACAAGGGCGCTGTGGAACTGGAACGCATGACCGCCCATTTCGGACTCGACGTCGTTCATGCCTACATGCGGCACGTGCAGGACCATGCCGAGGAAGCAGTGCGCCGCGTCATCTACCGCCTGCACGACGGCGAGTTCAGTTACGCCATGGACCACGGCGCGGTGATCCGCGTCGCCATCCGCGTCGATGCCGCGGCGCGCGGCGCAATCATCGATTTCAGCGGCACCTCGGCGCAGGGAAACGACAATTTCAACGCGCCGCTGGCAGTGACCATGGCCGCGGTGCTCTACGTGTTCCGCTCGCTGGTCGACGACGACATCCCGCTCAACGCCGGCTGCCTGCGGCCGCTGAAGGTGATCGTGCCCGAAGGTTCGCTGCTCAATCCGCACCATCCGGCAGCAGTCGTTGCCGGCAATGTCGAAACCTCGCAGTGCGTCACCGATGCGCTCTACGGCGCGCTCGGCGTGATGGGCGCTTCGCAGGGCACGATGAACAACTTCACCTTCGGCAACGACCATTACCAGTATTACGAAACCGTCGCCGGCGGCTCCGGTGCGGGCGAGGGTTTTGACGGCGCATCCTGCGTGCAGACGCACATGACCAATTCGCGGCTGACCGATCCCGAAGTGCTGGAATGGCGCTACCCGGTGCGCCTCGACAGCTTCGAAGTCCGCCACGGCAGTGGCGGCGAAGGTCGCTGGCACGGTGGCGACGGCGCGATCCGCCGCATCCGTTTCCTGGAACCGATGACCGCAGCCATTCTCTCGGGCCATCGCCGCATCGCGCCCTACGGCATGGCTGGCGGCCTGCCCGGCGCCACCGGGCGCAATGCGGTGGCGCGGGCCGATGGTCTGGTGACAGTACTCGATGCCTGCGCGACCGTTGCCATGCAACCGGAAGACGTCTTCATCATCGAAACCCCGGGCGGGGGCGGGTACGGAACGGTAGAATAGGCGCCACAATACAAAAATTGCGCGGGGAGAGCCGCCGGCCATCATGGCTGATTGCGGCGGAACGACGCACCGACCATCCAGCAACGAAACGGCTCGACAACCATGGCCAGGGTTCCAATGATCGGCGAGGAGCGCAGCGATCTCGCCAGCTTCATCAACCGCGTCAAATCCGAGCGCGGCAAGCTGATCAACCTCTATCGCGTCCTGCTCAACAGTCCGCCGGTCGCCGAACAATGGCTCAATTTCAACAGCGCCATCCGCTACGCAACCACGCTCGACGCCGCGCTGCGTGAAATGATCATCCTGCGCGTGTCGCTGCTCAACGGCGCGCAGTACCAGGCGCAGATCCACGGCGCCTCGCATGCGCTGAAAGCCGGGCTGTCGAAAGAACAGATCGCGGATCTCGCCGACTGGCGTCCTTCGACGCGATTTACCGCCGCGCAGCGCGCCGCGCTGGCCTGGACCGACGCGATGACCCGCGACATCGACGTGCCCGATGAACTGCACGCCGAGATGAAAAAACATTTTGACGACCGTGCCGTCACCGAAATCACCGTGCTCGCCGGGGCCTACAACATGCACACGCGGGTGGCACGTGCCCTGCAGATTGATCCCGAAAAACCGGCGGCCGCCTGATGAAAACACTCGTCGTTGAAAACGATCCCTTCCTGCGCCTGCTCGGCGTAATCCTCGATCCCACGACACCCGCAGAACGTGTCGCAGCCTTTGCCGACTTTTTCACCCACGACCTGCCCGATTTCGACGGCTGGCTGAACCAGCTGCGCAGCCGGCTGCCGCATCTCAATCCGGCGAGGGTCACCCTGGTCGACAGCAGCGATGAACTGCACAGCGCCTTGCCCGATGCCGATTTTGCGGTGCTCGAGTCGCTGCCCTTCGCCGCCGAAGAACTGGCTGCAGCACCCAAACTGCGCGCCGTGCAGAAGTACGGCCTGATCGCGCGCAACATCGACACAGCGGCCTGCGCCGCGCGCAACGTCGCGGTCCTGACCCTGCGCCGCCGCGCCAACATCGCCTGCGCCGAACACGCGATGATGATGATGCTGGGACTTTCGCGCCAGTTGCAGATTACGCTCAACCGCATCAGCCCGGAATCGCTGCGCGCGGCCGGCTTCAATCCGCGCACCTACGACCGGCGACACACTGCCAATTCGAACTGGGCGCGCGTATCCGGCATCCGCCTGCTCCACGGCAGCACGCTGGGCATTGTCGGCATGGGCGAAATCGGCCGCGAACTGGCGACCCGCGCCGCAGCCTTCGACATGCACATCCTCTACCACCAGCGCACGCCGCTGCCGGCGACGGAAGCAGGTAAATACGCCGCCCGCCATGTCGACCTTGACACCCTGCTCGAAAGCAGCGACTGGGTGGTGATCTGCCTGCCTGGCAACGAAAACACCCGCCACCTGTTCGACGCGCAGCGCATCGCCCGCATGAAACCCGGCGCGCGGCTGGTCAACATCTCGCGCGCTGAAATCGTCGAGCGCAGTGCAGTGATCGCAGCGCTGCGCGCCGGCGTGCTTGGCGGTTTCGCCCTCGACCCGCTGTACGAGGCTCCGGGGCGCGACGACGATGAACTGCTGAAGTTCGATAACGCATTGATCACGCCGCACCTCGCTGCCCAGCCGCGTTTCAACGCACTGGACGACATTTCCGACCTGTTAACTGCTCTTGAGGAGAAACTCCAATGATCAGAACATCGATCCTGTTCGCGCTGCTCATCGCCGGATTGCCGCGGCCGGCCATCGCCGCGGATGCCTGGCCTTCCCGTCCGATCCGGCTGATCGCGCCGTTTCCGGCCGGCAGCTCGGTCGATGCTGCAGCGCGCGTCATCGCGCCACGCGTGGCCGAAGCGCTGGGCCAGTCCATCGTCATCGACAACCGCGCCGGCGCCGGCGGCACGATCGGCGCCGAACTCGCCGCCCGGGCCACCGCCGACGGTTACAACATATCCGCCGGCACCACCAGTACCCATGCGCTGACCAAGGCCCTGGGCACACGCATCCAGTACGACCCCCAGCGCGACTTCATCCCGATCACGCTGTTCGGCCACTTGCCGTACATCATGGCCGTGCATCCTTCGGTTGCTGCAAAAAACCTGAATGAGCTGATCGCGCTCGCCAGATCAAAACCCGGCAATATCCGCTACACCACGGTGGGCAACGCCAGCATGGCGCGCCTGGGCGGCGAATGGTTTTCCTCGCTCACCGGAGTTCAGATGACCCCGGTGGCATACAAGAGTTCGGCGCAGTCGGTGATCGACACCATTGCCGGGCGCATCGAGCTGCAGTTCGGCACCATGGCCCCGGTACTCCCCCATGTGCGCGCCGGACGGCTGCGCCCGCTGGCGGTGACCGGCCCCGAGCGGTCGCCGGCATTGCCCGAAGTGCCCACAGCGCAGGAAGCCGGGCTGAAGGACTTCGAGGTCACGCTGTGGCTGGGTGCGTTCGCGCCCGCAGGCACGCCCGCAACTTACGTCACCCGCCTCAACCGTGAATTCGTCAGCGCAATCGGGACGTCCCAGGTGCGCAACGCGCTGATCGCACAGGGACTGCAGCCGCAGACCACGACGCCGGAAGGATTCCGTGCTCTGATCGAAAAGGCCGTGGCACGGTGGCGGGAAGTGGCGAAACGGGCGAACCTCAAGGCGGAATAGCAGCCGGCGCATTTCACGCTAGAATATTCCCGCACACTAATGGAGGCATTCATCATGGCTGAAGAGGGAAAAACACACAGTTACGAGGAGTTCAAGCATTCGACCGTGGCCCAGCTGCGGGAAATCGCCAAGGGCATCGAACACGAAGCCCTCAAGGGTTACACCCAGCTCAACAAGGACCACCTGATCACCGCGCTGTGCAAGGCGTTGAACCTGCCCACACATGCCCACCACGAAGCTCGCGGCATCGACAAGGCAAAGTACAAGGCGCAATTAAAGGCGCTGAAGAAGGATCGCGACGCGGCACTGGCCGCACATGATCATGCGCGGCTGAAAGTCATCCGCAGGACGCGGCGCAGCCTGATGCACCGCATCCGCAGTGCGATGACCTGAGCATCAGGGCGCGGAACCGGATCCCGGCTTCGGTTTTGCCACGGGACCGGGATCCATGCCCATCAGCCGCAGCGCCCACGCCGAGAGGAAGCCGATCACCAGCGGCCACCAGGCCTGCATCATCAGCGCCAGCGCCGCGGCCATCAGGTAGGTCACCGCCAGCAACAGCGCGCCCGGATGGCGGCCATGCCACCAGGTAAACACCAGCGCTGCGGCCAACAGCAGAAACAGTCCGGCAAAGACGTAAATGACGACGGTCATCGGCAATCAAACTTGAGCGGTTGATTTCAATTTAATAAATTCACAGGATCATGGCAACCCGCCCCCGCCGCACGCTGTCCGCCTGTTGCGCAGCGCATGCCCTGCATGACGGGTTGTCGGACCTGACCTACGTATTGCTGCCGCTGCTGGCGCAGACTTTCGGGCTGTCGCTGGCGCAGGTCGGCATGATACGCGCAGCCCACCGCACCGCGATGGCGACATTCCAGATACCTGCGGGCCTGGTCGCCGAACGCATCGGAGAGCGCAACCTGCTGGCCGCAGGCACGCTGATCGCCGGACTGGCCTTCGCGGCCCTGGGCCATGCGCCGGGATTCTGGATGATCCTGTTCGCGCTGTTCTGCGCGGGGCTGGGTTCGGCTGTGCAGCACCCGCTGTGCTCGACCATCATTTCACGCGCTTTCCCGGAAAGCGGGCGCCGCGCCGCGCTCGGCACCTACAACCTGTTCGGCGATGTCGGCAAATTCGCCTTCGGCGGCCTGCTCAGCCTGCTGCTGCTGCTCGGCGTGCCGTGGCAGGGTCCGGTGTTTGCCTACGGCATCGCCGGCATGCTGGTCGCCGGCGGCATCTTCCTCTGGGTATCCGGCAGCGCACCGGCAGTCACGGATGCGATGGCCGCGCAAGCCGTCAATCACGGCAGCTGGGGCATCCGCAACCGGCGCGGCTTCATCGCGCTCTGCCTGATAGAAATCGTCGACAGCAGTACACGCGTCGGTTTCCTGACGCTGATCGCGTTCCTGCTGATCGACAAGGGCCTGTCCACCGGCTGGGCCGCGGCATCAGTGCCGCTGATCCTCGTCGGTGGCATGGCCGGCAAACTGGCCTGCGGCCTGCTCGCGGAACGCCTGGGCATCATTCGTACCATCATCATCACCGAAATCGCCACCGGCATCGGCATCCTGCTGGTCGCCGCAGCGCCCGGCGCCGCAGCGGTTCTGCTGCTGCCGCTTCTTGGCGTGGTGCTGCAGGGCACATCATCCGTGCTCTATGCAACGATCGGGGATCTGGTTGCCCCGGAAAAACTGCCGCGCGCCTTCGGCCTGTTCTACACGCTGGGTTCGATATGCGGCATCGCCGCCCCGCTCGGCTTCGGGCTCGCCGGGGACCTGTTCGGAGTGCAGGCCGCGATTGCGGTGATGGGCATTGCCGTCCTGCTGACCCTGCCCCTGTGTGCCGTTCTGCGCCCGACGATCGGCGCTGAACCGGTCCGTATCTGAGCCAGGCGGGGCAGCGGTTTACTGCAGCTGCGCAACGGGCATAATGTCCGGCAACAACAATCTTGAGGAGATGCCGGCATGGCCAAGCAACGGATCAGCTACGTACCGCTGGATAAAATGACCCCGGAAATGCGCGCCGAGATGGAACGCTGCGCGCGCGAAGGCACGCCGCGCCCGGAAAGCACTGCGGTGCGCGCCCACGTGCCGGCCTGTTTCTGGTTTTTTGCGGAGTCCTGGCAGAACGTTTTCCGCACCGGCGTGCTCGACCACGCGATCAAGGAGGTTTGCCGCCTCTACGTGTCCCGTTCCGTGGTCTGCGAATTCTGCGGCAACCAGCGTTCGATCAAGGGACGGCAGGCGGGTGTCAACGAAGCTCAGGTTGACGACCTGATGAATTTCGAGAAATCGACAAAGTACAACGAGAGGCAGAAAGCCGCCCTGGCCTATGCCGAAGCCATCGTCTGGCGCACCGATACCGATGACGCCTTCTGGGAACGCATGTACAAACACTTCAACGAAAAGGAACTGGTGGAACTCGGTTGCGCCATCGGCCTCACCTTCGGCCAGCAAAGCTGGCTGCGCATGCTCAACATAGACCATCACCAGATCATGGCCGGCACAGCGGCCTCCATGGCACCGGGATTTGAAACCGCCGAAGCCCTGGCCCGCACCAAGGCCGCGCCCGACTATTGGGCAAAACAGACCCCTTCCGCAAGGAAAAACGCAGCCTGAGATTCTTCGTCACTTTCGACCCAAGCGCCCGTTCAGGGCGTTTTTTTGTTCCGTGTGGCCGCAATCGGCACTTGACAAGGGTTCATACCCCGCATATATTGATAATGATTCTCATTTAAATATCAATCAACTCAAATATTCCCCCTCATGACCCCGGAAGCCGCCCTGACCCCATCCACGCCGGCACCCACCGAACCGCCGCTGGTCCGCAGCAGCGAACTGCTGCACACCGGTGTGCTGCGCATCGAACACCAGGGCGCCATTTACACGCTGCGCGCCACCAGCAGGGGGGGATTGATACTGACCAAGTAGTTGCCACACCCACAGCCAGCCACGAGTCCCTGAGACCCGACGCCAGCCCGTCCCGCGTAATCATTCAAACAGGAGAACTCGCATGCAGAAAACAAATCTACCCGCTTCAGGTCCCGCAATTGCGGATGTTTGCACCGCCGCCACCCTATATCTGATGACGCAGTACGCACGTCGCCCCTGCCCGCTGGTAGCGCACGCCATAGCCGACCAGCTGGCGCGGCTGGGCTCCCCGCACGACGACCAGATCGCGGCGGTGGTGCGCGACCTCGCGCGCTCCCTGTTGCCGCAATGGCGCAAAACCGCCTGCAACAGCGGCGTTGCCCATCACTGAAAGCATGAAATGAAAACGGGATCCGGAAGAAAAATTCTGTCCAGGGGACTGGTGGCGGAGGTCGAGCACTGCGCGGAATGCGAGATGATGCATCTGCACATCGGAGCCTTCACGCTGCGCCTGAAACCCGCGGTATTGCACGATCTGCGCGACACCCTCAGTCGTGCACTGGCAGCGTTTCCCCAAGGCAGCGGTTCAACTGACAAACTCCACAGTCCCGCACCCGCACGACCAGCGCGAGGATCATGTCACTGAATCCTCACGCAGCCGTATTGCGGACCTGATCCGGCGCTGCCTGCGGTGCGCATACCCGGCGAATTGTGGCGATAATCGGGGTTTCCGCGACAGCAAGGGGAACGGGATGTTGAGTCTCAAAGGCAAGGTGGCATTCGTTGCCGGCGCCGGCAGCATCGGCGAAGGCTGGGGCAACGGCAAGGCCACCGCGGTGCTTCTCGCACGCCAGGGTGCAAAAGTCTACGGCACAGACCTCAATCTGCAGGCCGCTGGGGAAACCCGGAACATCATTGCCGGCGAAGGCGGCACATGCATCGTACAGTCCTGCGACATGACCGATTCCGCAGCGGTGAAGTCCGCGGTCGATGCCTGCGTCAAGCAATTTGGCCGCATCGACATCCTGGTCAACAACGTCGGCGGTTCGGCGCCCGGCAGCCCGGTCGACATGCAGGAAGAGGTGTGGGACAAACAGCTGGACCACAACCTGAAGACCGCATTCCTCGGCTGCAAGCATGTGCTGCCAGTGATGGAAAAACAGGGCGGCGGCGCGATCGTGAACATTTCATCAGTGGCAGGCTTCAGCCACCAGGTCGGCGGTCGCGTGCATGTCGCTTACAGCACCGCCAAATCCGGACTGCTCGGGTTCACGCGTTCGACCGCCATCGCCTACGTGCAAAAGGGCATCCGCTGCAACCTGGTCATCGTCGGCACCATGCACACGCCGCTGGTCGAGGAACGCCTGATGAAGCAGCTTGGCCCCGAAGCCGCGAAGGACCTGGTGGCCAAACGGCACGCCGCAGTGCCGATCGGTCGCATGGGTGAGGCTTGGGATACCGCGCATGCCGTGCTCTTCCTCGCCTCGGATGAAGCGCGCTACATCACGGCCACCCACCTCGTCGTCGATGGCGGGCTTACTGCTGCACGGCCCGGTTAACATCCGCGGCCGCAGAAAATAAATCGGGCGCCCTCGGCGCCCGTGGTTGATTCATAACTTATTGTTTTTATTTATATTTCAGGCGGCCTGCCGTTTGCCAGAGGCAATCAGCCCCGGCACGCGTGAGGCGCGCACCAGCACCCGTCCCTCGAACATCCGGCGCTGGGTGCGATAGAACGCACCCTGCTCGGCAACCCATTTTCCGTTCCGCTGTTTCACCGCGGCCGCCACGGTCAGAACGCCCGAGGGCATGCCGATGCGCACCGGCGCCTCGCTGTCGCCCCCCTTGCGCAGGACCTGATTGACAACGCTGCCTTCGATGCGCGCGGCCACACCCATGCACAGCGTCACCGTCAGCGGCAGCGCACGATGCGGCTGGCCGTTTGAAATCACGCGTCCGGTAAGGTCGACGTCTTTGGCCGCGATTGATGCACCCGACAGCAGCTTAGAATCCTGCGGCGGCGACACGAAGCCGACGAAGGGTATGGACTTCTGCTGCAGCGCTGCTTCGACAGTGGGCGCAATACCCATCGCCACCGAACCGGCGGCGCGGATTGCCGACAGTTTCTGCATCGCCGCCGCATTCGCCTCGAGCGATTCCGGCAGTTCGGTGCCGGTGAGACCAAGATCGCTTGCAAGCACCCATACCGTCGCATTCGCCGCGTCAATCAGCGAAGCGCGGATTTTTCCGACACCCGGCACCTCGAGCGTATCGACGACATTGCCGGTCGGCAGCAGCTTGCCGGTGGTGGCGCCGCCGGGATCGCGGAATTCCAGTTTCACCGGAGAGCCGGTGCCGGAAACGCCGGGGATTGCCAGATCGCCGTCGACGGCGGCCAGGCCATCTTCCATGCTGAACAGGGCGTGGATGATTTTTTTGGTGTTGGTATTGTGGATGCGCACCAGCGCTTCCCTGCCGCTGACCCTGACGATGCCCTCGTCCACCGCAAACGGACCCATCGCCGAGGACATGTTGCCGCAATTGGCGCTGTAATCGACTTTCGCTTCCTTCACCTGCACCTGTGCAAAGGTGTAATCAATGTCGGCATCGGGGCGTGTCGGCGGCCCGACCACGCACACCTTGGACAGCGACGATACGCCACCGCCCATGCCGTCGAGCTGGCGGCCGTTGGGATCCGGACTGCCGATTGCGGCGAGAAAGATTTCGTCCCACTGCGCGCGTTCCGCAGGCAGATCCTGCTGTTTGAACACCACGGCATTGCTGGTGCCGCCGCGCATGAAGACGGCCGGTATCCTGAGTTGTTTCATTTGCTGGTCCTTTGCGATTTCAGTATCAGGGCCGTGACGCAACGGTCACGACGCAGCCATGGTCCGATTTTGCCACTGATGGCGCCGAAGCTGATGTACCCGGAAGCACTGCCCGGAATACCGTATTGTGGATTACGAAAGACAGCAGCAACCAAATCCAGGGACTGGCGCAATTCGGATGGATCTTGCTGTATTCTATTGATGCAGAGCGACAGTCGCAGCATCCCTGGGTCGGGTTATGCTGCATCGCAAATGACACAGGAATCCATATCATGAAACGCAAAACCGTCCACGCCTCCCGCAAATCGCCCGTCAAAAAACGCAACATCAAGCGTTCAGTACGCCCTGCCGGAATCAGCGCCGCCGAATGGCAGGCCAGGGTCGAACTCGCCGCCGCTTACCGCCTGACTGCGATGATGGGCTGGACCGACATGCTGGGCACGCATATCTCCTGCCGCGTGCCGGGCAGCAACGACCAGTTTCTGATCAATCCCTACGGCCTGCTGTTCGAGGAAATGACCGCTTCGGACCTGATCAAATGCGACATCGACGGCCGCAAGCTGACCGCTTCGCCCTACGAGGTCAATTCGGCCGGCTTCACAATTCACAGCGCGATCCACATGAACTGCCACGACGCCGAAGCGGTGATGCACTGCCATACCCAATACGGCGTCGCTGTTGCCTCGCAGAAACAGGGCCTGCTGCCGCTCAACCAGATGGCACTCACCGCCCTGTCGCAGGTGCGTTATCACGACTTCGAGGGCGTTGCCGAGAACCATGACGAGCGCGAACGGCTGGTCCGCGACCTCGGCGACGGCAGCATGCTGATCCTTCGCAACCACGGCACGCTGACCATCGGCGCCGACATCGGTGAAATGTTCGCGCGCATGTACCGGCTGGAGCGCGCCTGCAAGTTCCAGATCACCGCGATGAGCGGCGGCGCGGAACTGAATCACCTTCCCGGCGAAGTCATCAATCACACCATCGAACAGGGCAACATGATTTACGGTCCGGGCGGCCGCGGCGCCGGTGGCAAACTGATGTGGGCGGCGCTGCTGCGCAAACTCGACCGGGAATCCCCGGGTTACGCATCCTGACATACTGAAACGGCGCAGGGGCGCGGCCGGCAGCACTGGCGGCCGCGCCCCGTTTTTCTGATGAAACCGGAATGAAACCGATCGCTGTCATCACGCTGCTGACGCTCGCCATGCAGGGCGGGCACATGGGCAGCCGGGTCGTCGCTTCCCTGCTCGCGCTGGATCTCGGCGCCGGACCGCTGATGATCGGCGTGCTGATTGCATCCTATTCGATATTCCAGCTGGGTTTCGCACTGATCGTCGGCCGCATCTCCGACCGCTACGGCTCGCGCTGGCCCATGCTCGGCGGTTCCATCGCTTTCGGAACGGGATTGCTGATACCCGCGATCTCCCCGACATTGCCGGCACTGTTCGTATCCGCCCCGCTGATCGGCATCGGTTTCGTGTTCTTCAACGTCGCAGCACAGAACTTTGCCGGAACGCTCGGCTCCGCAGCAGAACGCACGCGCAACTTTTCGACAATGAGCCTTGGTTATTCCAGCGGCCACATGATCGGCCCCGTCATGGCCGGATTCATGATCGACCGACTGGGTTTCTCTCCGGCATACATCGCGTTTGCCGTGCTGACGCTGGCAGCCATCCTCACCCTCGCCTGCTCGCCGCGCCTGGCTGCACAGGGGGCGCGCAGCGAATCTGCAGCCGGCAGCGCCTTCGACCTGCTGCGCATTCCGGCGCTGCGCCGCATGATCATCGTCAGCGGCCTGGTCACCACCGGCTGGGATCTCTACGTGTTCTACGTACCGATCTACGGCCATTCCATCGGCCTGTCAGCCTCGACCATCGGCAGCATACTCGGCGCCTTCGCCGCCGCCAGCTTCATCGTGCGCGTGGCTTTGCCGGTGATCACACGGCGCTTCCCGGTGGAGATAGTGCTCGCCGGCGCGATGTGCATCGCAGCCCTGCTGTTCCTGCCCTTTGCCTATATCACTTACGTGCCAGCGCTGCTGACCCTGTCTTTCGGCATCGGGCTGACCCTCGGCGTCAGCCAGCCGTTGACGCTTAATCTCACCTACAACCGTTCTCCGGCCGGACGTTCCGGCGAAGTAACGGGACTGCGCCTGACCATCAACAATATCACCCACATCGCAGTGCCGCTGGCTGCAGGCTCGGTCGGCGCACTGCTCGGCGTCGCACCGGTATTCTGGGCCAGTGCCGGCATACTGGGCGTCAGCGCCTGGCTGTCGGCGCGCGACCGCGACAGATAAAAACACTTCGACGCAAAGCATCGTGGCTCAGGTATCACCGGAGACCGGCGTCGAGACCCTGTCTTTACCCAAAAAAAACACGCGGCGCAGGGCCGCGTGTAGTTTTATTACTCCTCGTCGCCGGTCATGCCGGCATATTGTTCTCCTCCTGTATCTCAACCTCCGGGCGGTTCCTGGAACGCCACGTCGCGCTTCTTGCGCACATTCGGCAGGATCATCACCACCAGCAGCAGGATCGTTGCAATCAGGAAACCGGCGCTGATCGGCCGCGTGAAGAACACAGTCGGATCCCCGCGCGAGATCAGCAGTGCACGCCGCAGGTTCTCCTCCATCAGCGGACCGAGCACAAACGCCAGGATCAGCGGCGCGGGTTCGCACTTGAGCTTCTGGAACACGTAACCCATCAACCCGAAGAACACCGTCATGTAAATGTCCAGATCGAGGTTGTTGACGCTGTAGACGCCGATCGCCATGAAAGTCAGGATCGCCGGGAACAGCATGCGGTAAGGCACCGTCAGCAGTTTGACCCAGAGTCCGATCAGCGGCAGGTTCAGCACCACCAACATCGCGTTGCCGATCCACATGCTCGCGATCAGGCCCCAGAACAGTTCCGGACGCTGGGTCATCACCTGCGGTCCGGGTGCGATGCCCTGTATGGTCAGCGCGCCCAGCATCAGCGCCATGGTGCCGCTGCCGGGTATGCCCAGGGTCAGTGTCGGGATAAATGCGCATTGTGCTGCAGCGTTGTTGGCCGACTCCGGACCGGCGACGCCCTGGATGGCGCCCTTGCCGAACTCATCCGGATTCTTCGCCAGCTTTTTCTCCAGCGCATAGGTCGAAAATGCGCTGATGGTCGGGCCGGCGCCCGGCAGGGTGCCGAAGAACGCGCCGATCGCCGTGCCGCGCATGATCGAACCCGTCGACACCTTGATGTCGTGCCAGGTCGGATACAGGTGCTCGATTTTCTTGGTCAGCAGGTCGCGTCCCGCGGCATCCTGGCCTCTTTCGAGGTTGGAGAGGATTTCGCCGAATCCGAACAGGCCCATGGCGACGACCACGAAACTGAGGCCGTCGGCCAGGCCGGAGGCGCCGAAGGTGAAGCGCGACATGCCGGAATTGACGTCGGTGCCGATGATGCCGAACAGCAGGCCGAGGAAAATCATAGCGATGGCCTTGAGCATCGAACCGCTGGCCAGCACCGCCGAAGCGATCAGGCCCATGGACATCAGCGAGAAATATTCAGGCGCGCCGAATTTCAGCGCCATTTCCGCCAGCGGCGGTCCCGCCACGGCGATCAACAGCGTACACACCGTTCCCGCAAAAAACGAACCGACGGCCGCAATCGCCAGTGCCGGACCGGCACGGCCGTTTTTGGCCATCTGGTAACCGTCCATGCAGGTCACCACCGAGGCCGATTCGCCGGGCAGGTTGACCAGGATCGCGGTGGTCGAGCCGCCGTACTGCGTTCCGTAATAAATCCCGGCAAGCATGATCAGCGCACCCACCGGCGGCAGGTTGAAGGTTGCGGGCAGCAGCATCGCGATCGCGGCAAGCGGACCGATGCCCGGCAGCACGCCAACCAGCGTGCCTACGAACACGCCGATAAAGCAGTACATCAGGTTCTGCAGCGATACTGCGGTCTGGAAGCCGAGTACCAAGTTGTCGAGAAGGGACAATTCCATTTTCTTATCTCCACCAGAACAGCGGGAAGGGCAATTCCAGCCCCTTGATGAACAGCGCCCAGCAGCCGATGATCAGCACGATGGACATGATGATCACTTCTTTAAGACGGAAATCCCTGCCGGCGGCAGCGGCCAGGAAAACCATCACAAACACCGCCGGGACAAAAC
>JBFWOE010000058.1:0-17178 GCA_050250695.1 Burkholderiales bacterium
ACGCTTGCCTTCCATGCACGAAGCCTTTCTCAGGCTCGGTGCCTGTATCATCTGTTGGCGCTTCCTCAAGGCAGCATGATTTCATTTTGTTACGCGCTCTAAATCAGGAAATGCGGATGGACGCCATCATCCCGCCCTGCTGGTGGCTGAGGATGTGGCAATGAAACATCCAGTCGCCGGGATTGTCGGCGACGAAGGCGATTTCCGCGCGTTCGCGCGGCGCCATCAGCGTGGTGTCTGCCCAGGGCCGGTGGGCCACGGCTTTGCCGTTGCGCGTGAGCATGCGGAAGGCGATGCCGTGGATGTGGATCGGGTGGTGCCACGCGGTGTCGTTGTGCAGCGCCAGCAGGTAATGGCCGTCGCGTTTCAGCGTCAGCAGCGGTTCGTGCGTGTGCCCCTTGCGCGCGACGCCGTTGATGGTCCAGGCGAGATGGTGATCACGCACCAGTTCGCGCGCAGCAAGGCGCTGCCCGTTGAATTCGGCCTCGCGCAGGCCGCCCATCGCGCCGCCCTGGAACACGATCTCGTGGCGCTGTGCGCGCGCGAGGTCGGGTTCGGCCAGCGGATTCGGCGGCAGCACGATGTCCGCGTCCATCGGTTTTGCGCGCAGCGGGGAATCGTCGCGGTAGACTAACTCCATCACCCGCAGTTCGCGCGGATAAAACACGTCGGAGACCACGAACCGCTCACCGGGCTTGTGCATGCAGTCGATGATGAGGTCGGCGCGCATACCCGGACCGAGCGTGACGCCCTCGGGCGCGACATGCGGGGCCACCGGATGGCCGTCGAGCGCGATGACGCGCTGCGCATGGCCGTCGAACTTGAGCTGGAAAATGCGCGCGCTGGCGGCATTCACCAGCCGCAGGCGCAGGCGTTCTCCGGCGCGCACCGCGAATTCGCCGCCTATGGGCGTGAACCTGCCATTGATGGTGACGGTGTTGCCGACGCGTCCGCCGTGGGTCAGGTCGAAAAAATTGTCGTCGAAATCGGCGACCTGGGTCGCGTCGCGGTTCAGCCGCCAGTCCGACAGCACCCAGGTCACGTCGCGGTCCGCCGGCAGCGGCGCGCGCTCCTCGACGATCAGCGCGCCGTAGAGCCCGCGCGCCACCTGTTCGTGCGAACGTTCGTGCGGGTGGTACCAGTAGGTGCCCGCATCGGGCAGCGCGAATTCGTAATGGAAATCCGCGCCGGGCGCGATCGGCGGCTGGGTCAGGTGCGGCACGCCGTCCATCGCGTTGGGCAGGCGGATGCCGTGCCAGTGCACGGTGGTGGCCTGCGGCAGCGCGTTTTTCACCTGCACGCGCAGCGTATCGCCCTGGCGTACGCGCAGTTCGGGGCCGGGGGCGGTACCGTTGAAACTCCAGATTTCGCTGTCGGGATAATCCGCCGGCACCAGCTGCTGGCGTCCGGCGCGGGCCTCGAGCACATGGCGGTGCAGCGCCGCGTTGGCGCGGCCGTACGGCAGCCACGGCAGCGTTGCGGCGGCGGCGAGGAATGTACGGCGGGTCAGGGTCATGCGTTTCTCCGGGAGCAACCGCCATCTGAACATGCCGCCGCAGGGTGGTTCAACAGCCACGGCAGGAGGTCGACGATATGATAAAATTCAAGCACTTATAGCGACCGATCACCATGGCCCTGACACCCCTGACCGCCCTCTCCCCGCTCGACGGCCGCTATCACGGCAAACTCGGCGCGCTGCGCGACTGTTTCAGCGAAAACGCGCTGATCAGGCAACGGGTGCGGGTCGAAATCGAATGGCTGAAGGCGCTGGCGGCGGAATCCGCGATTGCCGAAGTGCCGGCGTTTTCCAAAGCCACCATCGCCGAACTCGATGCAGTGGCAAAAAACTTTTCGGAGACCGACGGCGAACGCGTCAAGGCGATCGAAGCGACCACCAACCACGACGTCAAGGCGGTCGAATATTTCCTCAAGGAGCGCCTCGCCAAGAACGCCGAAGTCACCAGGGTCGCCGAGTTCATCCATTTCGCCTGCACTTCCGAAGACATCAACAACCTGTGCCACGCCCTGATGCTGCAGCAGGCGCGCACCGCTGTGCTGCTGCCGGCACTCGATACCGTGATCGCGCGGCTGAAAACGCTGGCGCACGAACTTGCCGACGCCGCCATGCTTTCGCGCACCCACGGCCAGCCGGCATCACCGACCACGCTGGGCAAGGAAATGGCCAACGTGGTGGCGCGGCTGGCGCGCGCGCGCGCGCGCATCGCCGGCGTGTCGCTGCTCGGCAAGATCAACGGCGCGGTCGGCAACTACAACGCCCACCTCGCCGCCTATCCCGACACCGACTGGGAAAGTTTCGCCAAACGTTTCGTCGAATCGCTGGGCCTGGAATTCAACCCGTACACCATACAGATCGAGCCGCATGATGCAATGGCCGAGCTGTTCGATGCGGTTGCCCGCACCAACACCATACTGCTGGACCTCGATCGCGACATCTGGGGTTACATTTCCGTCGGCTACTTCAAACAAAAGACCAAGGCCGGCGAGATCGGCTCCTCGACCATGCCGCACAAGGTCAACCCGATCGACTTCGAGAATTCCGAAGGCAACCTCGGCCTCGCCAATGCGCTGCTGCGCCACCTCTCGGAAAAACTGCCGGTGTCGCGCTGGCAGCGCGACCTCACCGATTCGACGGTGTTGCGCAACATGGGCGTGGCGCTGGGTTATGCGCTGCTCGCCTGGGATTCCTGCCTGAAGGGGCTCAACAAGCTCGAAGCCAACCGCGACAAACTCGCAGCAGACCTCGACGCCAACTGGGAAGTGCTGGCCGAACCGATCCAGACGGTGATGCGCCGCTACAACGTCGCCGGCGCCTACGAGCAATTGAAGGAACTCACGCGCGGCAAGGGCATCAACCGCGATACGCTGCAGGCTTTCATCAAGGGGCTCCAGGGCATACCCGAAACCGAGAAAAAACGGCTGCTGGAAATGACGCCGGCCACCTACATCGGCAAGGCCGTCGCGCTGGCGAAACGCATCTAGGTCAACCGCCCTTGCCGCCAAGGTTCTTTTTAATACCCGCTAAATCGCTGCTTACAAAAACAACCGTTTGTTTTAACTGGTTTTTTCATAGTTTCCGCGCTTGGTCGCGGCCAGCCCCGCCCAGAGCCGGAGCACCTCGGGCAGTGGCGGCGCCTCCCCTTCGTAACCGATAACGCGCACCACCTCTGCGTTGGGTACCTTGACCCCGCGTTGCAGAAACAGCCCCTTCACGTAGGCATGCGCACAAAGCCTGCCGCCACACTCGAAGGTCTGTTCGAGATAAACGTATTTTTCATCCCAGGTGACGACCCGGGTCACCAGCTCGAATTTCGCGAACGGCGGCAGCGGGCGGATGAAGGTGATCTCCGCGGCGCCCAGCACCGGCAGCCAGCGCCGGCGCAAAAACTCCTTCAGCATGCCTGCCTGCGCCATCAGGTGGGTGCGGCCGAGGTCCATGAACGTCAGGTAACGACCGTTGTTCATGTGGAGATTGAGGTCGCAGTCGGTCGGCCAGACACGGAAAGCCACACGCGACTCGTCGAACAGGCCGCGCCGCGGGACACCGCGCAGCATGCGCAGGACCAGCCACAGCAGGCGCAGGTAAAGGTTCATCCGTCGCTGTTGCGGCGATGCCTCAGGATTTCGACGACGCCGGGCAGGATCGACAGGATGATGATGCCGATGATCACCAGTGTCAGGTTGTCCTTGACCCACGGCACGTTGCCGAAAAAATAACCGGCATAACCCAGCGACACCACCCAGAGGATGGCGCCGGTGACGTTGTAGAGGGCAAACTTCGGGTAGGTCATGCTCGCCGCGCCGGCCACGAACGGCGCATAGGTGCGGATGATCGGCACGAAGCGGGCAATGATGATGGTCTTGCCGCCGTGGCGCTCGTAGAAGGCGTGCGCGCGCTCGAGGTGTTTCGGGTTGAGCCAGCGCGATTCGCCGGACTTGAAGACCCGCGGGCCGAGGTAATGGCCAATGGCGTAGTTGACCGCGTCGCCGAGCACCGCGGCGATGATCAGCAGCACGACGAGCAGGTTGATGTCCATGCCCCCGGCGGCGGCGATGGTGCCGGACACGAACAGCAGCGAGTCACCGGGCAGGAACGGCGTCACCACCAGGCCGGTTTCGCAGAACACGATCGCGAAAAGGATCAGGTAGATCCAGGCGCCGTGCGCGGCCACCAGCGCCTGCAGATGGCGGTCCAGGTGCAGGGCGATGTCGAACAGCGTGGCCAGCAGTTCCACGCCCTACCCCCGCCTCAGACGACTGCCCCGGACTCGTTCTCCGGCTTCTTCTCGATTTTGACCAGGTCGTCGCGCGACACGCCGAGGTACATCACGATCGGGGCGGCCACCAGCACCGAGGAATAGATGCCGAAGCAGATGCCGATGGTCAGCGCCAGCGCGAAATGGAACAGCGTCTCGCCGCCGAACAGCAGCATCGCCAGCACCATCAGTTGCGTCGATCCGTGGGTGATGATGGTGCGCGACATGGTCTGGGTGATCGCGGCGTCCAGCACGTCGGGCACCGGGGCGCCGCGGAACTGCCGGCTGCGGAAACATTCACGCACGCGGTCGAACACCACCACCGACTCGTTGACCGAGTAACCCAGGATGGCCAGCACCGCGGCGAGCACCGGCAGCGAGAATTCCCACTGGAAGATCGAGAACACGCCGACGATGATGATCACGTCGTGCAGGTTGGCGATGATCGCGGCGAGTCCGAATTTCCACTCGAAACGCAGCGCGAGGTAGGCGACGATGCCGATACACACGAACAGCAGCGCCAGCGCGCCGCTTTCGAAGAGTTCCTTGCCGACCTGAGGGCCGACGAATTCGACGCGGCGCATTTCGAGCTGCGTATTGTCCTTGCGCAGTTCGCCGAGCACCTGTTCCGAAAGTTGTGCGCTGGTGACGCCCTCCTTCACCGGCAGGCGGATCAGCACGTCGCGCGCGGTGCCGAAGTTCTGCACCGAGGCCTCGCTGAAACCGAGTTTCGCCAGCGTGCCGCGGATGCGGTCGAGTTCCGGCGGCTGCACATACGACACTTCCATCACAGTGCCGCCGGTGAAGTCGACGCCGAAGTTCAGGCCCTTGGTGGCCAGAGACCCGACGGCGATCAGGAAGGTGACCAGCGAAATGATGTTGAACATGCGCGCATGGCGCATGAACGGGATGTTTTTCTTGATACGGAAAAATTCCATGACCTTGTGCCGTCCCCGTTGTGCGTCCCGTTAGCCTATGGCGATGCGGTCGAGCTTGCGCCGGCCGCCGTAATAAAGATTCATCATCGCGCGCGACACAACCACCGCGCTGAAGATCGAGGTCAGGATGCCCAGGCACAGCACCACCGCGAAACCCTTGACCGGGCCCGAGCCGAAGGCGAACAGGGCCAGGCCGGCGATCAGCGTGGTGATGTTCGAATCGAGAATCGTGCCCCAGGCGCGGTCATAACCGGAGTAGATCGCCGCATGCGGCGTGTTGCCGTTGCGCAGTTCCTCGCGGATGCGCTCGTTGATCAGCACGTTGGCGTCGATCGCCATGCCGATGGTCAGCGCGATGCCGGCCATGCCGGGCAGCGTCAGCGTCGCCTGCAGCATCGACAGCAGCGCCACCAGGAACAGCAGGTTGGCCGCCAGCGCCAGCACCGAAAACACGCCGACAACGGTGTAATAGATGATCATGAACACCGCGATCGCGGCAAAACCGTAGAGCGTGGAATTGAAGCCGATGCGGATGTTGTCTGCGCCCAGTGACGGCCCGACGGTCCGCTCCTCGACAATCTCCATCGGAGCGGCCAGCGCACCGGCGCGCAGCAGCAGCGACACGTCGCGGGCTTCCTGCGAAGTCATGCGGCCGCTGATCTGCACCCGGCCGCCGCCGATTTCGGAGCGGATCACCGGCGCGGTCACCACCTCGCCCTTGCCGCGCTCGAAGAGCAGGATCGCCATGCGTTTGCCGATGTTTTCCCGTGTGATCTGCTGGAATACGCGCGCCCCGGTGCCGTCGAGGTTGATGTGCACCGCCGGTTCACTGGTCTGGCCGTCAAAACCCGGCTGGGCGTCGTTGATGCGTTCACCGGTCAGCACCACCTGCTTTTTGACCAGCACCGGCTGGCCGTTGCGTTCGAAATAGAGTTCCGTGCCGAAAGGAACCTGCCCCGCCTTGGCCTGCTGCACGGCGGCGAGATCAAGCATGCGCTCGTCGTCGACCATGCGGATTTCCAGGGTCGCGGTGCGGCCGAGGATGTCCTTGGCCTTGGCCGTGTCCTGCACGCCGGGCAACTGCACCACCACGCGGTCCAGGCCCTGCTGCTGGATGATCGGCTCGGCCACGCCCAGTTCGTTGACCCTGTTGCGCAGCGTGTTGATGTTCTGCTGCAAAGCAAACTGCTGGGTGGTGCGCTGCGCTTCGACCCGCAGCCCGCCGCTGATGCGGAATTCACCGGCATCGTCCGCCGTGGTCAGTTCGAGGTCCGGCATGTTCTTGGTGATGACCGCCAGCGCCTTGGTCCGCGTCGCATCGTCGCGGAAACGCACCGTCACCCGCTGGCCGTCGCGCGAGATCCCCGAATACTGGATGCGCCTTTCACGCAAGGTGCTGCGGATGTCGTTGGTGTACGCCTCCATTTTTTTGGTCAGCGCGGACTTCATGTCGACCTGCATCAGGAAATGCACGCCGCCGCGCAGGTCCAGGCCCAGGTACATCGGCAACGCGCCGATGGAAGTGAGCCACTGCGGGCTGCGCGACAGCAGGTTCAGCGCAACAACATAATCTTCCCCGAACGCAGTCTGCAAGGCATCCTTGGCCTTCAGCTGCTCGTCGGTAGTGGTGAACCTTGCCTTGATGCTGCCGCCCTCGAGCGCTACGCCCTCGGGTTTCAGCGATGCCTTCTGCAGGGCCTGCTCGACCCGCGCCATCAGTGCGGCATCGGCTTTCAGGTTGCTGCGCAGCGGCGACATCTGCACCGCCGGCACTTCGCCGTAGAAGTTGGGCAGCGTGTAGATCAGGCCGACCACCAGGGTGGCGGCGATCAGCAGGTATTTCCAGATCGGATAGCGGTTCATTGTGGGCAAGTTGATAGTGCGTAGCGGAATACGCAGACGACCGCTCCCGGGGGGCGGCTGCCGCGGGCGCTGCTCACTGTATGGTTTTGAGGGTGCCCTTGGGCAGCACGACCTGGATGGCGCCGCGCTGGAGCTGTATTTCCACGTTCTCCGCCACCGCCACGGTGACGTACTGGTCTTCGAGCCTGCTGATGCGGCCGAGCATGCCGCCGGCGGTGACCACTTCGTCGCCCTTCTGCAGGCCGTCGACCATCGCCTTGTGTTCCTTGGCGCGTTTCATCTGCGGCCGGATCATCAGGAAATAGAGCACCGCGAACATCGCGAGGATGAGCAGTATGCTTTCGATTCCGCCGCCCTGCGCTCCTGCGGCCGGGGCCTGGGCCCATGCTGGACTGACTAGCAAGATAATCCTCCGTTATTCAGCAATCGTGCCCGGACTTTGTCGGGTGCGGCCGGACACGTTCAAAGCGTTGTATTTTAACATGATTCCTCTTCCAGTCCGGCCATGTCCGCAGCAAATTCCGCGAACCGCCCCGAGGTGATGGCTTGCCGCAGGCCGCGCATCAGTTCCTGGTAATAAAACAGGTTGTGCAGGGTATTGAGCCGGGCACCGAGCATTTCGTTCACTTTTTGCAGGTGGTGCAGGTAGGCGCGGGTGAAATGGCGGCAGGTATGGCAGGCGCAGTCCGGGTCCAGCGGCGCGAGGTCGTCGCGGTAACGGGCGTTGCGCAGCTTGATCACGCCGTGGCGGGTGTAGAGCCAGCCGTTGCGGGCATTGCGGGTCGGCAGCACGCAGTCGAACATGTCGATGCCCGCACCGACCGCGGCGACGATGTCGGCCGGCGTGCCCACGCCCATCAGGTAACGCGGCCGGTCGGCGGGCAGCCGCGGCGCGACATGGCGCAGGATGCGCAGCATGTCGGGCTTGGGTTCGCCCACCGACAGGCCGCCGATGGCATAGCCGTCGAAACCTATGTTCACCAGTTCGGCCAGCGATTCGTCGCGCAGGCCCTCGAACATGCCGCCCTGGACGATGCCGAACAGCGCGTTGGGATTGCCGGCGTGCGCCGCCTTGCTGCGCGCCGCCCAGCGCATCGACAGTTGCATCGAATCGCGCGCCTGCTCGAAGGTGGCCGGATGCGGGGTGCATTCGTCGAAAACCATCACGATGTCGGAATCGAGAACGCGCTGGATGCGCATTGATTCTTCCGGGGTCAGGAAACAGGCGTCGCCGTTGACCGGGGACTGGAACCTGACGCCCTCCTCGCTGATCTTCCTCAGTTCACCCAGGCTGAATACCTGGAAACCGCCGGAATCGGTGAGGATCGGCCCGTCCCAGCCCATGAAGCGGTGCAGCCCGCCGTGCGCGCCGATGACATCGAGCCCCGGCCGCAGCCACAGGTGGAAGGTGTTGCCGAGCACGACCTGCGCGCCCAGCCCGCGCACTTCATCCGGGCTCATGCCCTTCACCGCGCCGTAGGTGCCCACCGGCATGAAGGCCGGCGTGTCGATCACGCCGTGCGCGGTTTCGAGCACTCCGCGGCGCGCCGCGCCGTCAGTGGCAGTGACGCCGAATTTCATGATGTCAATGTTCCGGATCCGGGCGCACGGTCGATCAGCATGGCGTCACCATAACTGAAAAACCGGTAACGCTGCGCGACGGCATGGCGGTAGGCCTGCCGGATGTGCTCCATGCCGCCGAAGGCCGACACCAGCATCAGCAGCGTCGACTTCGGCAGGTGGAAATTGGTGATCAGGCGGTCGACGATGCGGAAACGGTAGCCGGGCAGGATGAACAGCCGGGTTTCCGCGGCGCCGGCCGCCGGTTCGCCGGCCGCCGCGGCGGACTCCAGCGCGCGCAGCGTGGTAGTGCCCACCGCGACGATGCGGCTGCCGGCGGCACGGGTCGCGTGCAGCGCATCGACGGTTTCCTGCGGCAGGCTGTAACACTCGCCGTGCATGCGGTGTTCGGCGAGGTTGCTGACGCGCACCGGCTGGAAGGTGCCCGCACCGACATGCAGCGTCAGGCTGGCGACGCCGACGCCACGCGCGCGCAGGTCATCGAGCAGCGCGGCGTCGAAATGCAGGCCCGCCGTGGGCGCGGCGACCGCCCCCGGCGTTTTCGCATACACCGTCTGGTAGCGGGTTTCGTCGCCGGCGTCAGGCGCATGGGTGATGTACGGCGGCAGCGGCACAGCACCATGGCGTTCAAGCAGTTCGTAGACATTCGCCTCCCCGGCAAAACGCAGGGTATGGAGATCGTCGTTGCGCCCGGTCACCACGGCTTCCACGCCGTCGCCGAGCAGCAGCACGCTGCCCGCCCGCGGCGCGTGGCTGGCGCGGATCTGCGCGCAGGCTTCGTGATCGCCGAGCACGCGTTCGACCAGCACTTCGATGCGCCCGCCGCTCGCCTTGCGCCCGGCCAGGCGCGCCTTGATCACGCGCGTGTCGTTGACCACCAGCAGGTCGCCGGGATGCAGCAGTTCGCGGATGTCGGGGAATTGCCGATCGTACAGTGCGCCGGTCGCGCCATCCAGGTGCAGCAGCCGGCTCGCGCTGCGTGCGGCAGCGGGCGTCTGTGCGATCAGTTCCGGCGGCAATTCGTAATCAAAATCATCCAGTTGCATCGCGCGGATTATACGGGGGCGGTTGCTGCGCCCGGTGCGTTTGCGGGATAATCACCGCCCCCGTGCCGGGATTCGGTTCAGCACCCCCTTGAGGGGTGTGGCGGAACGAGTGCCGCGCACAGTCGGGGCCGGAATTCAACGCCGGACTCGACCATCCAGCCGGGATGGCGGAATTGGTAGACGCACGGGACTCAAAATCCCGCGCTGGCAACAGCGTGCCGGTTCGATTCCGGCTCCCGGCACCAGCTCCTGCAACAACTTCAAGCGGTTGGCGCGTTGACCTCGACGTTGTCGATCAGCCGCGTTTTGCCCAGCCGGGCCGCGGCCAGCACCACCAGTTCGGTTTCGCCGTTGCGCGGCGGCTGCAGGTCCGCGCGGCGGCGTATCGCGACATAGTCGGGCTTCCAGCCGTGGCGCGCGAGCTCGGCCATCGCCGCCAGTTCGAGCCGCTGGTAGTCGCGCGCGCCCATCGCGATCTCGCCGCGGGTGTTGCGCAGCACGCGATACAGCCGCGGCGCTTCGGCGCGCTCCGCCGGCGTGAGATAGCTGTTGCGCGAAGACAGCGCCAGGCCGTCCTCGGCGCGCACCGTCTCGGCGAGTATCAGCTCGATCGGCAATGCAAACTGCCGCACCAGGTTGGTCAGCACCAGGCACTGCTGGTAGTCCTTCTTGCCGAAAATTGCCGCGTGCGGCGACACCATGTTGAACAGCTTCAGCACTACGGTGGCGACGCCGCGGAAGTGCCCGGGCCGCGCTGCGCCGTCAAGGATGTGCTGCAGATCGGAAGGTTCGACCACGAAGGTCTGCGGCTCGGGATAGATTTCCTTTTCGTCGGGCGCGAACACCACGTCGACGCCCGCCTTGCGCAAGCGCTCGCAGTCCGCATCCAGGGTGCGCGGGTAACGGTCGAAATCCTCGCGCGGGCCGAACTGCAGGCGGTTGACGAAGATGCTGACCACGGTGCAGGCCGCGCGCGGCTTGGCCAGGCGCATCAGTTCGATGTGCCCTTCGTGCAGGTTGCCCATGGTCGGCACGAACACGTTGTCGGGTTCGCGGCGCAGGCGTTCGCGCAATTCGGCTACTGAGTGTATGACGTCCATGGAGCGGAATGGCTGGCAGTGCGGAATTTCAGAGAGCGCGCATTATATGCGCCCGGGGCGGCGGTGTCAGGCCGCAGGAAAAGTCAGAACGAGTGTTCCCGTCCGGGGAAGCGGCCGTTCCTGACCTCCTTGACATAGAGCGCGACGGCATCCTGGATCGAACCTGCCGCAGCCTTCATGTAATTCTTGACGAATTTCGCTTTTTTCCCGGGATAGACATCAAGCATGTCGTGCAGCACCAGCACCTGGCCGTGGCAGTCGACTCCCGCGCCTATGCCGATGGTCGGCACTTTCGCCGCCGCGGTGATCTGCCCCGCCAGCGCCGCAGGTATCGCTTCGAGCACGATCATGCCGGCGCCGGCTTCCTCGAGGATCCGCGCATCGTCGAGCATGCGCTGGGCGTCATCTTCAGCCTTGCCCTGCACGCGGTAGCCGCCCAGCTGGTGCACCGACTGCGGAGTGAGTCCGAGGTGGCCGCATACCGGAATGCCGCGTTCGGTGAGGAAGGAAATGGTTTCGAGCATCGGCCGCCCGCCTTCGATTTTCACCATCTGCGCGCCGGCGGCCATGATCTCGGCAGCGTTGCGGAAGGCCTCCTGCGGGCTCACCTGGAATGTCCCGAACGGCATGTCGCCGATGATGAAGGCGCGCTTCGAACCGCGCGCCACGCACTGCGTGTGGTACACCATGTCGCGCAGGCTCACCGGCAGCGTCGATTCGTGGCCCTGCAGCACGTTGCCCAGTGAATCACCGATCAGCAGCGTGTCGAGTCCGGCGGCATCGAGCAGGGCCGCGAAGCTCGCGTCGTAGGCTGTCAGCATGGTGATCTTCTCGCCGTCCTGCATCATCTTGTGCAAGCCGCTCAGGGTGATACGCATGGGATTTCTCCTCAGCCGCCGAGGCTGAAAAATTCGCGCGGTCCGCGCATGGCATTGATACGCTGCAACAATAAATCAAAATCCGGAGTCGAATCAACGAAGTTGAGATTTTCCGAATTGACCATCAGCAGCGGCGCCCCGTCGTAATGATGGAAAAACCGCGCGTAGGCGTCGGCCAGCCGCAGCAGGTACTCGTCGGGGATGGTCTTTTCATAGGTCTTGGCGCGACGCTGCACGCGTTCGACCAGCGTCTCCGCGCCGGCCTGCAGGTAGATCACCAGGTCCGGCTGCGGCGCCTGCGGCTTGAGGTGGCTGAAAATCTGCCGGTACAGCGCCAGCTCATCGTCGTTCAGCGTCAGCTGTGCAAACAGCGGGTCCTTCTCGATCATGAAATCAGCCACCGTCACCCTGCCGAACAGGTCCGACTGCGCCAGGTCGCGCACCTGGTTGATGCGCTGGAACAGGAAAAACAGCTGCGCCGGCAGCGCGTAACGCGCTGCGTCGCGGTAGAAGCCCGGCAGGAAGGGATTGGCGTCGGGATCCTCGAACAGGGTCGCCGCACCGAGGTGATCGGCCAGCCGGCGCGCCAGCGTGGTCTTGCCCGAACCGATTGGGCCTTCGACCACCACGTAGCGGTACTTGGCGTTCAGGGTCATCCTGGCATCCGCTGCAGCTGCGCGACGCTTGCCGCATCGACCCGCGCCGCCAGCTCGCGCACGCCGCCGTGTCCCGGCACCACCGCGTCCGGCGCGACTTCGGCCAGCGGCAGCATCACGAACGCGCGCTCCAGCATGCGCGCATGCGGTATGGTCAACCCCGGTTCGTGCACCACGCGGTCGCCGTAGAGCACGATGTCGAGATCCAGTGTGCGCGGCGCATTGGGAAAATCGCGGATGCGCCCATGCGCACGCTCGATGGCCAGCAAGGCTGCGAGCAGTGCCTGCGGCGCCAGCGCGGTTTTAATGATCGCCACGGCGTTGACGAAATCCGGCTGGTCGGCGTAGCCCACCGGTGCGCTGCGGTAGAGCGAGGAGCGCGCGACGAGCTGCGTGCCCGGCAGGGCCGCCAGAGCGGCGAAAGCCGCTTCGAGCTGGCGCACCGGTTCGCCGATGTTGGCGCCGAGCGCGATGCATGCGGCCACCCGCGGCTCGTGCATGCGTATCAGCCTGCGGCCGGCGCCGCGGGCCCGCCCGATTTGCGGCGCCGGCGCTTGCGGCGTTTTTTGCCGTCCCCGCCGTCCGCCACCAGCATCGCAGCGCGCGTGTCGGCATCAGCATCCTGGAACCGCGTCCACCAGTCACCGAGTCCGGCATCGGTCTCGCCGCTTTCGCAGCGCAGCAGCAGGAAATCATAGGCCGCGCGGAAGCGCGGATGTTCGAGCAGCCGGAACGGCCGCTGTCCGCTGCGCTGCTCGAAACGCGGCTGCAGCGCCCACAGCTCCTTCATGTCCGAAGTGAAACGCCGCGGGATCGCAATCTGCTCCGTCTGCTTTTCGATGACCTGCTCCATCGCCTCGTAGAGCGCCGGCACCGGCGGCACGTTGCGCTTCTTGATCTTTTCCCATGCCGCCAGCACCTCGTGCCAGGTCAATGACGCGAACAGGAAGGCCGGCGACACCGTCTTGCCGGCGCGGATGCGTTCATCGGTTTTTTTCAGGGCCAGCATCACGAAACGTTCGCCCAGCGGCTGCTCGAGTATCACGTCGAGCAGCGGCAGCAGGCCGTGGTGCAGGCCCTCCTTGCGCAATCTCTTGACGCATTCAGAGGCATGCCCGGAGAGCAGCAGCTTGAGCATCTCGTCGAACAGACGCGATGCGGGCACGTTGGCGAGCAGCGACGCCAGTTCCCTGATCGGTTTGCGCGTCGGCGCGTCGATCTCGAGACCGCAGGATGCCGCAAAACGCACCGCGCGCAGCATGCGTACCGGATCCTCGCGGTAACGCTGCACCGGTTCGCCGATCATGCGCAGGCGTTTGCGCTTGAGGTCGGCGACGCCGCCGTGGTAATCCCACACCTGCTCCTTCGCCGGATCGTAGAACAGCGCGTTGATGGTGAAATCGCGGCGCGCCGCATCCTGCGCCTGGTCGCCCCACACGTTGTCGCGCAGCAGGCGACCGTGTTCGTCCTCGACCTGGCGGCCTGCATCGGCTTCCTCTGCCGGGCCGCGGAAGGTGGTGACCTCGACCATGTCGCGGCCGCACAGCACGTGGACGATCCTGAAGCGGCGACCGATGATGCGCGAGCGCCGGAAAATGCCGCGCACCTCTTCGGGGGTTGCGTCGGTGGCGACGTCGAAATCCTTGGGATCGCGGCCGAGGATCAGATCGCGCACCGCACCGCCGACGACTAACGCGCTGTAACCCGCCTCCTGCAGCGAATCGCAGGTGCGCAGCGCGCAACTGCCGATGCGGTCGCGGCTGATGCCGTGCTCGCGCACAGGGATGATCCTCGGCTTCGCCGGTCTGAACATGCGGCCCGAAAACATGCGGCCGAGCAGTCTGGTGATCATTCGGGAATGTCGGTCGGCGCCGGGTACAGGCAATGACGGAGGAACCCGTCATTGCGCCCGCGCCGCAGGGAGAAAACCGCGCGATTATACATGCGCACGCAGGCCCGCCCGCCGCCGCGAAACCGTCTTCAACCGAGGCTCAGCACCGGCCAGCCGCGTGCCCCGGCGTGCGCGCGCAGTGTCGGATCGGGATCGACGGCGACTGGATGGCTGACCCGCTCCAGCAGCGGCAGGTCATTGTGGGAATCACTGTAAAATGTTGATTTTATTAATGTTTTCATGCTTTCACCGCGTGAGGCCAGCCACGCCTCGAGGCGTTCGACCTTGCCTTCGCGGAAACACGGCGTGCCGCTGACTCCGCCGGTGAATTCACCATTACGCTGCTCGGGTTCGGTGGCGATCAGGTGTTCGATGCCGAAGGCGCGCACGATGGGCGCGGTGACAAAACTGTTGGTCGCGGTGATCACCACCCGCACTTCGCCGGCATGGCGTTCGACCAGCGCGCGCGCCGATTCGCGCATCATCGGCGCGATGCGTTCCTTCATGTATTCGGCATGCCAGGCGTCAAGCACCGTGCGCGGATGGCGCGACAGCGGCTTCAGCTGGAAATCGAGAAACTCGCGGATATCGAGCGTGCCGGCCTTGTACTGGTCGTAGAACTCCTGGTTGCGCGCTTCATACACTTCGCGGTCGAGCACGCCGCGGTCGATCAGGAACTGCGCCCATTCAAAATCGCTGTCGCCGGCAAGCAGCGTATTGTCGAGGTCAAACAACGCCAGATTCATCGGTGTTTCCGGTTACGGGATTGGTCGGTTCAGGCTTGCGCCTGCAGCAATTGCAGCACTTCGCGCGCCAGCGGCACCGTCACCGCGCGCTTCTGTTCCAGCGACAAGCGATCGAGGGTGTCTACCAGCGCACGCAGCGAACTCAGGTCGCGCGGCACGCGCACCAGCAGGTAATCGGCCACTTCCGCCGGCAAAACGAAGCCGCGCGCCCGCGCATAATCCAGAAGCGCCGCGCGAAGATCGTCCTCGGACAGCGCACGCACTTCATAGACCAGGCCCCAGGCCAGCCGCGTCAGCAGGTCTGGGCGCAGCGGCAGTTGCGCCGGCGGCACGTCGCCGGTCGCCAGCAGCACGCCGGCGCCTTCCTTCAGTTCATTGTACAGATTGAACAGCCTGACCTGCGCCGGTGCATCCAGGCGCTGCACGTCATCGACGCCGAGCACGTCGTTCGCGGCAACCTCGGCCATGTGCGGATGCACGGTCCTGCCCGCGGCGCGCAGCGCCTGCATGGCGCCGCGCAGCAGGTGCGTGCGGCCGCTGCCGGGCCCGCCCCACAGGTAGACAAAACGTTCGCTGTTTTCGCCGCGCGCCAGCGCACGCAGCGCGGCGACGACTTCGGCATTGCCGCCGATCACAAAATTGTCCAGCGTCGGCGCAGGCGGCGACGCCAGCTCCAGCACCAGCTGTTTCATGCCGTGAATCCCGCAGGCTGCATAACATTCACTTCATTCACGGTACATGCTGCTCGCCAGGTAATCGCGGCGCAGGTGGCGCGCCCAGACCAGCAGCGCGGCACTGACCGGCAGCGCAAGCAGCACGCCGAAAAACCCGAACAGGCTGCCGAAAGCGAGCAGCGCGAAGATCACCGCCACCGGATGCAGCCCGATGCGGTCGCCGACCAGCCAGGGCACCAGCACATAACCTTCGAGCAGGTTGCCGGCGACGAACACCCCCCACACCCAGGCGAGCTGCGACAGGTCCTGGAACTGCAGCGCGCCGGTCATGGTCGCCAGCATCACGCCGATGATCACGCCCAGATACGGAACGAAGGTGACCAGCCCGGCAATCATGCCCACCGACAGCGCGAAATCGAGTCCGACCGCCCACAGCGCGACGGTGTAGAACAACCCCATACCGAGCATCACCAGCACCTGGCCGCGCAGGAACTGGCCCAGCACTTCGTCGATTTCCCGTGCAACCACGGTAATCCTGTCATGCCATCGCCGCGGCACCAGCCTGTCGATGCTGTCGACGATCGTGTTCCAGTCGCGCAGAAAGTAGAACAGCACCACCGGCACCAGCACCGCGCTGACCAGAAACCCGATCACGGCAAGGCCGCCGGTTTTCAGCGACGGCAGCAGTTTCACCGCGAAATCGCGGATCTCGGCCATGTGTCCGGTCACCCACTCGCGCACCATCGCGGTTTCCAGCTGCACCCCGAGCAGATGCTCCAGCCGCGGCGCCACCGCAGTGCGCAGCCAGTCGACATACACCGGCGCCTGGTCGGCTATGGCGCGGATCTGGCGGATCAGCAGCGGCAGCAGTACCAGCAGCAGCAGCACGAACGCCGCACCCAGCAGCAGCAGCACAATCACCACGGCCAGCGTGCGCGGCACGCGGCGGCGGGTCATGCGGCCGACCAGCGGGTTGCAGATGTAGGCGAGGATGGCGGCGAACAGGAACGGCGTCAGTATCGGGCTCAGCACGTAGACCGCGGCCAGCGCCAGCGCCGCAGCCGCCAGCCACTGCCACAGATGCCTCTGCCCGGAGCCCTGAGTGTCCATTAAGAGCGCCTAACAGAATGAAACGCGTGATGCGCTGACACGATTTTGGCTGGAGGCAAGGAGCAGTCCGCAGCGAATATCGGGAATATTCGCAAGGACTGGGACGCCGCCTCCGGCCAAAATCGCGCCAGCCCGGCAGGTTCTCAAAATATTCAACAATATCATCGGGTTACAGCCAGAATCGGCCCCGCCATTGTCGCGCGGCTTGCTCATATTCGCGATATGAACTGCGCCGCGCTTCGCGGCAGAACCGATTCTGGCTGTAACGCACACGTGTTTCATTCTGTTAGGCGCTCTAAGATAAAATCCGCATCGTTTCGTCGCACGCATATCTTAACAGGGCTGCCGCAGCCAACCGGCGGCCGGATGCCGCACCGCTCACCTCATCATCCACCCCACAATCCAAATTCCCCAGGGTATT
>JBFWOE010000059.1:0-17078 GCA_050250695.1 Burkholderiales bacterium
CAACCGGCGAGCAGGAGGATGGACAAAAGGGCCGCAGCGGTGACTGCGGCCCTGAAGCGCGCGGTCACGGCTCAGCGGACGGATCGCGTAAACGGAAAGACCTTGGTCAGGCCGAGTATGTCGGTGACCAGCAGGATGATGAATACCGCGAACAGCACGCCGAGAATCCCCCCGCCGGCAGGCATCCGGTCGATGCGCCCGGCCAGTTTGCCGACTTCCTCATCCGTCATCGCATCCACTCGGTCGCGCACGGAGTTCGCGTCGACGCCCAATGATTCCAGCTGTGCGCGCACGTCCTCGCGCGCCATGAAATCCCGGACCCGGTCGCGTTCGGCGCCGGCGGTGATCTGGTCGGTGGTGACGATGCCTGCCGAGGCCGGCAGCGGCAGCCCCAAGCCTAAGGTACACAGGATGAGCAGGCGTGCGACTGCGCGGTTGAATGTGTTCATGTTGTTTCTCCTCTGGGGTGCAAAAATCCGTGGTCGACCATCCAGGCGGATGGCCAGGGTTTACAGATTATTGTTTTAAATCAAGCACTTGATTAATGTGCCTGAGCAACCCCTGATCCTGCGGCGCAACGACGTGCGCTTGATGCCGTCGTTAGGACAACGGCAGGCACGGATTGTTCACGCGAGTTTGAGCGCGGGCCGCCGCTGCAGCGCAGCGGCTAATCGGTAACCGCGCCCTTGCTGGCGGTGGATACCAGTCGCGCGAACTTGGCCAGCGCACCGCGCGTGTAACGCGGCTTCGGCTGTTTCCATTTCTTTTTGCGCGCGGTGAGTTCTTTTGCAGAGACGTTGAGCTGGATCAGGCGCTTGTGCGCATCAATGGTGATCGAATCGCCTTCCTTCACCAATGCAATCGGTCCGCCTTCAAAGGCTTCCGGCGCGACATGGCCGACCACCATGCCCCAGGTGCCGCCGGAAAAACGCCCGTCGGTGATCAGGCCCACTGATTCACCGAGTCCCTGGCCGATCAGCGCACCGGTGGGCGCCAGCATTTCCTGCATGCCGGGGCCGCCCTTCGGGCCTTCGTAGCGGATCACCACCACGTCACCGGCCTTGATCTTTTTCGCCATGATCGCTTTCATCGACGCGGCTTCCGAGTCAAACACACGCGCCGGCCCGGTGATCTTCGGCGACTTCAGCCCTGTGATCTTGGCGACACAGCCTTCCGGCGCGAGATTGCCCTTGAGAATCGCGAGGTGGCCGTGCCTGTACATCGGGTTGTCCCACTGCCGGATCACGTCCTGATCGGTGCGCGGTTCGTCCGGGATGTTCTTGAGCTCCTGCGCGAGGGTCTTTCCGGTGATGGTGAGACAGTCGCCGTGAAGCAGCCCCGCATTCAATAACATCTTCAGCACCTGCGGCACGCCGCCGGCGCGGTGGAAATCGACTGCGACGTAACGGCCCGAAGGTTTGAGGTCGCACAGTACCGGCACCTTGCGCCGCACGCGCTCGAAGTCGTCGATGGTCCATTTCACCTGCGCCGCATGGGCGATGGCGAGGTAATGCAGCACTGCATTGGTCGAGCCGCCGGTGGCCATGATCAGCGCCACCGCGTTTTCGATCGACTTGCGGGTAACGATGTCGCGTGGCTTGATGTCCTGCTTGATGGCATTGACCAGCAGCAGCGCGGAGTGCGCGGCTGAGTCGGCCTTTTCCGGATCAGGTGACGCCATCTGCGATGAACCGAGCGCGCTCATGCCCAGTGCCTCGAACGAGGACGACATGGTGTTGGCGGTGTACATGCCGCCGCAGGCGCCGACTGACGGGCAGGCGTTTTTCTCGATGCCGACGAAATCCTCGTCGCTCATCTTGCCGGCGGCGTATGAACCGACCGCCTCGAAGGCGCTGACGATGGTCAGGTCCTGGCCCTTCCACTTGCCGGGCTTGATGGTGCCGGCGTAGACGTAGATGCCGGGCACGTTCATGCGCAGCATCGCGATCATGCCGCCGGGCATGTTTTTGTCGCAGCCGCCGCACACCAGCACGCCGTCCATGGCCTGGCCGTTGACAGCGGTCTCGATGCAGTCGGCGATGACTTCGCGCGACACCAGCGAGTACTTCATCGCCTCGGTGCCCATGCCGATGCCGTCGGTGATGGTCGGTACGCCGAACACCTGCGGCATCGCTCCCGCGGATTTCAGTTCGGCGATCGCACGATCGACCAGTGGCTGGATGCCCGCGTTGCAGGGATTCATCGTCGAATGACCGTTGGCGACCCCGACGATCGGTTTGACAAAGTCACCGTCGCCGAAGCCGACGGCGCGCAGCATCGCGCGGTTGGGCGAGCGGGCGACGCCCGCGGTGATCAACTGGCTGCGTTTGTTGAGCGGCATGCTGGGTCTCCGATGGGATTGCTGCGGCCATCATCCGATGGCTGCTGTGGCGGGCCACGTATAATGAGCGCGACATTTTATCGCATCCCCAGCAATTTCCCATGTTCATACACCCGCAGTTCGATCCCGTCGCCCTGCAGATAGGGCCGCTGGCCCTGCGCTGGTACGGGTTGATGTACCTGATCGGTTTTGGCCTGTTCTGGCTGGCGGGTCGTTACCGCATCGATCACCAGCCCGGGGCGGTGTGGACACGCAACGATCTCGAGGACGCCCTGTTCTACGGAATACTCGGCACCATCCTCGGCGGGCGCCTGGGCTATGTTTTGTTTTACAAGTTCGACGACTACCTCACCGCGCCGTGGAAAGTGTTCTACGTATGGGAGGGCGGCATGTCCTTTCACGGCGGCTTCCTGGGCGTGGTGATTGCGATGATCCTGTTCGCGCGCGGACGCCGCCAGGACTGGCTGCGCATCACTGATTTCATTGCGCCGCTGGTGCCGCTGGGCCTTGCGGCGGGGCGCATGGGCAATTTCATCAACGCAGAATTGTGGGGCCGCCAGACGGATGTCCCGTGGGCGATGATTTTTCCGAATGTCGACCGGCTGCCGCGCCATCCATCGCAGCTCTACGAGTTTGCGCTGGAGGGACTCGCACTGTTCGTGATCCTGTGGGTATACACGCTCAAACCGCGTCCCCGGGGCGCCGCCTCGGCGCTTTTCCTGATCGGTTACGGGGTGTTCCGTTTCGGCGTCGAATACACGCGGGAACCGGACGGTTTCCTGGGTCTGCTTGCCCTGGGGTTCACCATGGGGCAGTGGCTGTCGCTGCCAATGGTTGTCGCCGGCGCCGGCTTGCTGGCCTGGGCATGGACACGCCCGCGCCCGGGCGCTGGTTAGTTCAGCTGCCGGGGATCGACGGGCTTCGCCACCATTTCCCCGCCGCGTTTTGCGGCACGACGGTCGAGCAGTCGCTGGAAATTATTGAGCGACAGCAGGTGCACGTAGGCGCGCGCCAGCATGCCGTCGCGCGCCAGCTCCTTCAGCGTATCCGCCGGCAGTTTGTGCAGTTTTTCTTCGGAAATCCGGTGCATGCCGGTGAGGGTAATGGCCTGCTCCCCGGCCGGGGCTGCCTGTGCGGCGAAGGTTTCCAGCAACTGCAATTCCTGGAACCGTTTGCACATCTGTTCGGTGCGCGCCAGGTCGGCCTCGAATTCGAACAGCAGCTTGCGCCGGTTTTCCCAGGCCGGAAGCGGTTCCCCTTTTTCGTCATACAGCGGCTCGCCCTTCGGTTTCAGCGCGCGCTTTTCAACGCAGGCGACGCGTTCCGCCTGTTCCTTGCCGTCGACGGTGACCCGGGTCATGCAAAAAGGGTAACGGCGCACATAGGCGGGGATATAGACCTGCGGATCCCAGCTGTCGTCGCGCGTCACAAACAGGTTCTGCTGCGGCTCCAGGCCGAGTATGGCCATGGCGACATGGCTTAGTCCGCCATCGCCGGATATGAAGGTGATCGGGTAATCGCGCACGGCGGGGGCGAACTCGGTGAACGACAGCGGCAGCGCGGTCAGGTTGCGAAACAGTACCGGGAGTTTGCGCGATTCCGGGAGAAGTACCCGGTGCGACTTGGTCAGCGGCACGATTTCCTGATATCCGTAGGGGGGCTTGATGTCCAAGGCGGCATCCTCCAGATTGGGGCGAACGATTATAGCGCCGCGACGCAGTCAGGCCCCTGATTTGCCGCGTGCCGGCCAAGCGGGTAAAATCCGCCGCTCTTTTCGGGGTGGTAGCTCAGCTGGGAGAGCGCCGCGTTCGCAATGCGGAGGTCGGGAGTTCGATCCTCCTCCACTCCACCATATTGAAAAAAACCGCCTGCGGGCGGTTTTTCCCGGCCACTGGGCCCCAGACCCCTTACAAATTTCCTTCAAGCCTGTCCGCCGGGGCGACTGAAGCATGACCCGGATTGCAATGCCCTCACCGCGCTGCGCGACGGTGTCGCAGGGTTGGCGTCCGCATGCTGTTTGAGTACATGGCTGTCCGCTGCATACTTCGGTAAGCTTGCCCCGACGGCGCAAGCCGGGGCTGTCACCGAAACAACAGGCATTCACGACAGGCAAACGCCCCATCGGCAGGAATACGGTCTGCCTGCAGGCTGACATCCGTCCCCGTATCCGTCACCGACAAAGTCAAGGCAGACGAATGACATGAGTTCCCCGGAAGACCACAGCCACGCCGCAATGCTCGCGCAAAGCGTGGGTGATTTCGTGCAGCGCGGCGCAGATTTGCCGCGGGTAAGGGCGCTGGCGCAGGATCATGCCGAATTCGACGCGGCGCAGTGGCGGCAACTGGCTGAACTCGGCTGGCTGGGCGTGCTGGTGCCCGAGTCCTGCGGCGGACTGGGGCTGGGGCTCGCCGAAGCGGCGATTGTCGCCGAAGGTCTGGGCCGCGCGCTGACCCCCGAGCCGTATACCGCCATTGCCGTGCTCTCCGCGCGCACGCTGGAGGGTGCGCCGGCTACGCCGCTGCGCGACGAACTGCTCGGCGGCCTCGCCGGCGGTTCATGCGTTCCGGTGCTGGCATGGCAGGAGCAGGCCGACGACTTTGCCGGACTGCAGGTCGCGACCAGGGCACTGCCGTTCGAAGGCGGTTTCCGCGTCAGCGGCGAAAAACAGTTCATCATCGGCGCGTCCGCCGCGGACGGTTATCTCGTCACCGCGCTGGATGGCGATGCCTTGCAGCTGTTGTGGGTGCGGCGCGATGCTTCAGGTTGCAGCGTGGACAGCATGCCGCTTGCCGACGGGCGCAGTTACGGCCGTCTCACCCTGCGCGACGTCGTCGTGCCGCGGGAACAGGTGCTGGCATCAGGGCAGGCCACCCGCGACGCGCTGGACCGTGCGCTCGATGCCGCCGCCGCCGTGGTTTCCGCAGAACTGGTCGGCGTGATGAAACGCGCCCACGAAATGAGCCTCGATTACATGAAAACCCGGGTCCAGTTCGGCAAACCCATAGGCAGTTTCCAGGTTCTGCAGCATCGCGCGGTGGATTTGCACATCCAGCAGTCGCTGGCCGATGCCGTGCTGCATGACGTGGTGGCGCAGCTGGACGGGGAACCCGGGCCGGTCCCTCGTGCGCTGGCGGCGAGCCGCGCCAAGTCGCGTTGCGCGGATGCCGCGCTTGCGATCACCCGCGCCGCGATCCAGTTTCACGGCGCGATAGGCTTCACCGAGGATTGTGACGTCGGGCTCTACGTCAAGCGCGCGATGACGCTGTCGGCATGGCTGGGCAACGGCCGCGCCCACCGTGCTCGTTATGCGCGCCTTGCGGCCGGCGGCAGCAGGGAGGCGGCATGAGCGACTGGAACACGATGAGCGACGAGGCGTTCCGGGCGGAAGTGCGCGCTTTTTTTGAAAACGAATTTCCCGCTGAATTCAAATTCCTGCCGCGGCGCATGCGCTGGCACGAGTGCCGCGACTGGTACCTGAAGCTGTCGAAAAAAGGCTGGATTGCACCGAACTGGCCGAAGGAACATGGCGGCATGGGGCTGTCGCCGTCGAAATTGCTGATCTACATGGAAGAGTACGAGCGCGCCGGCGCCGGCCGCATGCCGGACCAGGGCCTGACCATGGTCGGGCCGACGCTGATCCGCTTCGGCAACGATGCGCAGCGCAAACGCTACCTGCCGCTGATCATCGCCGGCGACGCGATCTGGTGCCAGGGTTATTCCGAGCCCAATGCGGGTTCGGATCTTGCCAGCCTGCGCACCGAGGCGGTTCCCGAAGGCAACGACTACGTCATCAACGGCAGCAAGATCTGGACTTCGATGGCGCATGACGCGACGCACATATACGTGCTGGCGCGCACCGACATGGCGGCGAAGAAAAAGCAGGAAGGCATCAGTTTTTTCCTCGTCGACATGAAAACACCGGGCATCACGCTGCGCACCATCCGCAACATTGCCGGGCATGAGGAGTTCTGTCAGGTGTTCTTTGACAACGTGCGCACGCCGAAAGAAAACCTGGTCGGCGAACTGCACAAGGGCTGGACCATCGCCAAGGGTCTGCTCGGCTTCGAGCGCCTCAACATCGGCAGCCCTCGGCGCCCGCTGCAGGCGCTGGAGAAACTCGAAATGCTGGCGCAGGCGCGCGGCCTGATGGCGGACGCCGGGTTTGTCGAGCGGCTGACGCAGCTGCAGCTCGACCTGGCCGACCTGGGATCGTTGTACGGATATTTTGTCGACAAGGTCCGCCGCGGCGAGGCGCTGGGCCCGGACGTATCGATGCTGAAGGTGTGGTCGATGGATACCTACCAGCGGCTGTCCGAACTGCTGATCGAGGCGGCCGGTGAGTATGGCGCGATCGAAGGCGAAGCTGCCATCGGCGATGCGATGATCGATGCGCTGTCGCCGTTCTACAACTCCCGGCCGGGTACGATCTACGGCGGTTCGAACGAGATCCAACGCAACATTCTCGCCAAGTACGTGCTGAACCTGCCGTCCTGAGCCGGTGCGCCATTGCGGTGCATGCCAGCATGGTCACCAACCAGCGGTTTTTGATGCCCGGCTCTTGATGAGTGTGGTGTGGCGCTGAATAATGCGCGTTGCGCGGTACTCGAGTGAAACTGTGCCCGCAAACAATTTCTGACAGGGGAAACTAGAATGAAAAATGCGTGGCTGGTCCCGCTGGGACTGGTATTGTCAGTTGCTGGCGCATATGCACAGCAGCCTGTTGCGCCGGTACCGATTGATCGCGTCAAAATCACCGACAATGAACTTACCTGCGCACAGATCCACGGCGAGATCGGCCAGATGGACAAGATCGTCGGCGATGCCAGGGCAGTCGAGGACAAGGAGCGCACCTCGGCCAATGCCGCCGGTGCTGCCGGTACTGCGGCCGAGATTGCCGGCCGCAGCGGATTGTTCGGTGCACTGGGCGGACTGACCGGCGCCTTGCTCGGCCAGGCCGCGACACAGACTGCTGCGGGTGCCGTGCAGCAGTCCTCGGCGCAGTCGGCAGCACAGGCCGCGACACGCGCCAGGGAGGCCCGGGCGCGCAAGGAACACCTGACCAGCCTGTTTCTGGCCAAGGAATGCAAGGCCTCCGATCCGAATGCGCCGGGCAAGACATTAAGCGGCGAGGAGATGCAGAAAGTGGCGGGCATTGCACCATCTGACGTGGCAGCAGGACCTGCCGACGTGCCACCGCTGCCCACTGAACCACAGGCGGTCAACAGTCTGATAACACGAGCCGCCGATGCTGCAAGATCCGGGCTGACCCCGGTTACATTGGGGATCGGACCGGGGATGGATTTCGAGTCGCTTGTCGCCAAAGCGCAGAAAGTCGTGGTCGCCGGATACAGGGTCGCATTTGTCACCCGCAACAGCGCATCGGCCTACGCTGGCGCCGGCATTGCCAACATCGGACAGTCAACCGGATACAACCGCACGATCACCCAGGCACAGAACAAGAAAATCGAGGTCGGTTTGATGAACGTGAATCGGCCGCTGATGCAGGCCATTGCCGATCAGCTGTATGCCGATTTTGTGGCGCAGCTGAAGGCCGGGGGCAGGACCGTCGTGACCTTCGAGGAAATCGCGCAGAGTCCCGCCGTAGCCGCGCTTGAACGCGCCGAGACCAAGCCCGGCGAGGACTACACGGCAAGCCCGACCGGCGACGCACGGAACTACACGGTACTGGCGCCGACCGGCCAGCCCCTCTACTTTTTTGCGGGTGAGCAGCTGGGCGACAAGGGTCCGTTTTCCCAAGGCAACAACAAAACCATAGGCACCATTGCCGGCAATGCGCAGGCTGTTGCGCTGGTTCCCATGGTGGTCATCGATTTCGCGGAAGTCGCCAGTTCCGGACGCAGCACTTTCCGCAGCAATGCGTCGGTCGAAGCGAAACCCGGTGTTGCGCTGGTGCCGATGCACACGGTGCTGTGGGCTGCGTTTTCGGGCAATCCGATCATCACCGAAATGGGTTCAAAGCGGCTGGAAAACGTCATTGCCTTCCCCGGCGACTATGCCAGCGTGCGCGATGTCGAAAACTTCGACACGGCGAGTCTGGCCAACTCGCTGACACGGATATCCGGGACGCAGGGCGTACAGTTTTTCCGCGAGAAAAAGGCTTATGTCGCGGATCCCGGGAAGTTTGCCGACCTTGCGCTTCGCGGGGGCTTTTCCGCGAACAGGGCATTCGCGGCGGCCGCAAAAGCCTCGCCCTGAACCGTGTGTTGCCGCCCGGCGCATTGAATTCCCGCGCCGGGCCGTTCATCATACGGCGTCATGGCGATGCTGCCGGAGCGATCATGGTGGACAAAAAAGTCATTCATACCGATGCAGCCCCCAGGGCCATCGGCACTTATTCCCAGGCCGTGCGCTGCGGCGACACCGTGTATCTGGCCGGGCAGATCGGGCTCGATCCCTCGACCATGCAGATGGTTGACGGCATCGATGCGCAGATCCATCGCGTGTTCAGGAATCTGCAGGCGGTTGCGGCGGCGGCCGGCGGCAGCATGGATGATTTTGCCAAGGTCAACGTGTATCTGACGGACCTGGCGCATTTCGCCCGGGTCAACGAAATCATGGCCGGGTATTTCACGCAACCCTATCCGGCGCGCGCCGCCGTCGGTGTCGCCAGCCTGCCGCGCAATGCGCTGGTGGAAGTCGATGCGGTGATGTATCTGGAGTGATGGGACGCTGCGTGCGCGGCGGGCCGGGACATCCATGAAACGTGCCCGTGGCGATGGCGCTTCCCCTGCCGATCACGCGGCGCTGCCCGGAATCGGCAAGACGATTGCCGACAAGCTCGGCAAACTCGGCATCCGCCGCCGCTTTGACCTGGTGCTGCACCTGCCGCTGCGTTATGACGACGAGACCAGTATCAGTTCCATTGCCGACGCAGTGCCGGGGCCCGAAGTGCTGGTGCAGGGCACGGTCACCGACTGCGACATCAAGTACCGCCCGAAACGCCAGCTGGTCTGCCGCATCAGCGACGGCAGCGGCGAACTGACGCTGCGTTTCCTGAATTTCTATGGCAGCCAGGTGAAGACGCTGGCGCCGGGCAATGTCGTGCGCGTGTTCGGCGGCGTGCGCTCCGGACATTTCGGCGCCGAAATGGTCCATCCGCGTTACCGCGTGGTGACGGCCGATACACCGGTGGCGCAGGCGCTGACGCCGGTGTATCCGACGACCGCCGGCCTTGGCCAGGACGGCCTGCGCCGGCTGATCGCGCGCGCACTCGATACCGAGCCGCTGACAGAAACGCTGCCCGCGGCACTGCTCGATGCGCTGGGATTGCCGGCATTCGAAACCGCGGTGCGCCTGCTTCACAACCCGTCGCCCGACATTGCGCAGGCTGTTTTGCAGGGCCGCGTGCATCCGGCGTGGCGACGCATGAAATTCGACGAACTGCTGGCGCAGCAATTGTCGATGCGCGTGCATTACCGGCGCCGCCGCGCCGCCGGTGCGCCGGTGCTGAAGGCGCGCGGCAGGCTGGTCCATGCGCTGCTGCAGCGCCTGCCGTTCCAGTTGACCGGGGCGCAGAACGCGGTGCTGGCGCAGATCCGTGCGGACATCGGTCAGGCTCATCCGATGCAGCGCTTGCTGCAGGGCGATGTCGGCAGCGGCAAAACCGTGGTGGCCGCGCTGGCGGCGTTGCAGTGCGTGGAGAACGGATACCAGGCGGCTGTGATGGCGCCGACGGAAATCCTCGCCGAACAGCATTACCGCAAGTTCGCCGAGTGGCTGGCGCCCTTGCAGGTCACCGTCGCATGGATTGCCGGGGGCATCAAAAAAAATTATAAAAAACAACAACTTGAAAATGTGCTCAGCGGGCACGCCCAGATCGTCGTCGGCACCCATGCGCTGTTCGAAGAGGCGGTGGTGTTTGCCAAACTCGGCCTGGCGATCATCGACGAACAGCACCGCTTCGGCGTACACCAGCGGCTGGCGCTGCGCATGAAAGGTACGAAATCGAACCGGGGGGCGCAGCCGCACCAGCTGATGATGAGTGCGACGCCTATACCGCGCACGCTGGCCATGAGTTATTACGCCGACCTCGATGTGTCGGTGATCAACGAAATGCCGCCGGGGCGCACGCCCGTGGTGACCAAGCTGGTGGCCGAGGAACGGCGCGACGAAGTGATCCAGCGCGTGCGCGATGCCTGTATCGCAGGCCGCCAGGCGTACTGGGTATGCCCGTTGATCGAAGAATCCGAAAAACTGCAGTTGCAGACCGCGCTGGATACGCATGCGCACCTGCAGCAGACATTCCCGGAACTGCGCGTCGGCCTGGTGCACGGCCGGCTGAAGGCCGCTGAAAAGCAGCAGGTGATGGCGCAGTTCAAGAACGGAGCACTGCAACTGCTGGTCGCAACAACGGTGATCGAAGTCGGCGTCGACGTGCCGAATGCGTCGCTGATGGTGATCGAACATGCCGAGCGCATGGGCCTGTCGCAGATGCACCAGCTGCGCGGGCGGGTCGGGCGCGGTGCCGCGGAAAGCGTCTGTATCCTGCTCTACCAGGGGCCGCTGTCGCCAATGGCGCGCGAACGCCTGAAAATCATCTACGAACACACCGACGGCTTCGAGATCGCACGTCACGATCTGAATCTGCGGGGCCCGGGCGAACTTCTGGGGGCGCGGCAGAGCGGGGTGCCGATGCTGCGCTTTGCCGACCTCGCGCTGGATCTCGACCTGCTCGATGCGGCGCGAGATGCCGCGGAGATGCTGCTGAGCGAACATCCGGATGCCGCGCGCGCGCACCTGCAGCGCTGGCTGGGCGGGCGCAGCGAATTCCTCAAGGTCTGATGGCGGAGGGCGCCGCGTCTTGATGCGATAATTCCGCAACCGCAGAATCATGTCATCGTGAAATCCATCCCCCGAGATCCATCCTGGTGCGTTGCGCCGGTCGCAGCCGGCGCGTTGCGCTGCTGGCTGACCGATCGCGGCTCGCTGACGGCGCGGTTGGAGCGCCATGCCGGTCCGATCAAGGTCAAGGTGCTGTTCCAGGGCCTGCGCCGCGCCAACCGCGACGAAGCCTTTCTGTTTGCTTCACCAGTTGCGCGCGTGCTGGTGCGGGAAGTGCTGCTGTTTCGCGGAACGACGCCGCTGGTGTTCGCGCATACGGTGCTGGCCCGGCATGCCCTGCGCGGCGCCTGGCACGGCATCGCCGGGCTGGGCGCGCGGCCGCTGGGCGCGGCGCTGTTTGCCGACCCGCGCGTGGCGCGGTTTCCGCTGCGACAGCGCAAGCTGTCGCGCGCCCATCCGCTCTACCGGCGTGCGGCCGCACAGCTGAAACGGCCGCCTCCGCTGTTGTGGGCACGGAGGTCCATTTTTGCCGCGGGCAAATCGCCTATACTGGTCAGCGAAGTGTTCCTGCCCGCGATACACGGACGGTGATGCCCGCGCTGACGCTGAAAGAACGGCTCGATGCCTACGAGAAGTTAATGCGGCTGGACAAGCCCATCGGCATCCTGCTGCTGCTGTGGCCGACCTTGTGGGGCCTGTGGTTCGCCGCCGCCGGCATTCCGCCGCCCGACGTGCTGCTGATATTCGTCACCGGTACCGTGCTGATGCGTTCGGCGGGTTGCGTGATCAACGATTACGCCGATCGCGATTTCGATCCGCATGTGGAGCGCACCAAAGACCGGCCGCTGGCCGCGGGCTTGATCCGGCCCGGCGAAGCGCTGGTGCTGGCGGTTGTGCTGCTGCTGATGGCTTTCGGCCTGGTGCTGTTCCTCAACGCGTTGACCATCAAGCTGGCGTTTGTCGCCGCTGCGTTGGCCATCATCTATCCCTTCGTCAAGCGCGTGTTCCCGCTGCCGCAGGCATGGCTGGGCGTGGCCTTCGGTTTCGGCATTCCGATGGCCTATGCGGCAATGTGGAAAACCGTCCCGGCAGCCGCCTGGATGCTGCTCGCGGCCACCATGCTGTGGGCGATTGCCTACGATACGGAATACGCGATGGTCGACTGCGACGACGACCTGAAAATCGGCGTCAAGTCATCAGCCATCCTGTTCGGCCGCGGTGACGTGCCGGGCGTGATGCTTTTCCACGCCTTGTTTCTCGGGCTGATGACCTGGATCGGCTGGACGCAGCTGCGCGGCGTGTACTATTACGCCGGGCTGACAGTCGCTTCCGCGCTGGTGCTCTACCAATATGTGCTGATCCGAAACCGCAGTCGTGAATGCTGTTTCCGCGCCTTCCTCAACAACAACTGGGTCGGCTGCGTCATCTTCACCGGCATCGCGCTCGATTGGTGGCTGGGGCCGCAGGTGCTGGTATGAAATTCCGCGACCTGCGCGAATTTATTGCCGGGCTGGAGCGTGACGGCCAGCTCAAACGCATCAGCATCGAGGTCGATCCGAAGCTGGAGATGACCGAGGTCTGCGACCGCGTACTGAAGCAGGGCGGCCCGGCGCTGCTTTTCGAAAAACCGAAAGGCCATTCCATGCCGGTGCTCGGCAACCTGTTCGGCACGCCGCGGCGCGTCGCGCTGGGCATGGGCCGCGATTCGGTGGAGGCGCTGCGCGAATTGGGGCAACTGCTGGCACAGCTGAAGGAGCCCGAGCCGCCGAAGGGACTGAAGGACGCCTGGGACAAGCTGCCGCTGCTGCGCCAGGTGATGAACATGCAGCCGAAGGAGATCAGCGACCCGCCATGCCAGGAAATCGTGTGGGAGGGCGCGGATGTCGATCTTGCGCGCCTGCCGATCCAGACCTGCTGGCCCGGTGACATCGGTCCGCTGATCACCTGGGGCCTGACGGTGACGCGCGGACCGCAGAAGGCGCGGCAGAACCTCGGCATCTACCGGCAGCAGGTCATCGCCAATAACAAGCTGATCATGCGCTGGCTGGCGCACCGCGGCGGCGCGCTCGATTACCGCGACCATTGCCTCGCCCATCCGCGCGAGCCGTTCCCGGTGGCGGTGGCGCTGGGCGCCGATCCGGCGACCATGCTGGGCGCAGTGACGCCGGTGCCTGACTCCTTGTCCGAGTACCAGTTCGCCGGTCTGCTGCGCGGCGAGAAAACCGAAATCGCGCAGTGCCTGACCCATGACCTGAAAGTCCCGGCACGCGCCGAGATCGTGCTCGAAGGGTTCATCCATCCCGGCGAGACCGCGCTCGAAGGCCCGTTCGGCGACCACACCGGCTATTACAACGAGCAGGAGCGTTTTCCGGTGTTCACCGTCGAGCGCATCACGCTGCGCCGAGATGCGATCTACCACTCCACCTACACCGGCAAGCCGCCGGACGAACCGGCAGTGCTGGGCGAGGCGCTGAACGAAGTGTTCGTGCCGCTGCTGGTCAAACAGTTTCCGGAGATCGTTGACTTCTATCTGCCGCCCGAAGGCTGCTCGTACCGCATCGCCTGCGTCAGCATGAAAAAGCAGTATCCGGGGCACGCCAAGCGCGTGATGTTCGGCATCTGGAGTTTTCTGCGCCAGTTCATGTACACCAAGTTCATCATCGTCACCGATGACGACGTCAACGTCCGCGACTGGAAGGAAGTGATGTGGGTGCTGACCACCCGCGTCGACCCGCGACGCGACACGCTGATCGCCGACGCCACGCCCATCGATTATCTCGATTTCGCCAGCCCGGTCGCCGGACTCGGTTCGAAGATGGGCATAGACGCCACCAACAAGTGGCTGGCGGAAACGGATCGCGCCTGGGGCACGCCGATTGCGATGAGCGATGAAGTGAAGAAACGCGTCGATGCAATGTGGGGCGCATTGGGGCTTTAGTCCGCGCAGCAATATCATTGAAATTACTGTTTTTCGCGCCGGCAAGAGTTGTGCGGAGCCGTCGCCGACCCCCCATTCCTGAAAGCCGTCCTTGAATACAGTCCTGGTTCTCAAACTGATTCTGGTACCCGCACTGATCGCGCTGGTGACCCTCGCCGGCCGGCGCTGGGGTCCTGCCGTTGCCGGCTGGCTGTCGGCGTTTCCGATCGTTGCCGGTCCGATACTCTGGTTCATCGCGCTCGAGCAGGGGGCGGTTTTTGCGGCGCAGGCTGCAGTCGGCACTCTGTCGGCGGTGCTTGGGATCCTGGCTTTCGGTTTGAGTTATGCCTGGGCGGCGACGCGGTTCCCCTGGACGCTGAGCCTGCCGCTGGCCTATGCCGGTTACTCGGCTGCTGTCATATTTCTGGAATGGTGGAACGCCACGCTGCCGGCGGCTGCGGCCGGTGTGCTGCTCGGGCTGTGGTTTGCGCCGCGTCTCTATCCCCGCCTGGATACAGCAGCGGCGGCGCCGGTGCAACCGCCGCGGGACATGCTGCTGCGCATGGTCTTCGGCGCGCTGCTGGTGCTGGCGGTGACGTATTCCGCCGCGCAACTGGGGCCGTCGCTGAGCGGCATCCTTGCGATGTTTCCGGTGATGGGCACGGTGCTGGTGCTTTTCACCCATCGCAGCGCCGGCGCGGCCGCCGCCGTGCAGCTGCTGCGCGGCATGGTGCTCGGCTTCTATGCCTTCAGCACTTTTTGCGCGGTGCTGGCCTGGGGGCTGACAGCTGCCGGCATCGGAATGGCGTTCCTGTGGGCGCTGGCCGCAGCCGGCCTGGTGCAGTTGCTGTCGCGGTTGTGGATGAACCGCCACGGCCTGGTGATTGCGCGGCGTGGTTCCTAGCCAGCTGCCGGCTGCGCGTTGCAGGCATTAACGTGATTGACCATGAACACGAGCGCGTTTGCTCTGAGCGTAGAGCACGTGACTGGCGATCGGGCGGACGCCCGACAGTGATCCGGTCCAGATGTGCGCCGTATGCATGAGGCCAGATGTAGCAAAGCAGAATTTGCATTGGGGAATGAACCCGGCGAAATAGCAACCGTCAGCAGACTGTCGGGGGCAGAGCCAAGTTTTTTATTGCCCAGGGTATAAACCTCGTAACCGCAACAAGCAGACAATCGCCGAGGGTTCTTCAGCAAACAAGCCGCTCGCGCTCGAAGATTTCCGCTTCCACCGGCTTGCCGAAAAAGTAACCCTGGACTTCATCGCATTCCCTAAGGCGCAGATATTCAAGTTGTCGCACGTGCTCAACGCCTTCGGCTACAGTTTTGATGCCGAGGGTGTGTCCGAGCTGCAAGATGGCATTGCAAACTGCATTGGCATTTGGATCGACACCGATGTCGTCGATCAGCGATTTGTCGATTTTTAGTGCATCCACCTCAAATTGACGTAGATAAGCCAGCGACGAGAAACCGGTCCCGAAATCATCTATCGACACCGGAACCCGGACAGCGCGTAAGTCACCCAGGATCGCGACCGTGCGAGCGGCATCGCGCATTGCCGCAGACTCGGTAATTTCCAGTTCGATCAAACCCGAAGGGAGGTCATGATTTATGCGTAACTGCTCAAGTTTCTCGGGCAGCCTGGAATTGGTGAACTGGCGCGCAGAGAGATTGACTGCCAGGCTTGGTGCATGACCGTAACGCGCAAGCCAGCCTGAAAGGGTCCTTGCCGCCGTATCAAGCATAAAATCGCCAAGCGGTTCAATAAGTCCGGTAGCTTCGGCAATGGGAATGAAGCGGTTTGGGGGCACGAAGCCGCGCTGCGGATGGCGCCAACGCACAAGCATTTCCCCACCCGCAAGTTTTAAACCGCCTCCCGTTACCAGCGCCATGCGCGGTTGAATGACGGCGTAGAGTTCGCCGCTTGCCAGGCCACGATCGAGTTCGCCCGCCAATACACTTGCCTCGCGCGCCCATGCCGCATAGTCGGGCGAGAGCATCGCCCAGGCGCCGAGATCAAAGCGATCATCTTCGGCGAGCGCGCCGGGAGAATGCGAATTTGCAAAAGTCACGGCGCGCCCCTCCGCTAAACCGCGAGCTTCAGTTGCACTGGCGGGAAATCCACTTCTGTGTTTGCAACGTTGTTGGTGTAATTCGTGAGCGTGGTTGCCGCGGTATTTGCAACCACTTCAAGCATGTCTTCGTCAGAAAGTCCGGATTTACGGTAGGCTTCCAGCGCTACTGGCTTGATACGGCCACGTGTCTCCACGAGTTCGCGCGCGAATGCTGCTAGCGCGCCCGAGCGTAACTGAACGCCATGTCCGGCACGTGCCTGCAGTGTTTCATCTGTGCTTAAACCGGCCTTTGCGCCGAGCAATGTGTGCGCGCTGACGCAGTATTCGCAGCCATTTGCCTGTGATACCGCAAGCGCCACTATCTCGCGCTCCGCAGCGTTCAATTGTCCACTGGCAATTGCTTCATTTACGGCGAGCAGTGCTTTCAGCGCTGAAGGCGCGCGAGCGAGCGTGGAAAACAAGTTCGGAACCATGCCGAGTTTTGACTTTACGGCTGCCAGAGTAGCGGCAGTGTCCGCGTCCGCATCTGCCGCAGTGAGGGGTGCTATTTGTGTCATTTTAATAATTTCCTGTTGGTTACGTTTTGAGTAAATATCAAAATTTGAACGTGAGCATGCGTGGCGTGGGTATGCTCACGTGGATGTGATTACAGTTCGCGGGAGGCCGTGTGCTGAATTTTTGTCCATTGCGCTTTCGCCTTTGCGATGGTGCCGGCGCGGTCTTTCTGGAACAGCCTGAATATTTCCTCGTTCAGGAAAACATACAGCCTGCCGTTCTCAACGGCGGCGTATCGGGGATCACCATCAAATTTTTTGCCCACCGAAACACCAAAGGTGCAGAACCCGCCATTCTCCGGCGTGTACTTCGCCGGATTCGCCTTGAATGTGTCGAGGTTGGTCTGCGAAGCGAAGTAGTAGGCAATACCATCGTGTTCGGCCGT
>JBFWOE010000060.1:0-17020 GCA_050250695.1 Burkholderiales bacterium
CTGCGATGTTCCGGGGATTCGTCGCAGAAAGCGTGCAGCACGTCGTCACCGACTTCGAAGGCGGCAGGGCCGATGCCAGGACCGATGTAGGCCAGCAGTTCTTCCGGCGCGGCAGGCAGGCGCGCCACGGTGTTGGCGATGACACCGCCGGCCAGCCCGCGCCAGCCGGCGTGGGCCGCGGCGACGCAGCTGCCGGTGCGGTCGGTGAACAGTATCGGCAGGCAGTCGGCGATCAATATCGCGCACACGGTGCCGGGCTGGCGAGCGACGCTGGCGTCTGCCGAAGGAATGCCGGACAGGCCATCGGCATCCACCACCGTGCTGCCGTGCACCTGTGACAGCCATTTCGGCGGCTGCGGCAGGTGCGCCTGCAGGCGTGCACGGTTTGCGGCGACCGCCGCCGGGTCGTCATCGGTGCGCGCGCCGAGGTTGAGACTGGCGTAAGGCCCGCTGCTGACGCCGCCGTGGCGTGTTGTGATCACGGCGCGGACATGGGCCGGCGCCGGCCAATCGGGCACTATCCATTGCGGCGGCAGGTTCATGCGTCGCGCAGGTCTTCGATCAGTTGCCGCATGTCTTCGGGCAAGGGGGCGTGCCATTGCATCGTTTTGCCGGTCAGCGGATGAACCAGCGTCAGTTTTTCGGCATGCAGGGCCTGGCGGCCGATGCGCAGAACCGTTGCCGTGGTTTTTTTGCCGTACACGGGATCGCCCCAGATCGGATGGCCCAGCTTCTGCAGGTGGACGCGGATCTGATGGGTGCGGCCGGTTTCGAGGCGACAGGCGAGCAGGCTGGCCGCTGCAAAACGTTCGACCACCGTGTAATGGGTGACGGCAGGTTTGCCGGTCGCGGTGACCGCCATGCGTGTACGGCTGCGCGGATCGCGGCCGATCGGGCCTTCGATTTTTCCGTTGCGGGCGACCCTGCCGTGCACCACGGCACAATATTCGCGGCCGACGCTGCGGGCCTGCAGTTGCCTGACCAGGTCGGTCTGGGCGGTCAGCGTGCGCGCGATGACCAGCAGGCCGCTGGTGTCCTTGTCCAGGCGGTGCACGATGCCGGCGCGCGGCACCGTGGCCAGTTCGGGCGCACGGGCAAGCAGGGCGTTGAGCAGCGTGCCTTCCCAGTTGCCGCTGCCGGGATGCACGACCAGGCCGGCGGGCTTGTTGATGACCAGCAGTGCGTCGTCCTCGTAAACGACGGCTAGCGGCAATGCCTGCGGCCGGAATGCCGTTTCCTGCGGCGACAGCGCCGGCTGCACCGTGATCTGTTCGCCGCCGTGCAGCTTGTCGCGCGGGGTCCGTGTGCGGCCGTCGACGGTCACGCGGCCGTCACGCACCCAGGCCGAGAGCCGGGCCCGCGAGTACTGCGGCAGCAACTGGGCCAGGGCCTGGTCCAGCCGCAGTCCCGCGCTGGCAGGTGGCACCGTCAGCAGATGCGGGGCCGGAGCGGCGGGTAAACCGGTATAATTTTCGGATGACAAATCAGCACGGATCATTGCGAAACCTGATGCGCAGCATTCTAACGTTATTCACCGCGCTCGCCGCGGGCTGGCTGCTCGGCGGCTGCGGACTGTTCGGCGGCAAGGAATATGACGAAACCCGGACCTGGTCGGTGCAGAAACTCTACGCCGAGGCCCGGTCCGAACTCGCGGACCGCAACTGGGAGAGCGCGATCAAGCATTACGAACGGATCGAGTCGCGTTATCCGTTCGGCAGGTTCGCACAGCAGGCACAGATCGAGGTGGCCTACGCGCACTGGAAAAACGAGGACACGCCCTCGGCGCTGGCGACCATAGACCGCTTCCTGAAAACGTTTCCCAACCATCCCAGCGCCGACTACATGTATTTCCTGCGCGGGGTGATCAACTTCAACGACGATCTCGGCATCATGGGTTTTTTCAGCGGCCAGGACCTGTCGGAGCGTGATCCCAAGGCGGCAGCGGATGCGTTTGTCGCATTCAAGGAGCTGGCGACGCGTTATCCCGAAAGCAAGTACACGCCCGATGCCATCCTGCGCATGAGTTATCTGGTCAATGCGCTGGCTTCGCACGAAATCCATGTTGCGCGCTACTACATGAAGCGCAAGGCCTACGTGGCGGCGGTCAACCGCGCGCAGTATGCGCTGAAGACCTATCCGGACGCGCCAGCCAACGAAGAAGGGCTGGTGCTGATGGTCAAGGCGTACGATGCCCTGGGCATGACCGCCTTGCGCGATGACGCCGAGCGCGTGCTCAACAGAAACTTTCCCGACAGCGTCTACCTGAAGGGCGGCCCGAAGAAGGATGTGCCGTGGTGGCAGATCTGGAATTACTGAGCTGAAGATTCAGCGCGCGAAGCGTTTCACCACCGTCATCAGCTCCGCAATCGCCTTGTCGCCGCCGTCGGACCTGACCGCGTCCGCGACGCAACCCCGCGTGTGATCCTCGAGCAGCTGCAATGCCACCGCGTCGAGCGCGGACTGCACGGCCGCGACCTGGGTCAGCACATCAATGCAATAGCGGTCATCCTGGATCATCTGCGCGACACCGCGTACCTGGCCCTCGACGCGGTTCAGGCGTTTCAGCAGCGCCTGCTTGTGCGGCTGCACGACCTGCGGATCGTGGCAGGCGTCATGCGCCGTGGCGTGCTGCGGCTCAGGCGGTTTCATATCCGGCATCCGTGATCGCGGACTTGATGGCCGGCAGCGCGGTCTTTGCCGGATCGTAGCTGATCGTCGCCTCGGCTTTTTCCAGCGATACGTCGGCCTGTGTGACGCCGTCGATGGCGCCCAGCACGCGCTTGACGCTGGACACGCAGCCCATGCAGGTCATGCCTTTGACGGGGATGGTGGTGGTTTCCATGCTGTTCTCCTTGGTGATGGGTAACTGGTAATTGGTAATTGGTGATTGGTGATTGGTAAATTGGTAATGGTGAGGGCGCTGGCCTGCTCCAATCACCAGTTACCAATCACCGCCTTTGCGGTTTCCAGCGTTTCAGCAGCAGCGAGTTGCTGACCACCGACACCGAGCTCATCGCCATCGCGGCGCCGGCGATCACCGGGTTGAGCAGCCCCGCAGCGGCGAGCGGGATGCCCAGCACGTTGTAGAAAAAGGCGAAAAACAGGTTCTGCCGGATCTTGCGGAAGGTCGCGCGTGACAGGCTCACGGCGTCGACCGCGCTCAGCAGGTCGCTGCGCATCAGCGTCACGTCGGCGGCGTGGATCGCCACGTCCGAACCGGCGCCGATGGCGAAGCTGACCTGCGCTGCGGCCAGCGCCGGCGCGTCATTGACGCCGTCGCCGATCATGCCGACGCTGCGGCCCTCGCCGGCCAGCGCATTGATGCGCTGCGCCTTGTCCTGCGGCAGCAGTTCGGCCTCGAACGAGGCAATGCCGGCTTCGCGCGCGATGTGTGCCGCCGTGCGCCGGTTGTCGCCGGTGAGCATGATGACTTCGATGCCCAGCACCTGCAGCGCGGCGACCGCTGCCGGCGACGTCGGCCGCAGCGGATCGGCAATGGCGATCAAGCCGAGTGTCCGGTTGTCATGGGCGACGCCGATGACTGTTTTGCCCTGGTCCTCCAGTGCCGCGACGGTCTGCGCGTCGAGCGCAAGGCTGTTGCCGGCGAGGAATTTCGGCGAGCCGAGCAGGGCGGATTTGCCGTCTACCGTTGCGCGCACCCCCCTGCCGGCGACGGCTTCGAAGTCCTGCACCGCGGCAATGGCAATCCGCCGGCCGCGGGCATGTTCGAGCACCGCGCGCGCCAGCGGATGTTCGGATCCGTTTTCCAGTGCGGCGGCAATGTGCAGCAGATGCTCCTCATCGAAGCCTGCGGCGGCGATGACGTCGGTGACCGCGGGTTTTCCCTGGGTCAGCGTGCCGGTCTTGTCGACGACCAGCGTGTCGATGTGGCCGGCGCGTTCCAGCGCTTCGGCGTTCTTGATCAGTACGCCGGTGCGGGCGCCGGCACCGCTGCCGACCATGATCGCGGTGGGAGTCGCCAAGCCCAGCGCGCAGGGGCAGGCGATGACCAGTACGGCCACTGCCGGGACCAGCGCATCCGCCCATGCGCCGGAATACCACCACCAGCCGGCGAAGGTCAGCAATGCCAACACGATGACCACCGGCACGAACACCCCGGAAACGGTGTCGGCCAGGCGCTGGATCGGCGCCTTGGATCCCTGTGCCTCCTCGACCAGGCGGATGATGCCGGCGAGCGCGGTGTCGGCGCCGACGCCGGTGGCGCTGCAGCGGAGCAGTCCCTGGGCGTTGATGGTTGCCGCATACACCGGGCTGCCGGAAATTTTTGCCACGGGCAGGCTTTCTCCGGTGAGCATGGCTTCGTCGATGCTGGAACTGCCGTCGAGCACCCTGCCGTCAACCGGCACGGCTTCGCCCGGGCGCACCACGAACACGTCGCCGACCCGGATATCCGCCACCGGGATCTCTGCGATGTCGGCACCACGTTCGATGCGCGCGGTTTTCGGCTGCAGCCGGATCAGTTCCTCGATGGCCGAGGAGGCGCGGGCCCGGGCGCGTGATTCCAGCAGCTTGCCGAGAAACACCAGCGTGATGATGCTGACCGCTGCTTCGAAGTAGAGATGTCCGTCGAGGCCGAACAGCACCACGGACGCACTGTAGAAGTAAGCAACGCTGGTGCCCAGCGCGATCAGCACGTCCATGTTGGCGCCGCCGCCGCGCAGGGCATGGTACGCGCCGGTGTAGAAGCGGCTGCCAATCCAGAACTGCACCGGGGTGGCGATCAGCAGTTGTGCCAAGGGCGGCAGCCAGTCTGCGTGGTGATTGCCGCCCAGCATGTACAGCATCAGTGCGAAGAAAGGCAGGGTCAGCAGCGCGGAAACAGTGAACAGCCGCAGGTCATGCCGGTAGGCGGCGAGGCGTTCGGCCTTGCGCGCGGCATCGCCGTCCGCGGCGGGAAGCTGGGCGTCATACCCGGCCCTGCGGATCGCGGCGATCAGTTCTGCAGGGGTGATGCGGCCGGAAGGATATTCAATATGGGCTTTTTCGGTCGCGAAATTCACGCCTGCCTTGACGTCGGGCAGGCGGTTCAGCGTTTTTTCGATGCGCGCGGCGCAGGCTGCGCAGGTCATGCCTGTAACCGGCAGGTCGATGGTCGCGTTTTTCGGGAATGTGGCGAGGGTATTCACGCTGGCTGATGCAATGGGTTCAATGCATGATCTTATACCCCACAGGGGTATATGTGCAAGTCCCAGAGAAATGCCGACCGCAGCAGCGGGTGGCAAGATGATTCATAAGTGATTGTCTTTAAATATTATTTTCATTAAACCTGCTGGTATCAGCTGTCCCGGGATCCAGGACATCCGCTGCACAATCGCGCCGACTGCAGGTTCAGGACAATAAAAAAGCGCCCAAGAAGGGCGCTTTCAACGGCCGGCTCTCGCTCAGTCCGGGGTGAGTGTACCGTTTACCACGCGCACCTTGCTGCCGGCCTGGAACGCAGGCTGGGTGTCGTAGGAGAAGGTGCGGGTGGATCCATCATCCATGTTCACGACGACATCATGGCGGGTGGTGGATTTCATGTTTTTCTCGACCTGGTGTCCGGCATAGGCGCCGCCCGCGGCACCGGCGACGGTGGCGATCTTCTTGCCCGAACCGCCGCCGACCTGGTTGCCCAGCACGCCGCCCAGCACACCGCCGGCAACCGCGCCGAGGCCGCTGCCTTCACCTTTCAATGTGATGGCATTCACGCTGGCTACAACACCGCAGGATGTGCATGCCGGGGCAGCCTTTGGCGCCACGGCAGCCTGTTGAGCAGGCTGTCTTGCAGGCTCGCGTCTGGTCTGGGTCCTGGCGACGGTTGCAGGCGTCGCGCCGGTTTTTGCATCGACCGCTTTCGATGCACCGGTTTCCAGCGATGAGTCGCTGTTCTTCGAAAACGAACTTGGCATCATGCCGGTCATGACGCCAATGCCGACGAGGCTGAACAGGGTCACTGAAACTGCGGCAAGGGCAATCAGGGGATTGATTTTCCGGGCTTCTGACATTTTGCTGCTCCTTTCACATCAACAGACTGCGGCCATGCTAATGCGCGGTCAGGAGCTTTGACTGTGAACAATGTCATGGGCTTGCAAAACGTTACAGCGTATTTCCGCGTAATTCATGACGCAGTTGGCACTTGCGCCTTCAACTGCGCAATTCGTCACGATCCCGGAAATGGGCGAGTGCTTCGGGGTTGGCCAGTGCCTCGACGTTTTTCACCGGCAGTCCATGCACGATGTTGCGCACCGCGAGTTCGACGATCTTGCCGCTCTTGGTGCGCGGGATGTCGGCCACCTGCAGCACGATGGCCGGAACATGGCGCGGCGTGGTGTTGTCGCGGATCTGCTTTTTGATGCGATCGACCAGTGCCGCTTCCAGCGTCAGTCCATCGCGCAGGCGTACGAACAGCACTACGCGCACGTCATTGGGTTGCTGCGGCGGCCAGTCCTGGCCGATGGCCAGGCTTTCGACGACTTCTTCAAGCTGTTCGACCTGGCGGTAGATTTCGGCGGTGCCGATGCGCACGCCGCCTGGATTGAGCACCGCGTCGGAACGGCCATGGATCATCAGCCCGTCATGTGCGGTCAGTTCGACATAGTCGCCGTGGTGCCAGACGCCGGGAAAACGCTCGAAATAGGCGGCACGATAGCGGCTGCCGCCGGCGTCGTTCCAGAAACCGACCGGCATCGACGGGAACGGCGCGGCGCATACCAGTTCGCCTTTCTCGCCGCGCACCGGTTTGCCATCGTCGTTCCAGACCTCGACTTTCATGCCCAGGCCGCGACATTGCAGTTCGCCGCGCCACACCGGCAGGATCGGACAGCCCAGCGCAAAGCAGGAGATGATGTCGGTGCCGCCGGAAATCGACGCCAGTTGCAGGTCGGCCTTGATGCTGCGGTAGACGTAGTCGAAGCTTTCCGGCGCCAGCGGCGAACCAGTGGAGAGCAGGGTGCGCAAAGGCGACAGGTCGTGGGTCTCGCGTGGAGTCAGCCCGAGCTTGGCCAGCGCGTCTATGTATTTGGCCGAGGTGCCGAACACGGTCATTTTTTCCTGCGCCGCGTAATCCCACAGTACCGCGCCCCGGGAGATGAACGGCGAGCCGTCGTAGAGCAGCAGTGTCGCCCCGGCGGCGAGTCCCGATACCAGCCAGTTCCACATCATCCAGCCGCAGGTGGTGAAGTAGAACAGCCGGTCGCCCCGGCGGATGTCAGTGTGCAGCACGTGTTCCTTGAGGTGCTGCAGCAGTGTGCCGCCGGCGCCGTGGACTATGCACTTGGGCACTCCGGTGGTGCCCGATGAATACATGATGAACAGCGGGTGGTCGAAGGGCAGTTGTTCGAAGGTGACCGGCTGCGGCCGGTACGGCGCCATCAGCTCATGCACGCTGACCGCGCGCGGCAGATCCGTGAGGTCGGGTTCGCCACAGGTATACGGCACGACGATCAGCTTTTCCACGCCTGGCATCCGGGCCATGATCTCTCGCAGCCGCGGCCTGTTGTCGATGACGCGGTTGTTGTAGAAATAGCCGTCGGCGGCGAAAAGGATGCGCGGACCGATCTGGCCGAAGCGGTCGACCACGCCCTGCACGCCGAAATCCGGGGAGCATGACGACCACACTGCGCCGATGCTGGCGGTGGCCAGCATCGCGATCACCGTGCCCGGGAGGTTGGGCATGTAGGCTGCGACGCGGTCGCCGCGCCGGATGCCGGCGGCACGCAGCGCCTGCGCCAGGCGCGACACCTCGGAATGCAGTTCATGGAACGTGATGCTGCTTTCAACCCGGTCTTCGCCGCGAAACACGATGGCCGTTTCGCCGTCATTCCGCAGCAGCAGGTTTTCCGCGTAATTGAGTCGCGCATCCGGGAACCAGCGTGCGCCGGGCATGCGTTCCGGGTGTTCCAGTACGCGATCGCCGGGCTTGCCGATCACGCCGCAGAATTTCCAGACTGTTTTCCAGAATTTTTCCGGTTCCGCGACCGACCATTCATGGAGGGAGGCGTAGTCGTCGAAATTGCGACCAGCGACAGCAGCGGCGCTGCGCATGAACGCGGTCAGGTTGCTGGCCTTGATCCGGCCCGGCGATGGCTGCCAGAGCGGTTTATCCACGTTCACTTTTCCTCTTCCGTTCGCCCTGAGCCTGTCGAAGGGCGTATGCCCGTGTCGTTAATGTTTGCTGCGTGCGAGCCTGGAGATTTCGCTCCAATCCCCGCGGATCAACGCTTCCTTCTTTTTTCGACTCCAGCCCTTGATTTGGCGTTCAGCGAACAGTGCTTCCTCACGGGTCGGATGTTCCTGTGAAAACACCAGGCTGACAGGCAGGCGTGACGAGGTATATCCCGGAATTTCACGACGTGCATGTTTTCCGATTCGAACATCAAGATCTTCGGTATGCCCGACATAATACGAACCGTCAGCGCATTTGAGCATATATATCCAGAAGCTCATGTACGTCCTGCAAAATCGCCCTTCGACAGGCTCAGGGCGAACGGTGAATTTGTTTGGCCCCAGGCGTGTCTTGGCGCATCGCGGTCCTCATTCTGGCCGCATTTGGGGAAACAGTATCACGTCGCGGATCGACGGACTGTCGGTCAGCAGCATCACCAGGCGGTCGATGCCGATGCCGGCGCCGGCAGCCGGCGGCATGCCGTATTCGAGGGCGCGGATGTAGTCGGCATCGTAATGCATGGCTTCATGGTCGCCGGCATCCTTCTGCCGTACCTGCTCCCGGAAGCGTTCGGCCTGGTCTTCGGGATCGTTCAGTTCGGAGAAGCCGTTGGCGATTTCGCGCCCGGCGATATACAGCTCGAAACGTTCGGTGATGTCGGGATTTTTGTCGTTGCGGCGCGCCAGCGGCGAAACTTCGGCCGGATAATCGATCAGGAATGTCGGTTCGTGCAGTTTTGTTTCGACGGTGTTTTCGAACAAGGTGAGTTGCAGGGCGCCGAGTCCGTCGCCCGGCCGCGGGTCGATTCCCAGGCTTTTCAGCTTCGCGGTGATTTTCGCCTTGTCGTTGAGGATGTCGTCGCCGATTTCGGGATGGTACTTGCGGATGGCGTCGGTGATGGTCAGTCTGGCGTAAGGTTTTGCGAAATCGATTTCCCTGCCCTGGTAGGTCACCGTGGTCGACCCGGCGGCCTTCGCGGTTTCGCGGATCAGGCGTTCGATGAAATCCATCATGCCCCTGACTTCCATGTAGGCGCAGTAGAACTCGAGCATGGTGAACTCGGGATTGTGGCGCGTCGACATGCCTTCGTTGCGGAAATTGCGGTTGATCTCGAATACCTTCTCGAAGCCGCCGACCACCAGCCGCTTCAGGTACAGCTCCGGCGCGATGCGCAGGTAGAGCTGCATGTCGAGGGCGTTGTGGTGGGTGACGAAGGGGCGCGCGGCGGCGCCGCCGGGAATCGGCTGCATCATCGGCGTTTCGACTTCGAGATAACCGTCGGCCACCAGCACAGTGCGCATGGCCTGGATGATCTGCGTGCGCTTGCGGAAAGTGGCGCGGGTGTCCTCGTTGACGATCAGGTCGACGTAGCGCTGGCGGTATTTGATTTCCTGGTCGGTCAGGCCGTGGAATTTTTCCGGCAGGGGCCTCAAGGATTTCGTCAATAAAATCAATGATTTACATCTTACCGTCAACTCACCGGTCTTGGTCTTGAACAGCACGCCGCTGACACCGACGATGTCGCCGATGTCGTAATGCTTGAACGCGTCCTGCGCGTCCTTGCCGGTATCGCCTTCGGACACATAGATCTGGATGCGCCCGCTGCCGTCCTGGATCGTGGCGAAACTGGCCTTGCCCATCACGCGCCTGAGCATGATGCGGCCGGCGACGGTTACGCCGACACCTTGCTGTTCCAGTGTTTCGCGTTCGGTTGCAGCATGCCTTGCGACGACTTCGCCGGCGAGGTCCTTGCGCGAAAAATCATTGGGAAAGGCGACGCCTTTGCCGCGCAGTTCCTGCAGCTTTGCCCGGCGTTCCTCGATGATTCTGTTGGTGTCCTGCTCCGGCGGTTTGTTGGTGTCTTCCATGATGGTCATAGACCTTGCTTGAGGCTGGCGGTGATGAAGGGGTCGAGGTCGCCGTCGAGCACCGACTGCGTGTTGCCGATCTCGACGTTGGTGCGCAGATCCTTGATGCGCGACTGGTCAAGCACGTAGGAGCGGATCTGGTGCCCCCAGCCGATGTCCGTCTTGGCGTCTTCCATCGCCTGCTTCTGCTCGTTCCTTTTGCGCAGTTCGAGTTCATACAGTTTTGATTTGAGCATCGCATTGGCCTCGGCGCGGTTGCGGTGCTGCGAGCGGTCGCTCTGGCACTGCACGACGATGCCGGTCGGAATGTGCGTGATGCGCACCGCGGAATCGGTCTTGTTGATGTGCTGGCCGCCGGCGCCCGAGGCGCGGTAGGTGTCCACCCGCAGGTCTGCGGGGTTGATCTCGATCTCGATCGAGTCATCGACTTCGGGATAGACGAATACGCTGGCGAACGAGGTGTGGCGGCGGTTGTTGGAATCGAAGGGCGACTTGCGCACCAGCCGGTGCACGCCGGACTCGGTGCGCAGGTGGCCGAAGGCGTAGTCGCCGGTGATTTTCAGCGAGGCGCTCTTGATGCCTGCGACGTCGCCGGCGGATTCCTCGAGCACTTCGACGCGGAATTTTTTCTGCTCGCAGTAACGCAGGTACATGCGCTCGAGGATCGAAGCCCAGTCCTGGGCCTCGGTGCCGCCGGATCCGGCCTGGATGTCGAGGAAGCAGCTGTTGGGATCCATCGGGTTGGAGAACATGCGCCGGAATTCCATGTCCTCGAGGATGCCGTCGAGTTTGCCGGCGTCCTGCTCGACCGCGATCAGCGTGCTGTCGTCCTTTTCCGCGCGCGCCATCTCGAACAGTTCATGGGCGTCGCGCATGTCGCGGTCGAGGTCGCGCAGCGTGACGACGATGCCTTCCAGCGTCTTGCGTTCGCGGCCGACTTCCTGGGCACGCTTGGCGTCATTCCACAGCGCGGGGTCCTCGCTCAGCTTGACCAGTTCCTCGAGGCGGCGGGTTTTCGCATCGTAGTCAAAGATACCTCCGCAGCGCCCCCGCGCGCTCTTCGAGGTCGTGCAACCGGTTGGCGATGGCGTTGATGCGTTCGGCTTCCATGGAAATCCCGCGAGAAAAGGCGGATTTTACCGCAGCAGGCGAGGCGCGTCGCCGGTAACCGGGGGCTGCGCCCGGTTGCCGGCGGGGAAACCTCAGGTCACCGGGGTTTTGACCGGTTTTCCCGACAGGTGCAGCAGCAGGTTTTCGATCTGCAGGTCGCCCATGGCCGTGCGCGTCTCGTTGGTGGCGCTGGCCATGTGCGGCAGCAGCACGACGTTGTCGAGTTCGAAGAACTCCGGCGGCACATCAGGTTCTTTTTCGTAGACGTCGAGGCCGGCGCCAGCGATTTTTTTCTGCTGAAGGTATTGCAGCAGGACCGGCTGGTCGACCACAGAGCCGCGCGCGACATTGACCAGGTAGCCCCGGGGACCCAGCGCGTCGAGCACGGCGGCATTGACCAGCCTGCTGGTTTCCGGGCCGCCGGGCGTGATGGCCACCAGCACATCCGAATTTTTCGCCAGCGTCACGACGTCGGGGTCGTAGGCGTACGGCACATTCTTTTTGTTGCGGTTGTGGTAGCGGATTTTCATCCTGAAGGCCTGCGCCCGCGCAGCAATTTCCTCGCCGATGCGGCCCAGCCCGAGGATGCCCAGGGTTTTGCCGCCGAGGGAAGTGGTGAAGGGGTAGGTGCCGTCGCTTTTCCAGCGGCCGGCGCGCAGGTACTTGTCGGCCTGCGGGAACTTGCGCAGCGTGTTCAGCACCAGCGCGATCGCACAGTCGGCAACGCAGTCGTTGAGCACGTTGGCGGTGTTGGTGACGATGATGTTGCGCTTTTTTGCGGCGTCGAGATCGATCTGGTCCACGCCGACGCCGAAATTGGCGATGATTTCGAGCTTCGGCAGCGCGTCCATCAGCGCGGCGTCGACTTTCGAATGCCCCGTGTGTGCGAGTGCACGAATTTTCGGGGCTGCTGCTTTGAGTGCCGCGGCGCGGTCTGGCGCTTCCCACAGCTTGATCAGCTCGAATTCGCGCTCCATGCGCTCCTGTGTGCCCTTGTGGCCTTTTGCGGTGAGTATCAGGTCATGCTTCATGCGCGCTTCCGTTCACGGTTTTAGGATTGTGGATGTCAGGCAGCTTGCCAGTGCTCAAGGATCAGTTGCAGCAGGACTGAACCATTGTAATGGTTCGCCGAAAGCCGGTAAGTGGCGGCTATCGAATCCGGCAACGGTTCGCTCTGGCCAAAAAGCATGGCATCGACCTGCACGCCGCCGAGGCATCCCCCAGGAGGACTTGCTTCGCGGCGTAGTCGAAGTTTCAGGTGGCGCTCGCCGACCACACGTTGCGCGGTGACTTCAAAAACATCGTGGAAGCGTGGTTCCGGAAAACCCTGGCCCCAGACCGCTTCCGCCAGCGTGTTCGCGTTGTCCAGCGTCATGTCCTGCGGGGGCAATGAACCGTCGGTGATCCATTCACGTTCAAGGTCGGCGGGTGTCAGCAGCTCTCCGGCGACGGTTTCGAAGGCGTCGCGGAAGGCGTCGAAGCCGTCCTCGCGCAGCGTCAGGCCGGCGGCTGCAGCGTGGCCGCCGAAGCGCAGGATCAGCCGTGGATGGCGTTTGGATACCAGGTCCAGCGCATCGCGCAGGTGCAACGCCGTGATCGAACGCCCCGAACCCTTGAGTTCGCCGTTGCCGGCGGCGGCAAAAGCGAAGGTCGGACGGTGGAAACGTTCGCGCAGCCGCGAGGCGAGGATGCCGATGACGCCCTGGTGCCATTGCGGATCGAACAGGCTCAGTGAGTAACCGGGCTCGACGTTTTGGACGCTGGCCAGCGCGGACTCCTGCATGCCTGACTCGATGTCGCGGCGCTGGCGGTTCAACTGGTCGAGCCGGCGCGCGATGTCGGCGGCTCTGACCGGGTCGTCGGTGGCCAGGCACTCGATGCCCAGTGACATGTCATCGAGGCGACCCGCCGCGTTGAGCCTTGGCCCTGCGACGAAACCGAGGTCGTAGGTGGACGCGCGGCGGACATCGCGTCCCGCTGCATTGAACAGCGCGGCGATCCCGGCGCAGGCGCGGCCGGCGCGGATGCGCTGCAGGCCCTGCTGCACCAGCAGGCGGTTGTTGTCATCGAGCCTGACCACGTCGGCCACGGTACCCAGTGCGACCAGGTCGAGCAGTGCGCCGAGATTGGGTTCGGTTTTTCCGTCATAGGCGCCGCGCCCCCGGAACTCCGCGCGCAGCGCCAGCATCAGGTAGAACATCACGCCGACGCCGGCCAGGCTCTTGCTCGGAAAATCGCAGCCGGGCTGGTTGGGATTGATGATGCACCAGGCATCCGGCAGGGCGTCTCCCGGCAGGTGGTGGTCGGTGACCAGCACTTTCATGCCGCAGCGGTTGGCCTCGGCGACGCCCTCGATGCTGGCGATGCCGTTGTCGACGGTGATCAGCACGTCGGGCTTTTTCTGCGCGGCGGCGAGTTGCACGATCTCCGGCGTCAGGCCGTAGCCGTATTCGAAACGGTTGGGCACCAGGTAATCGACGTTGGCGCCGAAGCTGCGCAATGCGCGCAGGCCGACCGCGCAGGCGGTGGCGCCGTCGGCATCATAATCGGCGACGATCAGCAGTTTTTTGCGTTCAGCAATGGCATCAGCCAGCAGTCCGGCCATGGTGCCGGCGTTGCGCAACCGCTCCGGCGGGATCAGCCGCGACAGTTCGGGCGCCAGCTGGTCGCTGCTGGTGATGCCGCGGGCGGCATAAATGCGCGCCAGCAGCGGCGGCAGGCCGCTTGAGACCAGCCGTGCAACGGCGCCGGCATCTACGGGACGTGTGACGACCCGGCTCATGAATCCTGCGGCAACAATTCGTTCCAGTCCCGGGCGCGGCGCCAGAATTTCAGCCGGTCGAGCGGGCGCAGCGTGCAGCGCAGGCAGGTGACGGAGCCGGTGGCCACGATCACCAGCTCCTGCAGCGGTCCGTCGAGAGCGGCCCACAGCGGCGCGAACCAGGATTCCTCGAGCGCGCGCAGCGACCTGATCCAGGCCTCGGGCCCGCCGTATCGGGTCGCGTGATGGACGCGGTTGAGGGTGATCAGGTGGCGGCCTTCGGGATCAGGACGGCTGCCCCACCACAGTGCCGCACTGGCCGGCGCGGCACTGCAATCAGCCCCGCTTTGCACGGCCAGAGCGGTCGCCAGCACGTCATCGCTGTGTACATCCGTGAAATGACGGCCAGGTACTGCAGGCTTGCGGCCGCCGCCCCACAGCAGCACGCTGTTGATCGCGGGTAGGCCACGCGACTCGCGCGCGCTGTTCACCGGGTGATCGTGCAATATCATCTGTGCTTCGGTGAGTACGCGGTGCCAGTGGCTGGCACGCGTACCCGTCAGCGGCATGGCTGGCAGCGGCCTGCCGGCGACGGCGCTGAGCACCGGAGCGGCAACAGCCGTGGATTCGGACTGCCTGATGTACCAGCGCGCCGGGTCCGCCGGCAATACGCTGATGCCGGCTGTCGCAAAATGCGCGTTCAGCGCGGTGGTCAATTCAGCGGCTTCGGCGGCATCCACGGCCAGTGCCGGCGCGGCGATGACCCGCGTGCCGTGGCGCTGCAACTGGAGATGGACCGGGTCGGCGCGAAGCCACCAGTCGTTGTCGGTGGCGAGGCTGTCGACGGCTGCCGTCAGTGCGGCGACGGGCCAGTCTTCACGGCGTTCCACTTCAAAGGCCTGGCACAGCCAGACTTCCGGATCGATGGCGGGAAACCGCAGCAGTTCGCCGCGGCTGAAGATGCGGCGCAGTGCAGGTGCGGCAGGTTCGCCGGCCGTGATATCGGCAGGCGGCAGCAGATCGGGAATGAGCAGTGTTAGATGCACGAAACGCAGCGTGATGGCGACCGGTCCGGTGGGTGCGGCGAGTCTAGCATGTGCCGTGGCGCGTTGATGGCAGGTGCCGGGGGCTTGTGGCACACTGCGCCTTTGTTTTTTGCGGTCATCCGTGAATTCCTTTCCGCTCTTCGTCGGCCTGCGTTACACGCGTTCGCGCCAGCGCACGAAATTCATCTCGGTGATTTCGCTGATCTCGGTGATCGGCATCGCGCTGGGGATGACGGTGCTGATCACCGTGCTCTCGGTGTTCAACGGTTTCCAGCGCGAAGTGCGCACACGCATGCTCAGCGCCGTCGCCCATGTGCAGGTCACCGGTCTCGGCGAATCGCTGCGCGACTGGCAGGACATTGTCGCAGCAGTGAAAAATAATCCGCATGTGCTTGCGGCCGCGCCTTATGTATCGGCGCAGGGGCTGCTGACCAGCGGCGGCACCGTGCGCGGCGCGATGCTGCGCGGCATAGACCCGGCGGCGGAAGAGAAGGTCAGCGAGATCGGCAAGCACATGCGTTCGGGTGCACTCGAATCCCTGCGCCCGGGTGAATACAACGTGGTGCTGGGCGCGCCGCTGGCACGTGCGCTGGGCGTGATACCTGGGGACCGCGTGGTGCTGGTTGCGCCGCAGGGGCAGGTGACGCCCGCGGGCATCCTGCCGCGGCTGCGCCAGTTCACGGTGACCGGTACTTTTGAGGTCGGCCATTACGAAATCGATGCCGGCCTCGCCGTGGTGCACATCGGTGATGCGCAAAAACTGTACCGCATGGAGGACCAGGTCAGCGGCGTGCGCCTCAGGCTCGACGACCTGTTCCTGGCGCGCCAGGTGGCACGCGAACTGCTCGCGGCCCTGCCGCCCGAAGTGTCGGTCAGGGACTGGTCGCGGTTCAATGCAACCTATTTCCGGGCGGTCGAACTCGAGAAGCGCATGATGTCGCTGCTGCTGTTTTTCATCATTGCCATTGCCGCATTCAACATGGTGGCCAGCCTGTACATGATGGTCAGGGAAAAACAGGCCGACATCGCGATCCTGCGCACCATGGGCGCCTCACCCGGCGAAGTGATGCGCATATTCATGGTGCAGGGCACGCTGATCGGCGTCATCGGCGTCGGCTGCGGCATCGTGTTCGGCATCCTCGGCGCCTTGAACGTCGACAGCATCATCGGCTTCATCGAGCAGGTATTCCACGTCAAGTTCATGCCCCAGGACGTCTACCAGATTGCCGACCTGCCGTCGGAGCTGCAGGCGGGGGACGTGGTGATGACCGCGGTGGTGGCCTTCGTGTTGTCGGTGCTGGCAACCATCTACCCGAGCTGGCGCGCGTCGAAGGTCAATCCGGCGGAGGCGCTGCGTTATGAGTGAAGCCCCGGTCATTTCCTGCCGCGGCCTGCGCAAGGCCTATCGCGAGGGCGTGGACGCGGTGCCGGTGCTGCTCGGCATAGACCTCGACGTGATGCAGGGTGAACGCATCGCGATCGTCGGCGCTTCCGGATCAGGAAAAAGCACACTGCTGCACCTGCTCGGCGGGCTGGATGCGCCGAGTGCGGGCGAAGTGCGCATACTCGGCGAGCTGCTGTCGGGGCAGAGCGAAAAACAGCGCGGCGAGGCGCGGAACCGCGCGCTGGGATTTGTCTACCAGTTTCATCACCTGCTGCCTGAATTCACGGCGGAAGAAAACGTGGCGATGCCCTTGATCATCCGCCGCGAGCCCCGCAAGGAGGCGCTTGCGGCAGCGAAAAAAATGCTGGAGGCGGTGGGCATGGGGCACCGCTTGTCGCACACACCCGGTGAACTGTCGGGCGGCGAGCGCCAGCGCGCGGCACTGGCACGGGCCTTGGTGACAAGGCCGGCCTGCGTGCTGGCCGACGAACCCACCGGTAACCTCGACCGGCGCACCGCCGAGACCGTGTTCGACCTGATTCTGCAGCTGAACCGCGAAACCAGGACCAGTTTTGTGATCGTCACCCACGATCCGCGCATTGCCGAACGCGCCGATCGCATCCTCGAACTCGAGGACGGCATGCTCAGGGCGTACGATGCGGGCAGGAAGTAACGGATCCTACCCGC
>JBFWOE010000061.1:0-16980 GCA_050250695.1 Burkholderiales bacterium
ATCACTTGCGGCTTACTTCGTTGCGATCTGAGTCCAGACCTTGTCCGCAATCGCCTTGGTCAGCACGTCAGGCAGGGGCACGTAGTCCAGTTCCAGCGCCATGTCCTTGCCGTTCTTGAAGGCCCATTCGAAATACTTCAGGGCTTCCTGGGCATTGGCCTTGTCCACAGGTTGTTTGTACATCAGGATGAACGTCGCGCCGGTGATCGGCCAGGACTCTCCACCTTTCTGGTTGACCAGCGAGATGCCCATGCCCGGCACGCTGAACCAGTCGGCGCCGGCGGCTGCCGCGGCGAAGGTCTTGTCGGAGGGATCCACGTAATTGCCGTCGCGGTTGCGCAACTGCAGGTGAGGGATCTTGTTTTTCTTGGCGTAGGCATATTCAACATAACCGATCGCACCCTTGACCCGTCCGACGTTGGCGGCGACGCCTTCGTTGCCTTTGCCGCCGACCGAGGTCGGTGCGGGCCACTTGACTGCGGCGCCTTTGCCGACTTTTTCCTTCCAGGCCCCGCTGGCTTCGCTAAGGTAGTCGGTGAAAATGAAGGTGGTGCCCGAGCCGTCGGCGCGATGCACCACGGTGACGGACTGGTTCGGCAGTTTTTTGCCCGGATTCAGCGCGGTGAGCTTGGGGTCGTTCCATTTCGAGATCGTGCCCATGAATAATTCGGCCAGCACTTCGCCCGTTACTTTCAGTTCGCCCGGCTTGAAACCTTCCAGGTTGATCACTGGCACCACGCCGCCCAGCACGCTGGGGAACTGCACCATGCCGTCCTTGTCGAGGTCGGCCGCCTTGAGGGGGGCGTCGGTTCCGCCGAAAGTGACCGTCTTGGCGCGGATCTGGCGGATGCCGCCGGAAGAGCCGATCGACTGGTAATTGAGGCCGATGTTGGTGGCTTTTTTGTAGGCTTCAGCCCACTTGGCATAAATCGGGTAGGGGAAAGTGGCGCCGGCGCCGGTAATATCGGCGGCGGAGGCGGCCGTGACCATTGCCAGTGCCGAAACCGCGGCGACTGCAAATTTCTTGATGGAGATCATTGTCGTGTCTTCCTCGAAAATTAAAACTTGTTAACTAATGCCGTAAGTTCAGAAGGCCAGTGCACTGTACTGTCCGAATGTTGCAGGGACATGACAGTGTCATAATTGATTTAATATCAATTAAATCAATTACTTGAACTAAAACAAAGCTCTCGGGCCGAGCACGATGGCCGTGCCGGAATCGGGGGGCGCCTTCAGTCATGGCTGCGGCGGATGACGCGGCCGCCAGTCATCCGGCTTCCAGGCATTGACCATGGCCACGAGCGTCAGCATCACCGGCACTTCCACCAGTACGCCCACGACGGTGGCCAGGGCCGCACCGGAATTGAGCCCGAACAGGGAAATCGCCACGGCGACTGCGAGTTCGAAAAAATTGGAGGTGCCGATCAGGCAGGCGGGCCCGGCGACGTTGTGCTCCAGTTTCAGCTTGCGTGCTGCCCACCACGCGATAAAGAAGATGCCGTAAGTCTGCAGTATCAGCGGCACTGCGATCAGGCCGATGATGAATGGTTCCCTGACGATGGTGCCGGCCTGGAAACCGAACAGCAGCACCACGGTGCCTATCAGTCCCGAAATTGACCAGGCGCGGATGCCGGCGATGAAATCGCCGACAGCATCAGGTGAACGCCTGAGCAGCAGGCTGCGGGTGATCATGCCGGCCGCCAGAGGCAGCATCACGTACAGCACGGTCGAGAGCAGCAGCGTGGCCCATGGCACCGTGACATCGGTCAATCCCAGCAGCAAACCGGCGATGGGCGCGAAGGCCACCACCATGATCAGGTCGTTGACCGAAACCTGCACCAGGGTGTAACTGGCGTCCCCCCTGACCAGCTGGCTCCATACAAAAACCATGGCCGTGCAGGGTGCCACGCCGAGCAGGATCATGCCGGCAATATATTCACTGGCGGATTGCGGGTTGACCCAGGGTGCAAAGAGATAATCGAAAAAAAGCACGGCGAGAGCCGCCATGGTGAACGGCTTGACCAGCCAGTTGATGGCCAGCGTCAGTATCAGTCCCTGCGGCTTGCGTCCGACCTGTTTTATCGCACTCCAGTCGATCTGGATCATCATCGGGTAAATCATCACCCAGATGAACACGGCGACGACCAGGTTGACATGCGCGTATTCGATGCGCGCGACCATCTGGAAAAAGGACGGCATCAGCAGGCCTGAAACCACACCGGCCGCCATGCCCAGACCCACCCATGCGGTCAGATATCGTTCGAAGAATCCCACGCCATGCCTTGCGGTTTACTGCGACCGGAAGTTTTCAGGCCTTCACGCTACCGATGTCGTCCAGTTGCCGGCGCAGCGATATCTGGTCCAGTTTTTCGATGGGCAGGCTCAGGAAAATCGCGATGCGCCGGTTCAGGACCATGTAGGCATCGTAAAAAGCCTTCATTTTCCTTTCCTCGTTTCCCTCCGCTACGGCTGGGTCGTCCACGCCCCAGTGCGCGGTCATCGGCTGACCGGGCCATACGGGGCAGACTTCGCCTGCGGCCCTGTCGCAGACGGTCAGCACAAAATCCATCTTCGGCGCATCGGGTCCGGCGAATTCGGCCCAATCCTTGGTGCGCAGGTTCAGGGTGCTGATCCGGTTGCGCTCGAGCAGGGCAATGGCCAGGGGATGTACCGCGGCGGCGGGGTGGCTGCCGGCGCTGTATGCGACAAAGCGGCCCCTCCCGGCCTGATTGAGAATCGCCTCTGCCATGATGCTGCGCGCGGAATTGGCGGTACACAGAAACAACACGTTGAATACTTTTTTATTCATGATTCTCCCCTTGTGTTTTTGCCTTGTGCATCAAGTCGATGAATGAAGTTGAGACTGCCAGTCGCCTTGTTCCCGGAGGTCCGCGGATTTGTTCTCGATCCGGCAATCGATGACCGGTATCACGCCGCAGGGCACACCCTGGCAGCAATGCGCAGTCATGAATTCCATCAGTTCCTGCATGGATGCCAGATTGGCGCGGTAACGCAGGAAACGGCCTTCCCGTTCCTGGGTGACCAGGTCGCAGTGGTGCAGTTCTTTCAGGTGAAAGGACAACGCATTGGCCGGTACTCCCAGCGCATCGGAGATCTGGCCGGGATACATGCCGTTGTTTCCGGTACCTACCAGCAGGCGGAATACCCGCAGCCGCGATGTCTGTGCAAGCGCCGCCAGCGCTTTGACGGCACGGGTTTCCCCGGCGACTTCCAGATCGCCGGTCATGCCGCGGCCTTTTGCGGATTCAGCATGCCCGAGGGCAGGCGCAGCGTGATCAGCCAGCAGGCAAACAGCATCAGCGCTGATCCGAGCAGTGCATACACCAGCCCGCCCCACTGGTAGAGCAGGCCCGAGAGCAGCGTACCCATGAAGCGGCCCAGTGCGTTGGCCGCGTAATAAAAGCCCACATCCTCGGCTGCTTTCTCCGATCCTGCGTACGCCAGAACCAGGTAACTGTGCACGGATGAATTCACCGCGAATACAAAACCGAAAACACTCAGGCCGCCGACTACCAGCCAGTGCAGGTCGGGCAATTCCATGTGAACAGCGAATGCCAGCGCGGCGGGTATCAGCATCAATGCTGCGGACCATGTACGGGCCGCGGGTACTTCACGGCTTAATCCGTCGCGGCTGCGACGGACCATCTGCGGTGCCAGCGCCTGCACCAGGCCGTAACCAATGGTCCATACTGCAAGAAAACCGCCGACCATGGAGAAGGTCCAGCCTGCCGAATACAGGTAGACCGGTACACCCACGACGAACCAGACGTCGCGAGCGCCGAACAGCACGATGCGTGCTGCGGCCAGTGCATTGATCCCCGGGTTTTTTGCGAACAGTTCCCTGGCGGATTTCGAAGCCCTGCTTTTGCCCATCAGCGGCGGCAGTGAAAGCACCACGCCCAGCAGCACCAGCCCGAGCAGGCCAGCCATGCTCCACAATGCCCACTTGAACCCCAGGATTTCCAGCATCAGGCCGCCCAGGAAAAAACCGACGCCTTTCATCGCATTTTTGCTGCCGGTGAACCAGGCCACCCACTTGAACAACCTTCCGGCTTCCTGGCCCCTGACCTGTTCTGCCGTCACCTTGATCGCCGATTTGCTGGCGGTTTTGGTCAGATCTTTCGCCACCCCGCAGATGCCCTGCGCAAGCACCACCCAGGCCACTGACAGTGCAGCCGTCCATTCCGGATTGAGCTGGGAGAGCAGGGTGAAACCGATGATCTGTGTGAGCAGGCCGACCATCAGCATTTTTGCAATGCCGAAACGGGTGGCCAGCCAGCCGCCGACCAGGTTGGCGACGACGCCGGCGGCCTCATAGAGCAGAAATAGAAATGCCAGCGTGAACGGCGAGTAACCCAGCTGGTAGAAGTGCAGCAACACCAGCATGCGCAAAGCGCCATCGGTGAGGGTGAACCCCCAGTAGGCGGCGGTGACGATGGCGTAATTGCGCACGGCGTGCTGCATGGTTCAGATGCCGGTTTTGTGCATGTGGCAGGCCAGGTCGATCATGCGGCAGGCATAAGCGATTTCATTGTCGTACCAGGCGTAAACCTTGAGCAGCGTGCCGTCGGTCACCATGGTCGACAGCGCATCGACAATGCTGCTGCGGGTGTCACGCGCGTAATCGGCGCTGACCAGTGGCCGCGTTTCATAACCCAGGATGCCGGCCAGCGGTCCGCTGGCTGCCGCGGCGAACAGGGCGTTGACTTCTTCAACCGAGGTCGCGCGCTGCAGTTCGAACACGCAGTCGGTGAGCGAGGCATTGAGTACCGGCGCGCGAACCGCATGGCCGTTGAGCTTGCCTTTAAGTTCCGGATAGATCAGCGCGATCGCGGTGGCGCTGCCGGTGGTCGTTGGCGCCAGGCTCAGCATGGCGCTGCGGGCGCGTCGCAGATCCTTGTGCGGGGCATCAACCATCACGTTGGTATTGGTGGGGTCGTGGATCGTGGTGATCTGGCCATGCCGTATGCCCAGGTTTTCATGTACGACCTTGACCACCGGAGCCAGGCAGTTGGTGGTGCACGAGGCAGCGGTGACGATGCGGTCCCTGCCCGGATCGTAGCGCTCGTGGTTGATGCCGACGACGATGTTCAGTATGCCGCCGGTTTTGACCGGTGCGGCGACTATGACGCGTTTGGCGCCGCGCTGCAGGTGGCCTTCAAGCGTTTCAGGCGTGATGAATTTTCCCGTGCACTCCAGCACGACATCCACGCCGAGGTCTCCCCATGGAATTTCTGCAGCGGTTGCGTGCGTGCTGAACGACAGTTTCCGGTCATCAATGCGCACGGTTTTTTCATCCTCGGCGGTGATGTCCGCGCGCCATTTTCCCTGCACACTGTCGAACGCCAGCAGGTGAGCCGCAGCCGCGGCTCCGCCCTTGATTTCGTTCAGGTGCACTACGTTTAGGCGGTTGCCGGCGCGCGGATCATCACCCGGCCGTTCTGCAGCCCCCATGGCTGCGCGCAGGGCCAGGCGACCGATGCGTCCCAGGCCGTTGATTCCGACTTTCATGCAACTGCTCCGTGGATATATTGATGTTTCAACAATTATTGAACCGCAGCCCGACTCTATGATCCAAATGTGACAGCACGAAGACAGGTCGCGGCAAATTCAAAGTTGTATCGGATTTCACGCCGGGCGGTCGGGCGTGGGGAATGCGATCCGGACATCGGCTGCGACAGCCGTGTGCATTGCTTACTGCGGTCCGCATTGCAGCGGTGCGAATCCAGATTCAGGGCTGGTATCCCGTCCCCAAGCCTTCGAGTACAATAGCCTGATTATTCGATGCAAATTAAATTTTTAGATGAAAATCAATGACTTGACAGGGGTGCGCGGGAGCATGGTGGCCATCGTCACGCCGATGGCGGAAGACGGCGCGCTGGACCTCGATGCATTCCGCCGCCTGATCGACTGGCACATCGCAGAAGGCACCGACGGCATCGTGGTCGTGGGTACCACGGGCGAATCCCCGACCGTCGATTTTGACGAGCACCGGCATCTGATTGAAACTGCAGTGCGCCACGCGGCGAAACGGGTGCCGGTGATTGCCGGCACCGGCGCCAATTCCACCCGCGAGGCGATCGAACTCTCGCAGTACGCCAAGACGGCGGGCGCAGACATGAGCCTTTCCGTCGTGCCGTACTACAACAAGCCTACCCAGGAAGGCCTCTACCGGCATTTCAGGGCCATCGCAGAGGCAGTGGATATCCCTCAGATACTCTACAACGTGCCCGGGCGCACGGTTGCCGACATGTCGAACGACACCGCGCTGCGGCTGGCGCAGGTGCCGGGCATCGTCGGCATCAAGGATGCGACGGGCAATCTGGAGCGGGGCAGTGATCTGCTGCGTCGCCGGCCCGGGTCGTTCCGCGTCTACAGTGGTGACGACGCCACGGGCATTGCGCTGATGCTGCTGGGCGGCGACGGCGTCATCTCCGTCACCGCGAACGTGGCGCCGCGCCTGATGCATGAAATGTGCGCGGCGGCGCTGCGCGGCGCCACCGGCGAGGCGGTGGAGTTGAACAACCGGCTGCTTGGCCTGCATCGTCACCTGTTCTGCGAGGCCAATCCGATACCCGTGAAATGGGCGGTGCAGCAACTGGGGCTGATGCCGGGCGGGATACGCCTGCCGCTGACCCCGCTTTCGGGGCAATACCATGAATTGATACGCGAAGCCATGCAGCAGGCAGGTGCCGTGCCGGTTTCCGGGGAGAAGCGTCATGCAGTTGCATAAAACTGCGGTCGTGCTGGCGGTCATCGCCATGCCGGTCGTGCTGGGGGCCTGCGGTTCGTTCGAACTCCCGACCAAAAAAATCGACTACAAGTCGTCGACCAACACCAAGCTGCCGCCGCTGGAAGTGCCGCCCGACCTGGCGCGCCCAGGAACCGACGACCGTTTCCGGATACCTGATGGCAATGCGAAAGGTTCAACGACCTTTTCGGATTACAACCGGGAACGTGCGGGCAAGCCGCGGGTTTCTTCGGCATCGGCTGCAGTGCTGCCGAAAATCGACAACGCCACCATCGAACGTGCGGGAACGCAGCGCTGGCTGGTGATTGCGGGGACGCCCGAACAGGCCTGGCCGGTGATCAAGGAATTCTGGCAGGAGAACGGCTTTGTGGTGAACGTCGAGACGCCGGAAGCGGGCGTCATGGAAACCGACTGGGCAGAGAATCGCGCGAAAGTGCCGGAGTCGGGAATCCGCGGCATCCTCGGCCGTGCCCTCAACAACCTTTATTCCACATCGGAACGCGACAAGTTCCGCACCCGGCTGGAACGCGGTGTGAAGCCGGGAACCACCGAGATCTACGTCAGCCACCGCGGGATGGAAGAGGTCTACATCACCGAAAACCAGGACCAGTTGCGCTGGCAGCCGCGCAAGCCCGATCCCGATCTTGAAGCGGAGATGCTGCGGCGGATGATGATCCGTTTCGGTGTCGATGGCGAGCGCGCCAGGACGCAGGTCGCCGCGGCGAAACTCGAGCCGCAGGCCCGGCTTGATCGTGGTGCCGGCGGCAGCCTGCTGGCGCTCAAAGACCAGTTTGACCGGGCGTGGCGGCGTGTCGGACTTGCGCTCGACCGCGTGGGATTTACCGTGGAAGACCGCGATCGTTCCAAGGGCCTTTATTTCGTGAGATACATCGATCCCGATGCCGATCTGAAAACGACGGAAGAAAAAGGCTGGCTGTCCAGGCTCAAGTTCTGGAGCAGCAGCCCCAAAACGGTCAGCAAGGAGCAGTACCGGATACAGGTGCAGGGTGCGGCAGGCGGAGCCGAAGTACGGGTGCTCGACAAGGACGGCACCAGGGAACAATCGGATACCGCAAACCGGATCCTGACGCTGCTCTACGACCAGTTGAAGTGAGACGCGGGCGCGTGCAGCAAGGCCTGGTTCCCTGTCGCGGCGCCCCGCATGTTTTTCTCATTCCTCCGGAAGTCCGCGCGGGATGATGCGTTTCGCATCGCTGGGCAGCGGCAGCGAGGGTAACGGCCTGGTGGTGGAAGCAGGTCATTCCCGCGTCCTGCTTGATTGCGGGTTCAGCATCACCGAAACCGTGCGCCGCCTGCAGCGGCTGGGCCTGCAGCCTGACGGACTGGACGCGCTGCTGGTGACTCACGAACATGATGATCATGTCGGCGGCGTGGCGCGGTTTGCGCGCAAGTTCGGCATCCCGGTTTACCTAACGCACGGCACTCATGCGGCATCGGTGAACGGCAGCGCCGTTTTTCCCGGAGCCGTCATCATCGACAGCCATACGCCGTTTGCGGTCGGCGATATCGAGATGTTTCCGTACCCGGTTCCCCACGATGCGCGTGAACCGACACAGTTCGTGTTCAGCGACGGCAAGTCGAGGCTGGGCGTGCTGACCGATACCGGATCATCCACGCCGCACATCGAAACCATGCTGTCAGGGCTCGATGCCCTGGTCATCGAATGCAACCACGACCGTGACATGCTGGCCGGCAGCGCGTACCCTGAGCGGCTGAAGGCGCGTATCGGCGGGCGGCTCGGCCATCTCGACAACGGGCAGGCGGCGCAGATCGTGGCTGGAATCGATACGCAGCGCCTGAAACACGTAATCGCCGCGCACCTGTCGCAGAAGAACAATCATCCGGACCTGGCTGCGAGCGCGCTCGCTTCCGCACTCAACTGTGCGCCGGACTGGATCGGCGTCGCATCGCAGGCCGACGGATTTGCCTGGCGCATGCTGGCCTGATACTCCAGTTGTCAGCAAAGAAAAGCCGGCCCGCGGGCCGGCTTTTTCAGTACTGCGGTTGCGTTACTTCTTGACTGCGTCCTTGGCTGCATCCTTGACTGCGTCCTTGGCAGCGTCCTTGGCAGCGTCCTTAACAGCTTCGACTGCCTTGTCTTTCATTTCGCCTGCCTTGTCCTTCATGGCGTCCGCTGCGGGTGCTGCCGCAGCATCGGCTTTCGGGGCATCGGCCGCGGGGGCGGCGGATTGTGCCTTGGGGGCTTCAGCCGGGGCAGGAGCCGCTGGGGGCGCCTTGGCAGGTGCAGGAGCCGGGGCGGGTTTGTCGCCGCAGGCGGCCAGGCCAAGCGAGAGCAGGGCGACGACGAGGAGGGAACGATTCATGATGTTGACTATCCTTCGAAGGTAATTGAATTCAGTTCAGGGTTGGTTGGCCCGTATCCGTCGCGACATGCGTGGTGACTGCGCGGCGATCCACTGGCCGGCGCGCATGCTAACAGTGACGGGGATAGGGCGAGAGGGGCTTGTGACAGGCCGTCACAATCCGGTGACGCTGGCGGTCAGCGGCGGACCTGCGCATTCCTCGATTTCGCCGAAACGTTCGATCAGCTGCTGTGCGCCCGCTGCGTCGTGGGTGCCCTGTGCCGCACGCATGTGATCGTAGTGAAAGCGATGCACGTAATGGCTGCCGTCGAATACGACGAAAGGGTCGTAGACATGCTTGGCGCCGCGCAGCGTTTCCCGGATGCGGCAGGCGTGGCTGAATTGCTGGGCAAAGCCGAGCAGGCGCGGCAATTCGCCGGACAGCTGGCGCGTTTCATGGAGCACGATCAACAGCCGGTTGACGCGGCTGGCGAGCAGGAACTGTCGCAGCAGTTCGATGCGCGCCGCGGTGTTCCAGGCGCGATTCAGCGTTTTGTCGAAGACGCGGATGATCTGCTGAGTGCGCGGGATCATTTCGTCAATGAGCCGTTCGTATTCCAGGTTGCTTTCGAAGCGGCGGTATTCCGCGTTTGGTGGATTTCCGGTCAGTTCCATCCGGGAGTCCTCCTGGTTCAGGGAAGGCTGGCGCCGGGATGGAGATATCCGGCGCGGTACCATGCATAAAACACGTCAAGCGCCAGCCCGGTTATGGAAGGCGCAGCAGCCAATGTCCGCTTGTCCGCCAGCCGGCGCACGGTTGCGCCCGCAGCCGCCGGCAGCTGCTGGCGCTCGCCATTGGCATAAAACGCGCGATCGTCGTAAAGCAGGATGGATCGGGCGTCCAGCCGCAGCCCCTGCCGTGCAACGCTGCGGCGGAAAGCGGCGAGGGGCAAGGGGCGGCGCGGCGGCGTGAACACCACGTGGGGCTTGGGCGCACTGAGATCCTCGCCGATGAAGCGCAGCAGGTCCGCCCGCGTCCAGCGCGCCTGACGCAGCAGCTGCAGCAGGCCTTTGGTGATCCGTCCGTCGATGCGCGCGGGATGGCGCGTCGGCCGCAGATCCGGATCCGCGTAACATCCGGGTGCATCAAGGCGATCCTGCAGGAAATCATAGAAGCGGCTGCACAGGTCCTGTGCCGAGGGCGCGCGGAAGCCGATCGAAAAGGTGATGCAGGCTTCGACCGCGATTCCATCATGCGCGCAGCGCGGCGGCAGGTAGAGCATGTCGCCGGAATCCAGAGTCCATTCGCGGGTTGCGCGGAAATCGCGCAGGATTTTAAGCGGCGCATTGTCGACCAGAGTCAGGTCGCGCTGGCTGCTGATCCGCCAGCGCCGCCGCCCTTCACCCTGGACCAGGAATACGTCATAACTGTCGAAATGCGGGCCGACGCCGCCTCCCGGCGGGGCATAGCTGACCATCAGGTCGTCGAGTCGCGCATAGGGGATGAAAGCAAAGGGGGCCAGCAACTCCTGCGTGCGCGGCAGCACGAGGTTGACGCCCTGAACCAGCAGGGTCCAGTTGCGGCGGGGCAGGCCGGCGAGGTCGCGGCGACTGAACGGGCCGTGCAGCACTTGCCAGCGAGTCCCCTTGCGCAGAATCAGCCGTGATTCGGTTTCAGCGCTCTGCGCGAGTTCGAACAATTCGTCGCGGGTCACCAGGCTCGCCGTCCGGGGCAGGCCGCCACGGACCAGCAGAGGCTTTTTTTGCCAGTGGTGATGCAAGAATTGTGCTGGCGCAAGGCCATTGAGCAGTTTGTTGCGCATTGTGCACGATTATAAATTGAGCGAGCTTGACCGTGCGCCGCTTTGTTCACAGAATCCGGCATGGAAAGTCGGAATCAAGTGGAATCCAGCACCCTGCCTGCCGCGCGCAACGCATCGGTTCTGCTGAGAGCCGGCGATCGTGCGCCCGCATTCGAGCTGCCCGATGCCGATCTCAACCTGGTGAAGCTCGCCGATTACCATGGACGCAGCCGCCTGGTGCTGTATTTTTACCAGCGCGACGACACGCCGGGCTGCACCGCCGAGGCGCTGGAATTCAGCGAGCTGGAAACGGATTTCCGGGATTGCGGCGCGCTGGTGTTCGGGGTCAGCCGCGACGACTGCATGGTGCACGGCATGTTCCGTGACAAGCACGGGCTCGCGGTGCAGCTGCTGTCGGATGTCGACGGCGAAACATGCCGCAGTTACGGGGTGCTGCAGTACAAGGAATACGAGGGGCGGTTGCGCGAATGCATCCGCCGTTCGACGTTTGTGATCGATCGCAAGGGCGTCGTGCAGCACGCGCTCTACGGCGTGAACCCGCGCGGACACGCTGCCGAAGTGCTGCAGTTAATCAGGAAAAATTGATGCAAATCTCCAAGAACACCGTGGTCATGCTGAACTTCGAGCTGATGGATGCGCAGGGCAACATGATCGAAAAAACAGAAGAGCCCATCGCCTACCTGCACGGCGGCTACCAGGGCATATTTCCGCTGGTCGAACAGGCGCTGGACGGCAAGGCCGCGGGCGACAGCTGCGAGGTGCGCCTGGCGCCGAATGATGCATTCGGGGAATACGACGCCGAGCTGGTGCACGTGGAATCGCGCGACAAGTTTCCGCCGGAAGTCGCGGTGGGCATGCAGTTCGAGGGGCACGGCGAACAGTCGGGGCAGGCGCTGGTCTACACGGTGACCGATGTTGCCGCAGACAAGGTGGTTGTCGACGGCAATCATCCGCTGGCCGGACAGACCCTGGATTTCCGCTGCACGGTGGCGGGCGTGCGCGCGGCCACCGGCGAGGAACTGGAGCACGGCCACGTGCACGGACCGCACGGCCACCATCACTGAAGTGGTATGTGTAGTCGCCGGCCGGATGCCTTATACCGGGAGTTTTAAAAAGTATTTTAAAAACAAGTACTTATGAACTCTTGTTTTCCTGTGCCAGTTCCCGCAGGCGGTAGAGCAGTTCCAGTGCATCACGCGGCGACAGTGCATCCGGATCGCAGTCGCGCAGCAGGTCCACTGCAGGATGCGGTTCGGGTGATGATGGTGCCGCGGCGGCAGCGCCGGCGTTTGCGCTGAACAGGTCGCCCTGCGGCGCCTGTGCCGCGGCAGCCGCCTCGAGTTCCGCGAGATGTTTGCGCGCGCTCCGGATTACCGCCGACGGCACGCCGGCCAACTGCGCGACCTGCAGACCGTAACTGCGGTCCGCCGGTCCTTCCTCAACGCTGTGCAGGAAAACGATGCGGTCCTTGTGTTCGACCGCATCGAGATGCACGTTCGCAACTGCCTTGAATTCCGCCGCGAGCTGCGTCAATTCGAAATAATGCGTGGCAAACAGCGTGTAGCAGGCGCTGCGCTCGATCAGGTGGCGGGCGATTGCCCAGGCCAGCGCAAGACCGTCGTAGGTCGAAGTGCCGCGTCCGATCTCGTCCATCAGCACCAGGCTCTGCGGCGTGGCGTGATGCAGGATGTACGCGGCTTCAGTCATTTCCACCATGAAGGTGGACCTGCCGCCAGCGAGGTCGTCGGCGGCGCCGATACGGGTGAAGATGCGGTCGAGCGGACCGAGCCGCGCACGCGTGGCCGGGACAAAAGACCCGCAATGCGCGAGCAGCGCGATCAGCGCGGTCTGCCGCATGTAGGTGGATTTGCCGCCCATGTTCGGGCCGGTGATCAGCAGCATGCGGCGCGCGGCGGACAGTTTCGTGTCATTGGCGATGAACGGCGTGACCTGCGCCTCGACCACCGGGTGGCGTCCGCCTTCGATCTCGATTACCGGGTCATCGCTGAATTCCGGCGCCGACCAGTTCAGTGCCGTCGCGCGCTCCGCAAATGTCGCCAGCAGGTCGAGTTCGGCCAGCGCGGAGGCCACCCGCTGCAGTGCCGGCACCTGCGGCGCCAGTTCGCGCAGCAATTGATCGTAGAGCAGTTTTTCCCGTGCCAGGGCGCGTTCCTGCGCGGACAGCGCCTTGTCTTCGAAGGTTTTCAGCTCCGGCGTGATGTAGCGTTCAGCGTTTTTCAGCGTCTGGCGGCGGCGATAGTCGTCGGGAACCTTTTCCGACTGCGCGCGCGTGACCTCGATGTAGAAGCCGTGCACGCGGTTGTATTCCACTTTCAGGGTGGTGATGCCGGTGCGCACGCGTTCGCGGATTTCCAGTTCGGCGAGGAAGGCGCCGCAGTTGTCCTGGATGCCGCGCAGCTCGTCGAGTTCGGCATCGTAACCGTCGGCAATGACGCCGCCTTCACGGATCACCGCCGCCGGCTCCGGCCGGATCGCGGCGGCGAGCAGCGCCGTCAGCGCGTCCTGCGGCGCGAGAGCGGCGGCCAGATCGCCGAGGCGTCCGGCAGCAGCATCTCCCAGTGCAGTGACCAGCGCCGGCAACCGCAGCAGAGATGCGCCCAGGCCCGAGAGGTCGCGCGGACGGGCCGAGGCGAGCGCGATGCGCGCGGCGATGCGTTCGACGTCGGAAAAATGTTTCAGAGCCGCGCGTACCGCAGTATGGCGTTCGCCGTCGATCAGTGCGGCCACTGCCTGGTGCAGCGCCTGCACCTGCGTGCGGTCGGTCAGCGGGTGGTGCAGCGCGTGGCGCAGCCGCCGGCTGCCCATGCCTGTGGTGCAGGTGTCGAGCAGCGACAGCAGCGTAGGCGCCGCTTCGCCGCGGATGGTCTCGGTCAGTTCCAGGTTGCGCCGCGTCGATGGGTCCATGCGCAGGTACGCGCGCTCGGACTCGACGTGCAGCGCGCGTACATGCGCGATCGCCGTGCCCTGCGTCGATTTTGCGTAGTCGAGCAGCGCACCGGCGGCGGCAATCGCCGCATCCAGACCCTGCGCACCGAAACCGCTGAGGTCGTGCGTCTCGAATTGCGCGCATAGCGCGCGGCGCGCCGCATCCGCATCGAAACGCCAGGGTGGCAGGCGGCGGACCGCGATGCCGGGATCCGCCGGGCCCAGTGCCGCGTTTTCGGCGACGAGGATTTCCGCCGGCCGCAGGCGCTCGAGTTCGACGGCAAGGTTGCCCGGCGCGGTTTCCATGACGCTGAATCGTCCTGATGACAGCGACAGCCAGGCCAGCCCCAGCGTGTTGCCGGCGCGGTGGAGGGCGAGCAGCAGGTTGTCGTTTTTTTCGTCGAGCAATGCCGATTCGGTCAGCGTGCCCGGCGTGACGATGCGCACGACCTTGCGCTCGACGGGCCCCTTGGAGGTCGCCGGGTCGCCGATCTGCTCGCAGATCGCAACCGACTCGCCGAGTTTCACCAGTTTCGCCAGGTACTGGTCGACTGCGTGATAGGGGACGCCGGCCATCATGATCGGACTGCCGGCGGATTCTCCGCGCGTGGTCAGCGTGATGTCCATCAGGCGCGCCGCGCGCTCGGCATCGTCGAAAAACAGTTCGTAGAAGTCACCCATCCTGTAGAACACCAGCAGGTCCGGGTGTTCGGACTTGATGCGCAGGTACTGCTGCATCATCGGTGTATGTTTGCTAAATGCGGGGTCGTTCAAGTTCTTGTCATCCTGAGAAAAACTGTGTGTAACTATCTATTTTTATGAGGATTTATATTATTTTTGTGCGGCGATTCGTGTCCGGACTCGACCATTCTTGTCCAGTCTTGCCAGGCTGTTTAGTGTAGGTGGCGGTATAGGTTTACGATCAAATCGACATGAGAAAACCGCCACCAATACTGACTCCTCGGATTATCGCCGACATGCGCTCAGGTGACGAGTGTGGTGATCCCGATTACCCGGGGTTACGTATACGCCGCACCAATGCCGCCCGCGTGTTTTTCCACCGCTATCGGGCGCGTGATGGCGCGCTACGTGAGATCAAGCTTGGGGAGTTTGGTCCCATGACCCTGGCGGAAGCCCGTAAGGCATTGGGGAGGCTCAAACTTGAACGGGAACGGGGCGTCGATCCGCAACTGCAGAAACAGCAGGTACGCACAGAAGCACGGCGGCAGCGTGAAGCCGAGAAACTGGCGAGTTATACGGTGGAGAAACTCGTAGAGGATTTCATTACAGAAAAGCTGGATACGCAGAAGAGAGGTGCCGAGGGTGCACGGCTGTTACGCCGTGATCTGCTTCCGAAGCTTGGCGATCGCGCTGCAACCGCATTGACGAGGCGTGAACTGCAGGACGAGGTCATCCGACCGATGTTGAAGCGAGCGCCCCGCGGAGGAACTTATCTGCTTTCCCGCATACGTTGCGCCTATGCCCACGCCGCAGAACAAGGGCGCATTCCCGATGATTTTGTGTTTCCGACGCTGGGTATCAAGGGCGCACCCCAGGTGCGCTGGAAACGCGCTTTTACCGATGCCGAGCTCGCGACATTCATGCGGTGGCTGCCACACAGCCCCTACAGCCGTACCGTGCGCGATGCGCTTACCTTGGTGCTGTTCACCGGTTGCCGCTCGGGCGAAGTGGTTGCTGCGCTCTGGCGCGATATCGATCTTGAGCGCGCGGTCTGGACGATCCGCGAGACCAAGAACGGTGAACCCCATGCCGTAATGCTGCCAAGCCAGGCTGTTGAACTATTAAAGGCACGCAGTGCGTTGCACGACATCTTCGTTTTTCTTTCGCCAATGGGCGAACAGCATGTGGGTCAGAAAGCGCTCGGCCTCGCGCAATACGTGGCGCGTAAGAAAACCAAGGATGAACAGCGGGCCGACCCAATTGAGGTGGCGTGGACGGTTCATGATTTGCGCCGTACGGCGGCCACAGGACTGGCGAAGCTCGGCTGCCCGCGCGTCGTGCAGGACCGCATCCTGAATCACGTCGATAGCTCGGTAAGCGCTATCTATGACCGGCATCGGTATGACGCCGAGGCACGGGAATGGCTGCAGAAGTGGGCGGATTATCTTGAATCGCTTACCGTCCGCAACGTCGTGCCGCTGCGCGCCGCCTGACCGGCTACCCCTCCTTATTTGTCATCGAGCACCGGGCACTTGGCATTGACGAGCGGATCGATCCAGTCTGCTTTGTGCCGCGCCCATGCTATCCACTGCCCGAGCTCGCTGTCCGGTCCAATGCGGCCGTACTCGTGCGTCGCCTTCGTTTCGACAGCAGCAACATAGGCGCGAATATCTTCCGCCCTTTTCCAGTCACGTGTCTCCTCTTCTAGGGCAGTTAACCTTTCGATTTCCTTTCGCTTCTGCTCTTCGCGTTCGCGTCGCCGGCGTTCCTGCTTCTCCCAAAGCCGATGCTGCCGTTCGAGATGTTCTTCATGCCGCTTTCGGCGAACGGCTTCCGCCTCAAGCTTGACGACGAATTCGTTGAGGCGCTGCTCGATGCGCTGACGCTTGCCATCGGCCACGGTCTTGTGAAAATCGCTGTGATAGGTGCCGATGATTCCGAGCTTCAACATGCCCATGGGCTCGTATGAGTAGCGGTTCGGAAGATAGGCATAACCGTACTTCTTTATATCCTGGCGTTCCTTCTCGGTGAACTCACGCTCTGTGCGCGAGATGCTCTCTACGAGACGGATTGCGAGGACCTGGCCCTGGAGCGTCAGGCAGGTGCGCCGATTTCCGTCCGGTTCGATGCGCAAATGCATGCCTCGCGCGTCCAGCGCCTTGATCAACGCATCCATGATCCGAAGTGCGCGTGGCAGGCTTGTCTCACTGACCGAAACATCCAAAGCACGGCGCTCAGTTGTCGGCAGATTCCGAAGATCCCGGTGCTTTGGCCGCTGTAAGGCTCGTTCGGTGGTGACAACCAGCCGGTGTGGCATATCGAGAGTCTCGGAAACGACGATTCTGTTCTCGGGCAGTGCCTCGAATTCTCGTCGCGCGACCAGATGCTCCGGATCGGGCTCGACCGGTTCATCGCTGACGTAGCGTTGCCTGAC
>JBFWOE010000062.1:0-16910 GCA_050250695.1 Burkholderiales bacterium
TAATTGCACAAAATTTGTGCAGCCCTATTGCCGGGATATGTCTCGCGGGGAGCGGATCGAAGCCGAAAAACGGGCGCGAGGGTGGTGATTGACTAAACCCCCGGGAACCGCTATGGGTACGATTTAACTAATTGTTTTTATTATTGTTTCTGAGGCCAGCCGTATACCGCGCCCAGTCAAAACGGGGGCCGGGGTCGGTCTTGCGCCCAGGGGCGATATCGGCATGGCCGACGCTGGCGACAATCGGATAATGCGCATGCAACGCCCGCGCCAAGGCAGCAAGGCGGGTGTACTGCGCATCCTCGAACCCGGATTCGTCGCTGCCTTCGAGCTCGATGCCGACTGAAAAATCGTTGCAGCGCGGACGCCCCCGCCACGATGACTCCCCCGCATGCCAGGCCCGTTGAGCACAGGGTACGAACTGCAGCAACGATCCGTCGCGGCGAATCAGGAAGTGCGCCGACACCCGCAGTGCCGCGATGCCGGCGAAATACGGGTGCGCCAGCGGATCAAGCCGGTTTGTGAACAAATCGATGATGTGGGGGCCCCCGTAAACGCCGGGCGGCAGGCTGATGCTGTGGATGACAATCAGCTCTATCGCCGCATCCGGCGGGCGTTCGTCGCAGTTCGGCGAAGCAACGTAGGAAACGCCTTTGACAAATCCGGCGGAGTCGATGTTCATCCCGGACATTCAGGATCGGGGGTCGAGTTCCTGCTTGATGCCCAGGCGCTGGATGCGGTAACGCAATGCGCGGAAGGAGATCCCGAGCAGCTTTGCTGCTGCCGTCTGGTTGTAACGGGTGCGTTCCAGCGCCTCCATGATCGCCTTGCGCTCCACGGCCTCCAGCCGCTCGGGCAGCGGCAATCCTTCGATCCGCTCATCGACTTCCGGCAGACGTTCAGCGGCAAGCTGGAGATCTTCCTCGGCTATTTCGTCCCCGCTCGCCAGGGCCACCGCGCGTTCGAGTATGTTTTCCAGTTCACGCACGTTGCCGGGAAAATGGTAGGTCTGCAGCGCCGCTACCGCCGGGGCCGACAGAACCGGCCTGCGTCCGTCGACCGCATGGCGCGCCAGTATCACCTCGGCAAAGCGCGGAATGTCTTCGCGCAGTTCGCGCAAAGCCGGCATGCGCAGCTCGATCACGTTAAGCCGGTAATACAGATCCTGCCGGAACGACCCGCTTTGCACCTCATCGGCAAGATGGCGATGGGTCGCACTGATGATGCGCACGTCCACCGGCTCTTCGCTGGTCGAACCCACCTTGCGCACGCGTTTCTCCTGGATCGCGCGCAGCAGCTTGACCTGCATCGGCAGCGGCAGGTCGCCGACCTCGTCCAGGAAGAGCGTACCGCCACTGGCTGCCTGGAAAAAACCGTCGTGGTCGGCAACTGCGCCGGTAAAGGAACCTTTCTTGTGTCCGAAAAACTCCGACTCCATCAGGTTTTCGGGGATTGCGCCGCAGTTCACGGCAACAAATGCATTATCCCGGCGCGCGCCGTTGAGGTGGATCAGGCGCGCGGCCAGTTCCTTGCCGCTGCCGGATTCGCCGCGAATTTGCACCGGGGCCTGGCTGCGCGCCAGCTTGTCGATCATCTGGCGCGCCTGCATCATCAGCGGCGAACTGCCGATCAGGTGCGGAGTGCCCGGAACCGGCGCGGAATCCGCATCGGTGCCGCGACGGTCGACACCAGGTCGTGGTAGTTTCAGCGCGGACCGCACCAGCGCGCGCAGCTGATCCAGCGATACCGGCTTTCCGAGATAGTCGAATGCTCCGGCTTTCAGTGCGGCCACCGCGTTTTCGGCGCTGCCATGAGCGGTAATCACCGCAACCGGGAGGCTGGGATGATTCTTCGTGATGTGCTCGACGATGGACAGCCCGTCGCCATCCGCCAGCCGCATGTCCGTGAGACACAGTTCGAAGGTATTCTGCCCGAGTAGCGACAGCGCCTCGGACACGCTGCCAGCGCAATGCGGTTCCAGGCCCATCCGGATCAGCGTCATGCCGAGCAGTTCCCGGATGTCCGCCTCGTCATCAACCACCAGTATCTGACCGGTTGCCAATGCTCCCCCTTCAGCCAGCCGCGCAAGTCACGGCGAAACGTGCGCCACCGGCAGCCTCAACGTATTCGAGCGACGCACCGTTGGCCTCGCAGATTTCCCGCGCCAGGTAGAGTCCGAGCCCCGTGCCTCCCGGCGAGGTGGTGAAAAACGGCTCGAACAGCTTGCTGCGCGATTCCGGCGGCATGCCCGGACCGTCGTCAACGATTTCCAATCTTACCGCATTGCCCCGTGCGGCGCGGTTGGCCAGCAGGCGGATGCTTCCCTGAACACGTCGCGAATGACGCAGCGCGTTCTGACACAGGTTCCACAACACCTGATTCAGGTGGTCGCGATCAAACAGCACGTACGGTTCCTGCGTCAGCTGCAGGTCAATGACGCCGGGCGCAAGCTTTTCTGTGGCAACAAACTGCTCGACGAAGTTGTGCAGGTAAGTCGCGAGGTTGAAACGCTCCCGTTTTGCGCGCTCGCCGCGGTTCAGCGCCTGTACGTCGTTGACCATGCGGTCCAGCCGTCGCGTATTGTCGCGGATGATCGCGGTCAGCCGCCGCGCGCCTGCTGATACGCCGGACTCCTCCTGCAGCAATTCCGCGGCATGGCTGATGGCGCCGAGCGGGTTGCGGATCTCATGGGCGATGTTTGCCGTCAGCCGCCCCAGTGCCGCCAGTTTCATCTGCCGCGCCTCTGCACGGATGCGCTCCAGGTCCTCCAGGAAAATGACCGCACCGGCGCCGCGCCGCGGCGCCACCGGTACCAGCCGCGCGCGCAGGCCGGTGCCGATTTCGAATTCGTCGATATCGTGCCCGTGCTGGTCGCGCAGCCACGTTTCGAAACGGGAATACAGGAGGGGCATGTGATCCTTGAGCGCAACCGGGCCACTGCCTCGCAGTCCGCCGATCATGTGTTCGGCCGCGGTATTGATCTGTCGCACGACGCCTTCGCCGTCGACGACGATCACGCCATGCTCCATGTCCTGGATCACCAGCTGGTTGACCTGGGCCAGGTTTGCGAGATCGATTTCCCGCTGCGCGGCGAGTTGCTCGCTGACCATGGAACGTGTGGCCAGTGTATGCGCAAGCCAGGCGATCGCAAAATAAGCCACCGACAGCAGGCCGGCCTGGGCGTACTGCGCGCCGCTTTCCGAAAAACGCAACACTTCATAGGTATGCTCGAGCAATATCGCAATCGATGCGATGGCGGCAAAAAACAGGGTCAGCTGCCCTCGCGTCACCAAGCCGGCTGCGGCCAGCGACGTCAGCAGCAGCAGACCCAGGCCGCTCGACAGCCCGCTGCTTGCATACATCAGCAACACCACGAATCCGATATCGCCGCCTACCTGGATCGCCAGCTGCCAGTTGAAACGCTCGCGCGTACGGATGACCACGAACATCACGATCGCAAACGCCACATAGCCAGCGGCACTGATGATGAACAGGCGCATGTCCCGCGACCCGAACTGCAATGTCGGACCCCAGAAGACCACGGCCAGCAGCAGCAGGGACGCCGCCGCGGCACGGTAGCCGTTGAACAGCAGCAGGGACCGCCAATAGGCGTCCGGCACCTGTGACGGTGCCCCGGCATAGCGGATTCGCTGCGGCGTGAAAATCATCCGCGATCCCGGTGGTTGTCCCGGTATTCCCGTTCATGATCCGCCGAGCAGAAATACGATTCCGCCGAGCCCAGCGCCTCGTCGCGCGGCAGGTGGATTCCGCAGCGGGCGCAGCGCACCATGTCGCCTCCACCCGTCCGGGGTGGTTGCCCGCTGCCATCGTCCGCACGCCTGCGCAGGCCGCGCGCCAGGAAAAAAGCCGCGACGATCACGACCGCTACAAGCAGAATCTTGGTCATCATCGACTTTCCCCGCCTCCCCGATTGCGAAAATGGGCGCTGACCCGCACTGCTGCCGAATGCCGGGTGGCCGGACGGCAGCACATGCGCCTGATTGTACTGTCCGCCGGGTGGAAGCGCAGGCCCGCATGCTCTGGTGCGGACGCAGGAAAAACGCGCATCCGGAAAGATCGCGAGCTTCATCACATAAGGCTGCGACTGCCATCCCCCTCCCGCACAACGGAAGCGCCATTCCGGGCGGAATGGCAAGGATGGCCCGCAGAAAATCCTGGTCGGGGTGAGAGGATTCGAACCTCCGACTCCTGCGTCCCGAACGCAGTACTCTACCAGGCTGAGCTACACCCCGAATGCCACAAACAAGAAGGGCACGCTGCACGTGCCCTTGCTTTCAATGCGTCCGCGTAACCGCGAACGATGCCAATTGTATCAAAGAATCGCGGAATCGCGTGTGCGGCAAGGGCTCGAGCGCAGCCTTGGCGGCCTGCGCTTCCGCCTCGGCCTGCCGGCGGGCATAGTCCAGTGCGCCGGAGCGGCGTATGGCCGCGAGGACTCCGTCCAGTTCCGTCAGACCTCCGGTCGATACCGCATGGCGCACCAGCGCCGCATCCGCCTCCGTTCCGTGCTGCATGGCACGGATGAGCGGCAAAGTCGGCTTTCCCTCCGCCAGGTCGTCGCCCACGTTCTTGCCGATGACTCCGGAATCGCCCGAATAATCGAGCACGTCATCGATCAGCTGAAATGCCGTACCCAGGTGGCCGCCATACGTCGCCATCGCCGATTCCACCCCGGGGGGCGCGTCCGACAGGATCGCTCCCAGTTGGCCGGCGGCCTCGAAAAGCTTGGCCGTCTTGTAGCGTATCACCTGCAGATAGCCCGCTTCGTCGATTTCGGCGTTGCGGCAATTCATTAACTGCAGAACCTCACCCTCGGCAATGACATTGGTGGTATCGGCCAGCAACCGCAATATCCTCATGTCATCGACGTTCACCATCATCTGGAAAGCCCGGGAGTAGACGAAATCGCCGACCAGTACCGAGGCGGAATTTCCGAACAACCGGTTGGCCGTCGGCCGCCCCCGCCGCAGCGCGGACTCGTCGACCACATCATCGTGCAGCAGCGTTGCCGTATGGATAAATTCCACGACGGCCGCGAGCGCGTGATGCGCAGTGCCGCGGTAACCCAGCGCATTGGCCGACAACAGCACGAGGGCCGGCCGCAGGCGTTTGCCGCCACTACCGATGATGTATTCGGCCACCTGCCTGATCAGCAATACCTCCGAGTGCAGGTGATCGCGGATCACGCGATCCACGGCCTGCATGTCGGCGGCGAGCAACTGGCGGAGGTCGTCGAGGAACACGGTGAAGGGAAAAAGATGAATAATAGCAATTCCGGCCGCACTGTTCGTTGTCCGCAAACCCTGCCAAGGCCAACCCTCAGACATATCTACATGATTTTTAAGGGTTATCCAGAACGAGGCAGGGTATCAGGGGTTTTGACTGAAACACAGCGGACTTGTATAATTCGCGGCTTTCCGCAGTTCGAGCAGAGGGATTCATCATGTATGCGGTAGTCAAAACCGGCGGCAAACAGTATCGCGTGAGTGCCGGCACGAAAATCAAGGTCGAGCAGCTGGACGGCGACGTGGGTTCCGAAGTCACGCTGGATCAGGTTTTGATGATCGCCGCTGATGGCGACGTCAAGCTTGGCAGCCCGATGCTCTCCGGCGCGGCCGTCAAAGCGAAGGTTGTCGCGCAGGGGCGCGGCGACAAGGTGCATATTTTCAAGATGCGCCGGCGCAAGCACTACCGCAAATCCCAGGGGCATCGGCAGAACTTCACCGAACTCGAAATCACCGCTATTGCAGGCTAAGGAGCACGCACCATGGCACACAAGAAAGCAGGCGGCAGTTCTCGCAACGGCCGCGATTCGGAATCGAAACGTCTCGGCGTCAAATGCTTTGGCGGCGAACTGATTCCCGCAGGCAGCATCATCGTGCGCCAGCGCGGCACCCGCGTGCACCCCGGCGAAAATGTCGGCATCGGCCGTGACCATACGCTGTTCGCCAAGGTTGACGGTCGCGTGCAGTTTGCCGCAAAAGGGCCGCGGCAGCGCCAGACCGTGAGCGTCGTTCCCGCCTGATTTTTCCGGCATTGTTGCCTGAAGGCCCTGTTGAACGACAGGGCCTTTTTTGTTTGGTGTCCCCATGAAATTCATTGACGAAGCGCGCATCGAAGTGCATGCCGGCAAGGGCGGTGACGGCGTCGCCAGCTTTCGCCGGGAGAAGTTCGTGCCGCGCGGTGGCCCTGACGGCGGCGACGGAGGCCGCGGTGGCAGCATCTACGCTGTGGCCGACCGCAATATCAACACGCTGATTGACTACCGTTACGCCCGCATCCACCGCGCCAAAAACGGCCAGAAAGGAATGGGCTCGGACTGCTTCGGCCGCGCCGCCCCGGATATCGTGTTGCGCATGCCGGTGGGCACCGTGGTCAGCGATGAGGAAACCGGGGAGATCCTGTTCGATCTGGCGCGCGACGGCGAGCGGGTAACCCTCGCTCAGGGCGGCAGCGGCGGACTGGGCAACCTGCATTTCAAGTCGAGCACCAACCGCGCGCCGCGGCAGTTCACCTTTGGTCAACCCGGCGTTTCGCGCTACCTCAGGCTGGAACTGAAAGTGCTGGCCGACGTCGGATTGCTGGGACTGCCCAACGCCGGCAAGTCAACGCTGATACGCGCCATCTCGGCGGCACGCCCCAAGGTTGCCGACTATCCGTTCACCACCCTGCATCCGAACCTCGGCGTCGTACGGGTCGATGACAACCGCAGTTTCGTGGTCGCCGACATTCCCGGCCTGATCGAAGGCGCCGCGGAAGGCGCGGGACTTGGCCACCAGTTCCTGCGCCACCTGGCACGCACCCGGCTGCTGCTGCATGTCATCGACGTCATGCCGGCGGATCCCGATGCCGACGTGGTACGCGACGCCAGGGCGCTGGTGCGCGAACTGCGCAAGTACGACGAGGCCCTGTACCGCAAACCGCGCTGGCTGGTGCTGAACAAGATGGACCTGATTCCCGAAGGCGAGCGCGAAACATACGTGAAAACACTGCTGAAAAAACTTGGATTGAAACGGAAAAATTTTGCCATTTCAGCCGTCAACGGAGAGGGTTGCCGGGCACTGGTATACGCCGTCATGGATCATCTGCAGAACGCAAAGCCGCGCAAAACCGCAGCGGAGGCTGACGCATGAATAGCCGCGGCACTGAGGAATCGCTGGTCAAGAAAGCCCGGCGGCTGGTCATCAAGGTCGGCAGCGGACTGGTGACCAACGCGGGGCTGGGACTCGATCACGCCGCCCTGACCGGGTGGGCGGAACAGATCGCGCGCCTGCGTACTGAAGGTCGCGAGGTCGTGCTGGTGTCCAGCGGCGCCATAGCCGAAGGCATGCAGAGGCTGGGCTGGTCGCGCCGGCCGCACGCCCTGCATGAATTGCAGGCCGCCGCCGCTGTGGGACAGATGGGCATGGTCCAGGTCTACGAATCCTGCTTCCGCAGCCATGGCCTTCGTTCCGCGCAGATTCTGCTGACACACGACGACCTTTCCGACCGCAAGCGCTATCTGAACGCACGCTCGACACTGCGCACCCTGCTCGACCTCGGCGTGATTCCGGTCATCAATGAAAACGATACCGTGGCGATGGACGAAATCCGCTTCGGCGACAATGACACGCTGGCGGCGCTGGTCACCAACCTGATCGAAGCCGACGCGCTGGTCATCCTGACCGACCAGCGCGGCCTCTACAGCGCCGATCCGCGCAAGTATCCGGATGCCACGCTGATTGCAGAAGCCGTCGCCGGCGACCCGCATCTGGAAACCATTGCCGGGGCGGCCGGCAGTGCGATAGGACGCGGCGGCATGCTGACCAAGGTGCTGGCGGCAAAACGCGCGGCCCGCAGCGGCGCCGACACGGCCATTGCCTGGGGCCGCGAACCCGACGTGCTGCTGCGGCTTGCTGCCGGTGAACGCATAGGCACCCAGTTGCTGGCGCAGCAGGCAACCATCGCCGCACGCAAGCAATGGCTTGCCGATCACCTGCAGGTCCGCGGACGCGTCACTCTGGACGCGGGCGCCGTCAATGCGCTGGTAACGGGCCGGAAGAGCCTGTTGCCGGTGGGAGTTTGCGCAGCGGCCGGTGATTTCGAACGTGGGGAGGTGGTCAGCTGCGTTGACGAGTCCGGCCGGGAGGTCGCCCGCGGCCTGATCAATTACAGCTGTGCTGACACCCTCAGGATCCTGCGCATGCCCTCAAGCCGGATCGAAGCCATCCTCGGTTATGTCGACGAACCGGAACTGATGCACCGCGATAATCTGGTTTTGCTGTAGCCCGGCAGGCCGTCCGCTCAATCCGCCGTGCTGGCCCGCGGCGGGCCGCGGCGCAACGCTGCGACGATCTGTTCGGCAGTGCCGGCGACCTGTTTTCCGCGGCAGGCATATTCCGCGTACAGCGTGAAATGATAAGCAGCAAACTCGCGGAATTCGACCCTGCGCCATTGCGGATTGCGTGCGCGCACCCATGTCCTGTCGTTGCGGCCGATGGCATAGTATTTCTGCTCGCGTGATTCGCAGCGGATGCCCTCGAAGGATACGTTGGTCGAGCCGCCCGAAGTCCTGATCACCAGGATGTAGCGCATGACCCCGTCGTTGCCGACCGAAACCGACTTGGCATCAACGTAGTAGCGGTGTTGCGTGGTCCCGTCGACAACAAGCGGAATCAGGTTTTCTTCGACGGGGTACGCGGGGATCTGCGTCTGCATTTCCGACCAGGGCGTGATTTCCTGGTCGAACTTGTAATCCCAGTCCGCCCAGGGCGTCTGGCCATGCGCGGGGCCCGCCAGCCACGCCGCCAGCATGAAGCCGGAGGTCAATATGCGGATTTTTTCCATGCGCCGATTCTACCGGATGCGCGCAGCGGCCAGCACCGCGCACGGCTGCAAACGGCGTCCTTCAGGAAAAGTCTGCCAGGAGCGATGCACGCATGGCGTCGCCGACGCGGGCCACGGTCGCGGAATAATTCGGATGATCGACGCCGGCGGCCAAGGCCGCGCCCCCGCGCAGCGCCGACACCATGGCGGCACCCAGTTCGAAACGGAGGAAATGCACCGAGGAGGTCTTCTCGGCGTTTTCCCGCTCCAGGTCCTCGTCGGCAATCGCGTAGACGCGGTCGCAACCATCGACCTGGACCCAAACCCTGTCCTCGATGCCGATAAGCCGGGCAAGTTTTTCCCGGCGCTCCGCCTCTTCGGGATACTCGATCATCATCGTCGCCTTCCAGTTGCTGCCGTCGGGAATCAGCGGATTGTAGGCACCGAGTTCATCCATGATGCCCTCTTCCTCGAAAATCCGTTCGGCGCGCAGCATCTCCTGCACCTGGTAGCGGACTGTCAGCTCGTCCTCGAATATCAGCGTCAGGTTCTGTCCAAGGTGCAGCACGCGGTTTTTCTTGTGCGCCATGACCCTGGCGCGGAATTCGGGTCGCGCCCTGGCATAGGCCTCGAGCGGCATCAGGGAATCGCGGGTAATTTGTGGCATGGTGGCTCTCACAATCCGTAGGCAATGCGTATCAGGGTGACGGGATGCTGTTTCTGCGCCTCGGCTCCGCCTGCCGCACTCTCGCCCGCATTGTTTTCATTAATGCCCTGCTGGATATGGCGTCCGGCAATCGCGCAGTCGGAACTGATGTAATCCGGGGCGGCATCCCCCATCAGGCGGAACACGGGGCGGCCGATTTTCATCGACTGCTCGAAGAATTCGCTCTTCACGCCCCAGGTGCCGTCGTGGCCGGCGCAGCGCTCGACGGTAGTGACCTTGGTGCCGGGCACCATCTCCAGCAGCTCACGGGTCTTCTGGCCCATGTTCTGCACCCGCAGGTGGCAGGGGATGTGGTACGACACCTTGCCCAGCGGGTTTTTGAACCCGGTCTTCAGCAGGCCGTCCTTGTGGCGCAGCACCAGGTATTCGAAAGGATCGTACATGGCCTCGGCCACCGCCCTGACATCAGGGTCGTCCGGGAACATCAGCGGCAGCTCCTGCTTGAACATCAGCGTGCAGGAAGGCACAGCGGTGAGAATGGCGTAACCGTCGCGTGCCAGCTTCGCCAGAGGCGGGATGTTGATTTCCTTGTTGCGGGCCACCGCTTGCAGGTCGCCCAGCTCCAGCTTCGGCATGCCGCAGCAGGCTTCCTTCTCGACGATGACCGAAGGAATCTCGTTGTGGGCCAGGATTTTCAGCAGATCGTGACCGATGCCGGGCTCGTTGTAATTCACATAACAGGTCGAAAAAATTGCAGCCTTGCCCGGCGTGGTTTTTCCGTCCTTCACCGCAAACGAAGCATCGGGCGCAGCGGTCGAACGGAATTTCGCGCTGTCATATTCCGGCAGTACACGGTCCTTGTGGATGCCCAGCACGCCGTCCATGACCTTGCGCACCGTCGCCGCCTTGTTGGCGGCATTGACCATCTGCACCACCACCGGGATCGACGCAAGCTTGCCCAGCGCATCGGTGCTCGACAGCAGTTTGTCGCGGAATGTCACGGCGCCCTTGCGGAACTTGACCGCCTTGGCGCGCAGCATCAGGTGCGGAAAATCAAGGTTCCATTCGTGCGGAGGCACGTACGGGCATTTGGTCATGTAACACATGTCACACAGGTAACAGCGGTCGATGACTTCCCAGTAATCCTTCTTGGGAATGCCGTCAACTTCCAGCGTCGGACTCTCGTCAACCAGGTCAAAAAGTTTGGGAAAGGCCGTGCACAGGTTCACGCAACGGCGGCAGCCGTGGCAGATGTCGAAAACACGCTCAAGCTCATGGTCGAGCTTGCCTTCATCGTAAAAATCCGCCGACTGCCAGTCCAGCGGGTGCCTGGTCGGGGCCTCGAGACTACCTTCGCGTACAGTCATGTTGTGCGGTACCGGTCGATTACAGCGTCAGAAAAGAAAGAGGCGCACACGCGCCTCTTTCCATCCAAACCACAGGCCCGGTCAGTCGGCCAGTCCGTCCAGGGCTTTCTGGAAGCGGTTGGCGTGCGAACGCTCGGCCTTGGCCAGTGTCTCGAACCAGTCGGCGATTTCACCAAAACCTTCATCACGCGCGGTCTTGGCCATGCCCGGGTACATGTCGGTGTACTCGTGGGTTTCACCGGCGATCGCAGCCTTCAGGTTCTCGCGGGTGCGACCGATCGGCAGATCGGTCGCGGGATCACCGCAGGCTTCCATGTATTCAAGGTGGCCATGGGCATGGCCGGTCTCGCCTTCGGCCGTGGAACGGAATACGGCGGCGACATCGTTCTGGCCTTCCACATCAGCCTTGGCTGCGAAATACAGGTAACGACGGTTGGCCTGAGATTCACCGGCAAATGCCGCTTTCAGGTTGCCGTGAGTCTTCGAGTTCTTGAGTTGCATAAAAACTCCTTTAAAATCAAATAATTACAAATATTTGTGGTACTGGATACATCATCAAACACCGATCAGATCGAAAAATTTAGACTAAATCTAATCTGTGACTGGAGTTTAAATCCGCACCCGGGGCCGCGTCAACTCCCTCCGGCGGAAATAACCCGGCAAAACCACGGATCAGCGCGACAGTGCCGCTTCGATTTCGGCAAAAGTGCGGACTACAGTGTCGGTGTTGATCGCGATGCCGAGTTGCCTGGCGATCTGGGTCGCGGAAAATATGCCGCGCACTTGCTGGTGCCCCCGGGCATCGCGTTCCACTACCAGCGTATGCTGCCGCCCGGCCGCTTTCAGCGTCGCGACCACATGACCCACGCTGGACGTGCTGACGTCGGCAAAGTCCAGCACCTGCAGCGCTTCGCGCGGTGTCATGATATCCCTCACCTGGATCTCGCTGCGCGGTACGCCGCGCTGCACTGCCGCCTTGACCGGTTTCTCGCCGAGCACGTCATTGGCAGTGATCACGCCACGCACCCGGCGATCCGCATCAACAACCAGCAGCAGCCGCACGCCGCGCTGGATCATGCGGTGATGTGCCTCGTCGACCGGGTCACCCGCGAGCACGATCACCGCGGTGACGCGGGTCAGATCGGTCATTACCTCCAGGGCGGAACTTTCGATGCGGACACGTTCGGGGATTTTCTGCACAGGCTGTGCGTAGCCGGCATCTGCCTCCAGCGACGCGGACTTCAGCGCGTGATATTCACGTACCATGTTCACCTCCAGCCCGGCGTGAAATCCGCCGCGGGCAGGCAGTTACTTTGCCGTTGCCATGCGTGCCGCATCGCCTGTCTGCGGCCTGCCGCGATTGCGTGCGCCAGTACCGCGCACCAGATACCGTGACAATTCGTTGAGTGCCTGCTCGTAGACGGCGCGCTTGAATTCGATGACATCCTGGGTCACCGACCAGTAGTCATTCCACCGCCACGCGTCGAATTCCGGTTTTTCAGTGGCGCGCAGGCAGACGTCGCAGTCGCGTCCGACCAGGCGCAGCAGGAACCAGATCTGCTTCTGGCCGCGATAATTGCTGCGCCACTCACGCCGCAGCCAACGCTCGGGCACATCGTAGCGCAACCAGTCGCGGGTACGGCCCAGCACCTGCACGTGCTCTGGCCTGAGCCCGACTTCCTCGTGCAGCTCGCGGTACATCGCGGCCTCGGGCCGCTCGCCACCCTTGATGCCGCCCTGCGGAAACTGCCAGGAGTGTTCGCGTACCCGCTTACCCCAGAAAACCTCGTTTTTGCAGTTGCATAAAACGATTCCGACGTTGGGGCGATAGCCATCTCTGTCGATCATGGTCATCCCCGGATCCGTTGATCATATGGACTTGATTTTTTCACAAAACCCCGGGCATTGAAAGTCCGCAAAATCGCGGTGTTTCACACATACACCCCGGTTTCGTCGTGGCGGTTCATCGTGCGCAGACCGGCCACAAACTGCGGGAATTCCAGGCCGTATTCCGACTCGAGCGCGGCTGCGCGCCGGTCAAGCACTGCCCATGCCATCACTGGCGGGGCATCACGGAAGCCAAACGCGATGACATTGCCGGGCTTGCGCGCAGGCAGGCACAGCGTACCGTCGGGAAAGGCGGCCTCGATGCGTTTGAGCGTTTCGTTGAACTGCCGGTCGCCGCCCCACAGGTTCACCACCAGGATACCGCCCGGCGCAAGCCGCCTGCGGCAGGCCTCGTAGAACTCGCGGGTTGCAAGCGCCTCCACGTGCGATTCCGCGTCATAGCCGTCAACCATGATGATGTCCGCAGCTCCGCCCGGTCCCGCCATGTGTTCGGCGCCGTCGCCGACGATGATACGGAAACGCTGGTCATCGACCGGCACCAGAAAACACTGGCGGGCGATGGCCACGACCTGCGGATCGATCTCCAGTACGCGCACCTCGGTCTGCGGCATGTGATGGTGGATGAACTTGGCCACCGAACCGCCGCCCAGCCCGACCATCAGCACACTGCGGGGTGCTTCGTTGAACAGCAGGAATGCCATCATCGATCGCGTGTAGGACAGTTCCAGGTCATAGGGACGTGCCAGCCGCATCGCGCTCTGCACGGTATCGCTGCCGATATGCAGCGACCGCACGCCGAATTTTTCGCTGACGTACACGGTCTTGGCGTCTTCTGCCGGCTTGCGCAGACGCCACTTCGGGAGGAAGCGCATGGCGTTCTTGGATATCTTGCTCGTAGGGTTCTGTAGAATAAGGGTTTTTCCGGAAGCGGAACAGGCATGCGCGTCTCGCAATTTCTCATATCCACCCTCAAGGAAGCCCCCTCCGAAGCGGAAGTGGTCAGCCACAAGCTGATGCTGCGCGCCGGCCTGATCAAGCGCCTGACCAGTGGCGTCTATACCTGGATGCCCCTCGGGCTGCGGGTGCTGCGCAGGGTCGAAAACATCATCCGCGAGGAAATGAACCGGGGCGGCGCCATTGAACTGCTGATGCCCGCGGTACAGCCTGCCGAACTGTGGCAGGAATCCACGCGCTGGGAACAGTACGGCCCGGAGCTGCTGCGCATCAAGGACCGGCACCAGCGTGATTTCTGCTTCGGTCCCACGCACGAGGAAGTGGTCAGCGACGTGGTGCGACGCGAAATCAGGAGCTACCGCCAGCTGCCGCTGAACCTGTACCAGATCCAGACCAAGTTCCGCGACGAAATCCGGCCGCGTTTCGGCGTCATGCGCGGCCGCGAGTTCGTGATGAAGGACGCCTATTCCTTCCATGCGAACTACGAGGACCTGGTCCGCGAATACCGCAACATGCATGACACCTACAGCCGCATTTTCACGCGGCTGGGTCTGAAGTTCCGCCCGGTGGCGGCGGATACCGGATCGATCGGCGGCACCGGCTCGCATGAATTTCACGTGCTTGCCGATTCCGGCGAAGACGCCATCGCCTACTGCCCGCTGTCGGACTATGCGGCCAACGTCGAACTTGCCGAAGCCGTGGCGCCGTCATCCGCCCGACCGGCGCCGTCACAGCCGCTGCAGAAAGTGCATACACCCGGCACCAGGACCATAGACGAACTTTGCGCATTCCTGAAGCTGGATGCCGACCGTACCGTCAAAGCAGTGGTCGTCGACGGCACCGACGGACAACCCTTGCTGCTGTTGCTGCGCGGCGATCACGAACTCAACCTGGTCAAGGCCGGCAAGCTCGCCCAGGTCCGGCAGCCCGTCGCTTTTTCTTCGCCTGAGTCGATCCGTGCGGCATTCGGTGCCGCTCCGGGATCGCTGGGTCCGGTGGGTTTCAAGGGCCGGATCATCGCCGACCGGGCGGTCATGGTCATGGCTGATTTCGTCGTCGGCGCCAATGCCGATGACCACCATTACACCGGCGTCAACCTGGCACGTGATTTCCCCGAACCTGAAGTAGCTGACATCCGCAACGTCGTCTCCGGCGATCCGTCGCCCGATGGCAAAGGCGTGCTGGAAATCTGCCGCGGCATCGAGGTTGGACACATCTTCCAGCTGCGCACCAAGTATTCGAAGGCACTCAACCTGGCCTTCCTCGACGACGCCGGCAAATCGCAAATCATGGAAATGGGCTGCTACGGCATCGGTGTCACGCGCATTGTCGCCGCGGCCATCGAACAGAACCATGATGATCGCGGCATCATTTTCCCGGCTGCGATCGCTCCTTTCGACGTCGCCATCGTGCCCATCGGCTACCGCAAGAACGCCCAGGTCAAAGCCACCGCCGATGCACTTCACGCCGAACTCACTGCCGCCGGCGTCGACGTACTGCTTGATGACCGCGAGGAGCGCCCTGGGGTGATTTTTGCCGACATGGAACTGATCGGCATTCCGCACCGGATAGTGATCGGCGAGCGTGGTCTCAAGGAAGGCCAGTTGGAGTACAAGGGCCGGCGCGACGCACAGCCACGCAACATCCCCTTGACTGATATAAAATTATCAATAAAATCAATGGTATGCGCAGGCTTATCGGCATCCTGAGCGGCATCGCCCTGGGTGTCGCACCGGCAGCAGGCTGGTGCGGCGCGCAGAAGTACGAACCGCTGTCCGCCAGCGTCCAGGCCACGCTGAATCGCGCCATCGCCGACCAGGCGGTTCCAGTCATCGCCTTCGATGACGAACATGAAGCGCGGGCATGGCTGGCTGCCATGTCGCCGCGGCTGACCAGGCTGATGCCGGAACGGGTAGCCCGCGAGGAATTCCTGCTGACGGTGCACTATGAAGCCAAACGCGCAGGACTCGATCCGCAACTGGTACTCGGTCTGATCCAGGTCGAAAGCGCGTTCCGCAAATACGCGGTATCCAGTGCCGGCGCGCGCGGCTACATGCAGGTGATGCCGTTCTGGGCCAAGCTGATCGGCACCACCGAACACAACCTGTTTCACCTGCGCACCAACCTGCGTTACGGCTGCGTAATCCTGCGTCACTATCTCGATATCGAAAACGGCAACCTGTTCCGGGCACTCGGCCGTTACAACGGCAGCCTCGGCAAGGCGGAATACCCCGACATGGTGCTGCGCGCCTGGCACGGCAACTGGCGTTACACACCGCCGGCCCCGCGAGCCGCAGTCGTCAGGTAAACCACGGCAGGTTCCCTCCAGCCATACCCATGCAGGATATCCTCGTTCTGTACTACAGCCATCACGGCGCGACCCGGGAGATGGCCATCATGTTCGCGCGCGGCATCGAGCAGGCCGGTGCCGTCGCGCGGCTGCGTACCGTTCCCCGCGTATCCGCAGTCAGTGAAGCCACCGAAGCCGCCATTCCGCCGGATGGGGCGCCGTACGCGGAGCTGCGCGACCTCGAGGAATGCGCCGGACTCGCGCTGGGATCTCCCACGCGTTTCGGCAACATGGCTGCACCGATGAAACATTTCTGGGATTCCACTTCCGGTCTCTGGCTGAAAGGCACGCTGGCCGGAAAACCCGCGGCAGTGTTCACGTCTACGGCCAGCCTCCACGGCGGCCAGGAAACCACGCTGATTTCGATGATGCTGCCGCTGCTGCACCACGGCATGTTGCTGGTCGGACTGCCTTACACGGCACCGGAACTGCTGGCCACGACCAGCGGCGGCACTCCCTACGGCGCCAGCCATCACGCCGGCGCCACAGGCAGCCTGCCCATCACCGAGCACGAAAAAAAGCTCTGCCTGGCATTGGGCAGACGTCTTGCGGAAACCGCATTGCGGCTCGCGAAGTGAATTCCGGGACGGTACGCGGACTGCGCTGGTCGGCCGCAGCCAGCCTGGGGGGGCTGGTACTGTTATGTCTGGTGTGGGAGTTGTGGCTGGCGCCGTTGCGTTCCGGCGGTTCGTGGCTGGTGCTGAAGGTGTTGCCGTTGTTGTGGATCGCGCCGGGCATTTTGCGCGGCGATCCCTACACCTACCGCGTATCGACCATGCTGATCCTCGCCTATTTCATCGAAGGCACCGTGCGCGCCTGGACCGAACCGGGAGTGAGTGGAAACCTGGCAATGATTGAAATCGCACTGGCAGCGATCATTTTCGGCACGGCTATCGCT